>NZ_JABBWZ010000029.1:0-5884 GCF_014161435.1 Microbispora sp. H10949 | reverse complement strand
GCGTACACCTGCTGGACAGCGAGCTGCGACCGGTACCGCTCGGCGCGATCGGCGAGGTGTACCTGTCCGGCGAAGGCGTGACACGGGGCTACCACCAGCGGCCCGCACTGACGGCCGAACGCTACCTGCCCCTCCCCGGCAGCCGCGGGGACGACGACGGCGATGCCCTCCCCGATGACGACGCTCATGGTGAGGGTGGGCGGTTGTATCGGACGGGGGACCTGGCCCGCTGGCGCCCCAGCACCACCGCAGATGGCGGGGTGGAGTTCTTCCTGGACTACCACGGCCGGGTGGATCACCAGGTGAAGCTGCGGGGGTTCCGGATCGAGCCGGGCGAGGTGGAACACGCCCTGCTCCAGCACCCGGCCGTGTCCGAGGCGGTCGTCACCGTCCACGGCGACCACCTGATCGCCCACATCGCCACCAGAGCCCTCAGCCATATTCATCACGACGACGCCGGCGCGCACGATGTGCATGGTGGTCGTCCTGCGGTTGAGGCGGATCATGGTGATCTTGCCCTGTGCGATGCGGATTGCGAGCAGATTCTTCTGCGGTATCTGCGGGGGTGTCTGCCGCAGCATCTGGTGCCTGCCCGTGTCGTGGTGATGGAGGCGTTGCCGCGTACGCCGAACGGGAAGATCGATCGTAAGGCGCTGCCCGCGCCGTCGCTCACGACCGCCGGGGCCGGTGAAGTGGAGCCTCCCGGCACTGAGGCGCAGCGTCTGGTGGCCGGGTTGTTCGCCGGTCTGCTGGGCCGGCCGGTGACGAACATCCATGACGATTTCTTCAGTCTGGGTGGGCATTCGTTGCTGGCCACGCGGTTGGTGCATCGGTTGTCGGAGGCGCTGGGTGTGGTGGTGCCGCTTCGGCTGGTGTTCGATCATCCGACGGTGGCCGGTCTGGCTGAGCGGTTGCCGGGTGTGGGTGCCGGTGAGGTGGTCGCGATTCCGGTGGGTCGTCATCCGGCTGGTGAGCATGTGCATCCGGCGACGGCGAATCAGCAGCGGTTGTGGTTCTTGTGTCATCTGCACCCGGATACGAATCTGGCGTACCACATCACCGGTGCGGCGACCGTACGCGGGCCGCTCGACCGGGATGTGCTGCGCACCGCCCTCGCCCAGACCGTCCGGCGCCACGAAAGCCTGCGCACCACCCTCCGGATGGCGGAGGGGGAACTCGTACAGGTCGTTCACGAGGAGTGGGATTGGGAGCCGCCGCTCACCGCCGTGCCCGACCTGGCGGAAACCCTGGAGCAGTGGCGGACCTCGACGGTCGACCTCGAACAGGGCCCGCTGTTCCGCGCGCGGGTGGTGCGTGTCTCGGACGACGAACACGTGCTGCTGCTGTCGCTCCACCATGTCATCGCCGACGGCTGGTCCCTCACCGTGCTGTTCCGCGAGATCGCCGATCATTATCAGGCGGCCCGTACGGGTGAACCGTTCCCGCAGGGCGCCCCTCTTCAGTACGGCGACTACGCCCAGTGGAAGCTCGAAACTCCGGCCGATGACTCCGAACTCGGGTTCTGGCGTGAGTACCTCGCCGGCGCGCAGACGCTCGACCTGCCCACGGACAAGCCACGCCCGCCGTACGAGACGCACCGTGGGGACGCCGTTCCGCTCTCCCTGCCGGCGCAGACCGTCGAGCGCCTCGCACGGGAGAGCGGTACGACGACCTTCACGGTGATCACCACGGCGTTGACGCTGCTGCTCGCCAAACTCGCCGGTCAGGACGATGTCACCATCGGCATCCCGTCCTCCGGCCGTACGCATCCCGGCACCGCCGAGATGATCGGTTTCCTGGCGAACTCCCTTCCCCTGCGCTCCGTGACCCGGCCCGGCATGACGCTCGCGGAGGCGCTGAGCGCGACGCACGCGAACCTTCTGGAGGTCCAGCTTCACAGCGACACCCCGTTCGAGCGGATCGTCCAGCACGTGCGGCCGGAACGCGACTTCAGCCGCAGCCCGTTCTTCCAGGTCATGCTCGCGCTGGACAGCGCACCCCAGCGGACGCTGGAACTGCCCGGCCTCCACTTCACCCGAGTCGACATGGCGCCCGCCGGTACGCAGTTCGAGTTGTCGGTGCATTTGGAGCAGTCGGTGGAGGGGTTGGGTGGGTTCCTGACCTACAACACGGATCTGTTCGATGCGCGGTCGGCGGGTTTGCTGGCGGAGCGGCTGGCGGTGGTGGTGGAGGCGCTGGCCGCCGATCCCGGCGCGCGGGTGGTGGATCTCGACGTTCGTACGGCGGGGGAGAAGTCGGTCCTCGGTGTGTTGGGTGGCGGTGGTCCGCTGACCGGTCCGGCTGGTGTGCCGGCTGGTGGGTGTGTGCATGGGTTGGTCGAGGCGGTGGTGGATCGGTGTCCGGATGCGGTGGCGGTGCGGGCTGTTGACGGGGTGGTGCGGTATCGGGAGTTGGATGAGCGGGCTGAGTGGTTGGCTCGTCATCTGGTGGGGTTGGGTGCGGGGGCTGGGGTGTTGGTGGGGGTGTGCCTGCCGCGGACCAGTGATCTGATCGTGGCGTTGCTGGCGGTGTTGAAGACCGGTGCGGCCTATGTGCCGATCGATCCGGGGTATCCGCCGGAGCGGGTGGCCTATCTGCTGGCCGACAGCGAGGCGGCCGTGCTGATGACCACACCCGACCATAACCCCCTGGCCGGTTCCGCGGGCTCGGCCGGTTCGGCCGGGGTGCAGGTCGTCGACGTCGGTGCCGTGCTCGGTACGGCCGGGGACGGGTTCCATGGCCGGTTGAGCGTGGAAGTGCAGCCTTCGGATGCGGCGTATGTGATTTACACGTCGGGGTCGACGGGGCGGCCGAAGGGTGTGGTGATCGAGCATCGGCAGACGGTGGCGATGCTCGCCTGGGCGGGGCAGGCGTTCGGGGTGGGGGTGCTGGCGGAGACGCTGGCGTCGACGAGTGTGTGTTTCGACTTGTCGGTGTTTGAGATCTTCGCCCCGTTGTCGGTGGGGGCCACCGTCACCTTGGCGGCGGGTAACGCGCTGGATCTGATCGAGGATCGGGCCGGGTTCGGGCATGTGACGTTGGTGAACACGGTGCCGTCGGCGGCGGCGGAGTTGCTGGCGGCCGGGGCGATCCCGCCACGGGCGGCGACGATCAACCTGGCCGGGGAGCCGTTGCCGGTGGAGTTGGTGCGCGGGTTGTACCGGGACCCGGCGGTCGCCGTGGTCAACAACCTGTACGGCCCGACTGAAGACACCACGTACTCCACCCACGCGGTGACCGACCCCGGTGCGGAGCGGACCCCGCTGGGCCGCGCCCTGCCCGGGTCACGCGTGCATCTGCTCGACAGCGAGTTGCGTCCGGTGCCGCTGGGCGCGATCGGCGAGGTGTATCTATCGGGCCAGGGCGTGACGCGGGGCTACCACCAGCGGCCCGCCCTGACGGCCGAACGCTACCTGCCCCTCCCCGGCAGCCACGGGGACGACGACGGCGATGCCCTCCCCGATGACGACGCCCATGGTGAGGGTGGGCGGTTGTATCGGACGGGGGATCTGGCCCGTTGGCGCCCCTGCACCACCGCGGACGGCGGGGTGGAGTTCTTCCTGGACTACCACGGCCGGGTGGACCATCAGGTGAAGCTGCGGGGGTTCCGGATCGAGCCGGGCGAGGTGGAACACGCCCTGCTCCAGCACCCGGCCGTGTCCGAGGCCGTGGTCACCGTCCACGGCGACCACCTGATCGCCCACATCGCCAGCAAGAACACTCCCACCCGCGACCACGGCAACCATGCGCAGGGCGACGAGCGAGCCCACGACGAGCACAGTGACCACGCGGGCACCCATGACGTGCATGGTGGTCGTCCTGCCGTTGCGGCGGATCATGGTGATCTTGCCCTGTGCGATGCGGATTGCGAGCAGATTCTTCTGCGGTATCTGCGGGGGTGTCTGCCGCAGCATCTGGTGCCTGCCCGCATCGTGGTGATGGAGGCGCTGCCGCGTACGCCGAACGGGAAGATCGATCGTAAGGCGCTGCCCGAGCCGACATCGGTGTCCGGCAACAGTGAGGCCGAGGCTCCCGGCACCGAGGCGCAGCGTCTGGTGGCCGGGTTGTTCGCCGGTCTGCTGGGCCGGCCGGTGACGAACATCCATGACGATTTCTTCAGTCTGGGTGGGCATTCGTTGCTGGCCACGCGGTTGGTGCATCGGTTGTCGGAGGCGCTGGGTGTGGTGGTGCCGCTTCGGCTGGTGTTCGATCATCCGACGGTCGCCGGTCTGGCCGAGCGGTTGCCGGGTGTGGGTGCCGGTGAGGTGGTCGCGATCCCGGTGGGTCGTCATCCCGCTGGTGAGCATGTGCATCCGGCGACGGCGAATCAGCAGCGGTTGTGGTTCTTGTGTCATCTGCACCCGGACACGAATCTGGCGTACCACATCACCGGCGCGGCGACCGTACGCGGGCCGCTCGACCGGGATGTGCTGCGCACCGCCCTCGCCCACACCGCCCGGCGCCACGAAAGCCTGCGCACCACCCTCCGTGAGGAGAACGAGGAGCTCGTACAGGTGGTGTCCGCGGAACCGGTCGCCGACCTGGAGGAAGTGACCGCGTCCGACTGGGCCGCGGTGCTCGACGAGGAGGCGTCCCGGCCGCTCGACCTCGCCGCCGGGCCGCTCATGCGTACGGTCCTGGTGAGGGTGTCGGACGAGGAACACGTGCTGCTCCTGAGCCTCCACCACCTCATCTGCGACGGCTGGTCGCTCGACCTGCTGCTCCGTGAGATCACCGGCCACTACGCCAGGCTGGCCGAAGGTCCGGCGGGAAACGAGGCCCCTTCACCCGCGTCTGTGCAGTTCGCGGACGTCGAGCTGTGGGAGCGGCCGGTCACCGACGAGGACATGGATTTCTGGCGCGAGCACCTCGCCGGCGCGCAGACGCTCGACCTGCCCACGGACAAGCCACGCCCGCCGTACCAGACACACCGTGGGGACGCCGTTCCGCTGTCCCTGCCGGCCGCGACCGTCGCCGCCGTGACCCGGGCGACCGGGGCGAGTACGTTCTCCGTCGTGGCGACGGCGCTGGGTGTGCTCCTGGCCAAGCTCAGCGGCCAGGACGACGTCACGATCGGGTTCGCCGCCTCAGGGCGTACCCGGCCCGAGTTCACGGATGTCATCGGCATGCTCGTCACGACGCTGCCCCTGCGCATGCGCCCGGCGCCGGAGACGACTCTCCGTGACGTGCTGCGCGCCACGCACGACGCCGCGCTCGCCACCCAGCAGCACCAGCACGTCGGCTTCGATCGGCTGATCAACGAGTGCGTACGGGAACGCGACCTCAGCCGCAGTCCTCTCTTCCAGGTCATGCTGTCGATCAACGGCACGCCACCGCAGTACGAGCTCCCCGGGCTCGCGGTCGACCCGGTGCCGGTGCGTCCCCGAGCCAGCCAGTTCGAGTTGTCGGTGCATCTGGAGCAGTCGGTGGAGGGGTTGGGTGGGTTCCTGACCTACAACACGGATCTGTTCGATGCGCGGTCGGCGGGTTTGCTGGCGGAGCGGTTGGCGGTGGTGGTGGAGGCGCTGGCCGCCGATCCCGGCGCGCGGGTGATGGATCTCGATGTCCGTACGGCGGGGGAGAAGACCGTCCTCGGTGCGTTGGGTGACGGTGGCTTGCTGACCGGTCCATCTGTCGGGGCTGGTGGGTGTGTGCATGGGTTGGTCGAGGCGGTGGTGGATCGGTGTCCGGATGCGGTGGCGGTGCGGGCGGTTGACGGGGTGGTGCGGTATCGGGAGTTGGATGAGCGGGCTGAGTGGTTGGCTCGTCATCTGGTGGGGTTGGGTGCGGGGGCTGGGGTGTTGGTGGGGGTGTGCCTGCCGCGGACCAGTGATCTGATCGTGGCGTTGCTGGCGGTGTTGAAGACCGGTGCGGCCTATGTGCC
>NZ_JABBWZ010000028.1:0-6853 GCF_014161435.1 Microbispora sp. H10949 | reverse complement strand
GGTGGCGGTGCCGGTCACGGTGGCCTTGCCGGCGGCGACCTGGGCGGTCCGGGTGTTGAAGGACTGGTAGGCCTGCTTGCCCGGGGCCACGTCGGTCACGGTCTTGTTGCCGAACGCGGTGTTCAGCACGATCGTGGCCGGCACGTCGCCGTTGTTGACGGCGGTGACCGCCAGGTAGGCGGTGGTGCCGATGCAGCGGGTGGCCGCGGTGACGGTCAGCTTGACCTTCGACGTGGCCGCCGGGGTCAGCTTGAAGTAGTCGAACTTGACCGTCTTGGACGCGCCCTGGTTGACGCCGAAGCCGAACAGACCGACCTTGCCGGTGCCGGCCACGGCGCTGTTCTTGACCACGGCGGCCGTGCCGTCGGTGGCCAGGTCGGTCCAGGTGGCGCCGTCCGAGGAGTAGGAGGCGGTGAAGCCGTCTCCGGTCTTCGTCAGGCGCAGCCACCACACCCCGCTGGTCAGGTTGGTGACCTGGGGCTGCGGGTCCTGCACGACGCCGCCGACCTCGCTGCGCAGCTCGAGCCGCCGGGTCACCGCGGAGCCCGCGGCGTTGTCCGCGACGTAGTCGAACTTCACGTAGTTCTCGTCGTCGCCGTAGACGATCAGGCCGCCCTGCTGGAACTGCTCGTTGAGAGCGGAACCGTCGACCTTGGTCTCCAGCGTCCAGTCACCGCTCGGCGCCGTCTGCAGGATGAAGTTCTTCGGGTTGCTGTTGTCGGACCCGTAGATGTCACCCTTGGTCGTGTCGAGCTGGAGCTGACCACCACTCACCCGCGCCGCCGTCGCGTCGTAGCGCACGTTGGCGCTCCAGCGGCAGAGGTCGAGCGCGGTGCCCTCGAACTCGTCGTTGGGGTCCGAGGCCGTGGCCTTGTCGTCGGGCGTGATGTGGAACCAGTCGAAGGCCGCGTCCGTCACCGGGTTGTTGGTCGAGGCCAGCGAGATCAGGCCGATCTTCGGGTTGGAGATCCCGGCGAGCGGCTTGGTCTCCGACATCGCCGTGAAGGTGGTGCCGTCCGAGGAGTAGTGCGCGGTGATGTTGGTGCCGTCGCTGATGAACCGCACGTACACCGTGTCGGGGTAGGCGTCCCCGAGGTTGGCGGTGTTGCTCGCGGTCACCTCGTTGGGGCTGCCCTTGTCTTCCCGGATGAACTGGAAGATGCGGGCCGCGTGGTCGTTGCTGCCCCGTGCCTGCAGCACCATCTTGGCGTAGTTGTCGTCGTCGCCGTAGATGACCAGGCCGGCCTGCTGGTAGGTGGTGAGTGCCTTCAGCGTGAGCTTGGCGGTGGCCGTCCAGGCGCCCGACGGCATCGGCTGCACGACGATGTTCGGCGTGCTGCCGCCCGTGCTGTAGATGTCGGTGGCCGAGGTCGGGATGATCAGGCTGCCGTCGGCGACCCGCAGGTCCTGGTTCTCCCGGATGACCGACCAGCGGTCACGGTCGAGCTGGGTGCCCAGGAAGTCGTCGGAGCGGCCGGTGAAGCACGCCGTGGCCGGCGCGTCCACCTTGATCTGCACCTGGGCGCTGCCGGCGGCGCCCTTGGCGTCGGTCACCGTCACCACGGCGGTGTAGGTGCCCGGCGTGGTGTAGGTGTAGCTCGCGTTGGCCGTGGTCGGCTGCGGCGCGCCGTTCACCCCGAAGTTCCACTTGTAGGTGAGCGCGTCGCCTTCGGGGTCGGTGGCGGTGGTGGTGAAGTCCACCTTCAGCGGCGCGATGCCCGTGGTCGCGTTGGCGGCCACCGACACGGTCGGACGCTGGTTGTTGGTGGCGCCCTTGCCGATGAAGTCGACCCAGTTGAAGTTGAGCAGGTAGGCGTCGTTCGCCGCGCTCGCCGGCTTGCGCACGACGAAGTACAGCGGGCCGCTGGTCGTCGGCGGGTTGGTCAGGTCGACCGTGACGTCCTTGTACGTCTGCCAGTTGCCGGTGGGCGTGATGTCCACCGAGCCGACCAGGGTGCCGTTGTCGGGGTTGCCCTGACGGATCTGCACGGTGCCGCCGGGACCGGCCGAGGCGGCGCGGAGCCGGATCGCGGTGATGTCGGTCAGGTTGATCGGGTCGAACGACCACCAGTCGCCGTCCTGGGTGAACCCGATGTTCTGGTTGCCGCCCGCGGTGTCGGTCGTGGTCTCGACCTGCACGCCCGCGGCGTCGGTGCCGGTGCCGCCGGTGACCCGGCCGGTGGCGCTGAAGTGCTCGGCCTGCTTGCGCTTGGGCTGCAGGATGACCTGACCCCGCCCGGTGAGCGGCTTGGCCGTCCCGGCGCCCTTGTCGGTGTAGCTGGCCTCGATGACGTAGAACAGGTTGTCGTACTCACCGTGGCCCGCCATGGCGGTCTGCACGACGCCCTCGCAGCCGGTCGTCTGGTCGAGCGGGTGACCGTGGGTGTCGTGACCCAGGATGGACTGGATCTGCACCTTGCTGCAGTCGACCGTGCCGTCCTCGGCGTCGGTGACGGTGACCTTGAACTTCACCTGGTCGCCGAACTCGAAGAACGAGCCGCTCGGCGGCAGCTCGACCTTGACCTCGGGCTTGGTGTTGCCCGCGTTGACCGTCACGCTGGAGGTCGCGGTCCTGCCATCGGCGTTGGTGATCGTCAGGACGGCGCTGTACTCGCCGGCCTTCGTGTAGGTGAAGGTGGGGTTGGCCTCGGTGGAGTCGGTCGTGCCGTCACCGTTGAGGTCCCAGGCGTAGGTGATCGCCTTGCCGTCGGGGTCGCGCGAGCCGTCGCTGCTGAACTTGACGGTCAGCGGCGTCGGGCCGTCGGTCTTGTCGGCGCTGGCGCGCGCCACCGGCGGGCGGTTGCCCTTGATGTACTCCACGCGGTAGACGCCGGAGTCGGCGTTGTCGCCGCCGAAGCCCGAGCCCCACTCGATCAGGTAGAGGGCGCCGTCGGGGCCGAACTTCATGTCCATGGGCTTCTTGAAGCTCAGGGTCTGAAGGATCCGGTTCATCTCGACGAGCTTGGTGCCGTCCTCGTTGAGCTGGAACGACCACATGGCGTTGTTGTTCCACTCACCGAACATGGCCTTGCCGTCCCAGTAGGCCGGCCACTTGACGTCCGACTTCACGTTCTCGTCGAAGCGGTAGACCGGGCCGCCCATCGGGGCGCCGCCGCTCAGCTCGGGGAAGTTGTTGGCGTCGGAGGCGTAGTGGTACCACACGGTCGCCGGGATCACCGGCGGCAGGTTGGTCAGGCCGGTGTTGTTCGGCGAGTCGTTGACCGGAGCCGCGCAGTTGAACGCCGAACCCGACTGCTTCGTCGCGAAGTTGTAGTCGATGTAGGGCGAGTTGTTGCCGATGCAGTACGGCCAGCCGTAGTTGCCCGGCTTGGAGATGAGGTTCCACTCCACCGTGTTCTGCGGGCCACGCGTGGCACTGGCAGCGTTCGAGTCGGGGCCGTACTCACCCAGCATCACGTTGCCGGTCTTGGGGTCCATCCCGATCCGGAACGGGTTACGGAAGCCCATGCCGTAGATCTCCGGCTTGGTCTTGTCCGTGCCCGGCGCGAACAGGTTGCCCGACGGGATCGTGTAGGTGCCGTCCGCCTCGGGGTGGATGCGCAGCAGCTTGCCGCTCAGGCTGTTGGTGTTGCCCGCGGAGCGCTGGGCGTCCCAGCTGGAGCGGCCCGACTGCTCGTCGATCGGCGCGAAGCCGTCGGAGGCGAAGGGGTTGGTGTTGTCGCCCGTGCCCAGCCAGAGGTTGCCGGTCTTGGGGTCCATCACCAGGCCGCCGCCGTGGTGGCAGCACTCGGCGCGCTGCACCGGCACGTCGAGGATCTTCTTCTCGCTCGCCAGGTCCAGGGTGTCCCCGTTGACCGTGAACCGGCTCAGCCGGTCGACGTTCTCCGAGCCCGTGGGCGAGTAGTACAGGTAGATCCACTTGTTCGTCGCGAACCCGGGGTCCAGCGCCATACCGAGCAGACCGCTCTCGTTGGCGGTGAAGACATCGAGGTGAGCGGCCTGGACCGTGCCCCCACTGGGCTTGATGATCTTCACATCGCCGAGCCGGTCGATGTAGAAGACCCGGCCGTCCTTGGCGACGTCCAGCATCATCGGGTTGGACGTGTCGGCGTCCAGCTCCACCTTGTCGTAGCTGCTGCTCTGCGAAGCGGAGCAGTCGGCCTTCACGGCGCCCGAGGCGGTCTTGATACCGCCGAGGAGCAGCTTGAGGAAGTTCGCCTCGCTGTAGTTCTCCTTCAGGTGGCCCAGGCCGGTGTACCACGAGCGGCCACCGTCGTAGTCCTGACACCACGTGTTGGGGTGGTCGGCGCCCATCGTGCCGCCGGTGTAGGACTTCTCGTCCAGCGACGTCAGCACGTGAACCGTGTTACGCGGGTTGGTCCGGTAGTCGTACCACTCGTCGGTACGGCTCCAGGTCGTCGGCAGGCCCGCGGTCGACGGGTGCGCCGGGTCCTCGACCTTGACCGTCGCCTGCTGGATCGCCGGGTGCTGCTTGAAGTAGGCCCCGACCAGCTTGCCGTACCACGCCCAGTCGTAGCCGCTGTCGGCCGCCGCGTGGACGCCGACGTAGCCGCCGCCCTTCTGGATGTAGCGCTGGAAGGCGTCCTTCTGGTCCTGGGTGCTGACCGGGTCACCGGTCGTGGACATGAAGATGACGGCCTGGTACTGCGCCAGGTTGGCGTCGGTGAACGCCGCGCTGTCCTCGGTCGTGTCGACCGCGAAGTTGTTCTCCTGGCCGAGCTTCTGCACCGCCGCGATCCCCTCGGGGATCGAGTCGTGCCGGAAACCGGTCGTCTTGGAGAAGACGAGCACCTTGAAGTCAGGGGCCGCGGCACTGGCGGCGCCGGCCCGCGTCACCGACGCCATGGCGGGGGACGCGGACATGAAGGGAACGGGCAGAGCCACTGCGAGGGACATCGCCGCGGCCAGACGGCTCAAGGCGCGATGCCGGTGAACTGTCAAGACAGCTCCTTTGAGGGGTGAACGGGTGACCCGGGGGGCCACCTGTCGGCCTGGGGGCTTTGTCACACCAGCCTCCAGAAGAGCAGGCGTCGCGAACGTAATCCCGTTTCGTCCGGTTGTGAAGACCTTTTAATCGAATTGACATGACTTTCTCTACTGCTTGCTGGAAGTGACGCGCACGCCTGAGCGGCTTTCGTAAGTCCGCTGACCAGGGTGAGAGCAGGTCCGGCTTCCCCTAAACTGCTAGACATCCGACGTCTGGCGGCCTCGTCCGCCTGCGAACAGGGGGTGGCTTCGTGGCGGTCACGGACGCGGCGATCGACCGGATCAAGCAGATGATCATTTCGGGTGAGTTGCGCCCCGGTGACCGGCTGCCGAAGGAGGCCGACCTGGCCGAACGGCTCGGCCTGTCCCGCAACTCCCTGCGGGAGGCCGTGCGCGCGCTCGCCCTGATCAACGTGCTCGACGTACGGCAGGGCGACGGCACCTACGTCACCAGCCTCCAGCCCAACCTGCTGCTCGACGCGATGTCGTTCGTCGTGGACTTCCATCGCGACGACACCGTGCTGCAGTTCCTGGAGGTGCGGCGCATCCTGGAGCCGGCCGCCACCGCCATGGCCGCGCTGCACATGTCCGACGAGGACGTCGAGGCGCTCCGCGAGATCCTCAGCGGGGTGCCGGACGAGCCGAGTGTGGAGGAGCTCGTCGCCAACGACCTGCGCTTCCACCAGCACATCGCGGCGGGGTCGGGCAACGCGGTGCTGTGCTCGCTCATCGAGAGCCTGTCCGGGCCGACGACCCGGGCGCGTATCTGGCGTGGCCTCACCCAGGAGGGCGCCAACGAGAAGACGCGGGAGCAGCACGCCGCCATCTGCGACGCGATCGCCGCCCGGCAGCCGGAGGTCGCGAGGGCGTGGGCCACGGTTCACGTGGCCGGGGTGGAGGAGTGGCTCCGCAGCGCCCTGTGACACCGCTTCCGATGCCGGGGCTGGGGCTGGGGAGACACGGAACCGGCCCCGGTGCTCCTGTCGGGGAGCGCCGGGGCCGGCCGGTGTCATGCGATCAGCTCGATCAGCTGGGTCAGGGCGTCAGGGTTGCGTCAGGTCGAACCTGTTGACGGTGACCGAGCCGCCCAGGGACTGGGTGGCGTAGTTGAAGATGCCGAAGCGGTAGCCCATGAAGAACTGCCAGGCGTTGCCCATCGTGAAGGCGGGGCCGAAGGAGGTGAAGTTCACCCCGTCGGTGCTGTAGGAGAACTTGGCCTGGCGGCCGCTGCCGGGCCGGATGTCGGCGTTGACCCGTAGCCAGATCCGCCCGCCGGACACGGCGGTGGAGGCCACCTCGGTGCCGGTGGAGGTGGTCTGCCAGCTGCTGTTCATGGTCAGGTTGTTGGTCGCGACCAGCCGGGTCTGGCCGTTGTCGCGCCGTACGCCGATCCAGGCCGAGGAGTCGCGCAGCATCGCCAGCCCCGCCCGGTCCCCGTCGCGCATCTGGGAGTAGTCCAGCTGGATCGTCGCCGTCGAAGACGGCCCGAGGATGCGGTGGGTGAGGGTGTTGCGGGCCGAGTACAGGTCGTTGGTCACCGTGGCGGTCTGCAGCCGCAGCCCGCTGCCGACGCTGAACTTCGTGGTGTCGGGGTTGTGGTTCCACTCCCACTCCGCCCCGAGCTGCGACCCGGTGAAGGTGTCGGTCCCGCCGGGGGACTTCACCTGCCGGGGCGGGCGCGGCACGTTGGGGTAGGGGTAGGAGGCGCCCCAGCCGCCGTTGACGGTCGTGATGGTGGGCCACCCGTCGGAGGTCCAGGTGATCGGGGCCAGGACGGGGATCCGGCCGCCGGGGTAGGCGTCCTGGAAGGCCATGTAGTACCAAGCGCCGTTCTGGGTCTGCACCAGGCCGCCCTGGTGCGGCACGCCGCCGCCGGAGACCGGGC
>NZ_JABBWZ010000027.1:0-8485 GCF_014161435.1 Microbispora sp. H10949 | reverse complement strand
GGTGTCGCTGGACCGGGATCTGATTCTTTATCTGTTCGGTACGCCGGGTCAGCATCGGTTCTGGTTCATGTGGGATGACCTGGTGCGGGGGGCGATCGGTGCGGTGGTGCTGGTCGACACCCGGCGGTTGGCCGACAGTTTTCCCGCGGTGGACTACTTCGAGGAGGCGCGGCTGCCGTTCGTCGTCGGCGTCAACGGCTTCGACGGTCAGTACCCGCACGCCGAGGACGAGGTGCGGGAGGCGCTGACCCTGTCGCCGCGGATCCCCGTCGTCCGCACGGACGCCCGGGACCGGGGATCGGTGAAGAGCACCCTGATCACCCTCGTCGAGCACGCGCTGACCATGCGGGTCGCCGTACCCGGCGGGGGGCGCGCCTGAGGCGGCCCCCGGCTCGGGCGTCACCGGTCTAGGCGCGGACCGCCTCGACGAGGGTGGCGTGGAACGGCAGGCCGTAGGTGCCGACCAGGCGCAGCCCGGCCGCCCGCAGCAGCGCGTCGTGCTCCGACCTGCTGCGCTCCCTTCCCTGTCCGAACAGGCCGAGCATCCGCATGTCCAGGTCCTTCCCGAAGTGCGCCGAGTCGTCGTCCGGCAGGACCAACTCCACCAGCAGCACCCGGCCGTCGTCACTCATCGCGTCGCGGACCACGCGCAGAATTTTGGTCGCGTCCTCGTCGTCCCAGTTGTGGATCACGCTGCCCAGCAGGTAGGCGTCGTGACCCGCGGGGACCGACGCGAAGAAGTCGCCCTCGACGATCTCCACCCGCTCCGACAGCCCCCACTCGTCGAAGGCCGCCCGCGCGTCCGGCAGCACGTGCGCCAGCTCCACCAGCACACCGCGCAGATGCGGGTTGGCCCGCAGCGCCGTCGCCAGGATGTGGCCCCGGCCGCCGCCCACGTCCACCAGCGTCTTGACCGACGAGAAGTCGTAGCTCGCGGCCACCCCGTCCGCCATCGGCTGCGACCGCTGGGTCATGAAGTCGTTGAAGATCCGGTTCAGTTCGGGTTCGGTCCCGAGGTGGTCGTAGACCACTCCGTACTTCTCGACGAACGCCGACCGTCCCTCGCGCACCGTCTTGGTCAGGCTGTTCATGCCGTACGCGAGCGTGGGCGCGGTGTTGAACTGGACGGCCGTGCGCAGCGAGCCGGGCACGCCGTCCACCAGCAGCCGACCGGCGTCGGTCAGCGCGTACGTGCCGGGGGAGACGGCGGTGAACAGCCCGTTCGCGGCGCACGTGCGCAGCAGGCGGGCGAGGGACGGCGCGTGCGCGCCGCAGCGGGTGGCGAGCTCCTCGACGGTGAGCGGTCCGTCCTTCAGGTGGCCGGCGCAGTCGAGGTCGACGATCGCGCCGAGCGCCGCGGCCCGGTAGAACCCGCGCAGGTGCTCCCACACGACGCTGCTGGCTTCTGTCACGTTCACTACTCCTTGTTCAGATACGAGGGGGCCATCATGTGAGGCGGGGTGACCATGTCAGGCGTGGTCGCCCCGAACTCGGGTCTGCCGCGCACCAGGCGGCTCACCTCGGCCCGCAGGTGCACGAATGCGGGCAGCTCCCGGGTCGCGATCTGGTCGCGGGGACCGGGCAGGTCTACCCGCAGGTCGGCGGCTACAACGGCGGGCGCCCGGGTCAGCACCACCACCCGGTCGCCGACGTAGACGCTCTCGTCGATGTCGTGGGTGATCAGGACGATCGTCATGCTGTGGTGCCCGCGTACGGCGAGGACGAGATCCTCCAGGTCCTCGCGGGTCTGGGCGTCGACGGAGCCGAACGGCTCGTCCATCAGCAGCAGCGAGGGACGGTAGGCGAGGGCCCGGGCGATGGCCACCCGCTGCTGCATGCCGCCGGACAGCTGCCAGGGATACTTGGCCGCGGCGCTTTCCAGGCTCACCGCCGCCAGCGCCTCGGCCGCCGCCGCACGCCGGGCCGCCCGGTCGAGGCCGCGCCGCCGCAGCGGCAGCGCCACGTTGTCGCGCACCGACAGCCAGGGGAACAACGACCTGCTGTAGTCCTGGAAGACCACCGCGAGGTCGTCGGGCGTCCCGCTGACCGGACGGCCCTTGACGCGGACCTCTCCTCCGGTCGGCCGTACGAGCCCCGCGATCGACCGCAGGAGCGTCGACTTCCCGCAGCCCGACGGGCCGACGACGCAGACGAGCTCGCCCTCGGAGACCTTGAGGTCGATCCCGCCGAGCGCCCGGTGGGCATCCGGACCGCTGCCGTAGGTGTGGGTCAGGTTGACGACGTCGAGCACGGTGTCACCTCAGCCTTTTCGCCCGGCACGCCGGTGCCAGGACAGGGTGCGCCGCTCCACCACGAGGAACGACGAGTTGAGGAGGAAGCCGAGGACGCCGAGCACCGCGATCGTCCCCCACATCCCCGGCAGGTCGAAGTTCTGCTGCGTGTAGATCAGCTCGTAGCCGATCCCGCTGGTCGCGCTGCCCACGAGCTCGGCGACGACCATCAGGATGAGCGCGAGCGACAGGCTCAGCCGCAGTCCCGCGAAGATCTTCGGCGCCGCCGCCGGCAGGATCACCATGACGAGCCGTTCGGCCCGGGACAGGCCGAACACGCGCGCCGTCTCGATGTGGAGGCGGTCCACGTAACGGGCGCCGTCCACCGAGTTGACCAGGACCGGCCAGATCACGCCGTACACGATGGTGGCGAGCTGCATCCGCGTGTCCGCCTTGAACAGCACGATGAACAGCGGGATGAGCGTCGGCGGCGGGATCGCCCGGCCGAACTCGATCAGCGGGTCGACGTAGCCCGCCAGCGTCCGGGACCGGCCGATCGCCACGCCGAGGGCGATCCCGCCCAGGCAGGCGAGCGCCCATCCGCCGAACAGATGACCGAGGCTGGGCACGAAGTCGGCGAGGGCGGCGTCGCTGAGGAACAGGCGGGCCGGCGGCCCGGAGAACCACAGCTCGCGCAGCCGGGCCAGGATCGCCGACGGCGGAGGGAAGTAGACGGACTCCACCGCCCGCGCGGCGGCCTCCCACACGGCGACGACGACCGGCACCGCCCACAGCCGCACGGCGAGCCCGCGCGCCCGGCCGGCCCACCGGACGCCGCTCACGGCCGTGTTCGTCACTGGGCCACCCCCGCACGCGCGGCGTGCCAGCGGAACAGGCCGCGCTCGGCCCGGACGAGCAGCGCGTTCACGACCAGGCCGATGAGCCCCGCCCACACCGTGGCCGCCAGCATGAGGTCGATCCGGTAGCCCGATCCCACCTTGATGATGTACACGCCGATGCCGCCCGCGCCGCCGGAGAGCAGTTCCGCGCTGACGGCCACCACCAGCGCGACCGACGCCGCCAGCCGTACGCCGGTCAGGACGAACGGAGCGGCGCTCGGCAGCGCCACCCGCAGCAGCACGGCCAGGCGGCCGAAGCCGAAGGCCCGCATCGTGTCCCTGGCGACCGGGTCCACGTCGTGCAGGCCGTACATGGTGTTGACGAGCACCGGCCAGCACGCGGCGTAGACGACGATCGTGACCTTCATCGCGCCGTCCGAGGCCGCGATGAGCGTGACCAGCGGGATGAGCGCGATGGACGGAATCGGCCGGAGGAACTCGATCAGCGGCCGCAGCCCGATCTCCACTTTCGGCAGGCTCCCCAGCAGCACCCCCGCGGGTACGGCCAGCAGGGTCGCGAGGAGGAGACCCTCCGCCCACACCTCGACGGTGGCCGAGGCGTCGTGCAGGAACTCGGAGTCGACGGCGAGCCCGGCCGCCCCGGCGAGCACGGTGGACGCCAGCGGCATGATCTGGGTGTCCATCAGGCCGGTACGGCCGGCGATCTCCGCGACGACGAGCAGGACCGCGACGCCGACGGCGCCGCGGACCACCTTGCTGACGATCATTGCGGCATCGGCACCAGCAGCGGAGTCACGTCCATCTTGGCCTTCAGGTAGCCGTACTCCAGCATCAGGTCGGCCACCCGCTGGATGCGCGTCGGGTTGAGGGTGGACGGGTAGGCGCCGAGGGTGATGATGGACGCCGCCTCCGGTTTGATCTGCGTGTAGTTCGGCAGTACCTTCTCCACTGCCTTTCGGTCGGAGCCGGCGATCTGCTGGGCCTTCACGATCGCGCGCTGGAAGGCGGCCATCGCCTTGGGATACTTCGACAGGATGGGCTCGGTCGTGGTCCAGCCTGCGATCGGGAAGTCCGCCATCGCGCCGGTCATCGTGTCGGCGATCTTGCGGGCGCCCATGTCCTTCTGCACGCCGGTCAGGAACGGCTCGTTGAGCCAGGCCGCGTCCGCCTGGCCCGACGCCAGCTTGCCCGGCGCCTGGGGGAAGGGCACGGGGACGTACTGGACGTCCTTGGGGGACAGCCCGTTGGCCCGCAGGGTCGAGGCGACGGCGAGCTCGCCGATGCTGTTCAGCGACGCGATGGTGACCTTCTTGCCCTTGAGGTCCTTGACCGACTGGATCGGTGAGTCCTTCTTCACCACGATGTCAAAGGTGTCCGGTTTCGCCTGATATGTATCAGCGAGGATGCGGAAGTTCCCTGCTTTCGCCTCCTGGGCCGAAATCACCGTGAAGTAGTTGCCGATTGTGATGTCCGTCGCTCCGCTCACCAGTTGCGGGATGGCGACGGTGGTGCTCTGCACGACTTCGGGCTTGATGGTCAGCCCTTCGGCCTTGAAGAACCCCCGTTCCTGCGCGATGAACAGCGCCGCGACGTCGGCGATGGGGAGAATGCCGACCTTTAGGGTAGTTTTCTCCAGTCCGTTATTGCCGGTCGCTGTCGTATTCGTGTCCGCACCGCCACACGCGGTGAGTGTCAACGCTGCTATGACGCCTATGACGGTCCTGTGACCCGTCAGCCTCATGGAGTCTCCTGGGGTGGGGAAGCGGAGGCGCCCGGTGCGAGAGATGGCGGCACCGGGCGACGGGCGAGAAGCGTAGCGGGACTTAAACCGCGATAACAGGATTAGGAGCCCTATGTCACCAAACTTGTCGGTAAATCCACTATGCCCCGTAACCCGAGGTGTGGTCGTTTGGACCGATGCATGTCCAGAACTTGATTCGGAAATGCCGGCTCCCGCTCGGTGTTGCTCGTGGAAAGCTTTCCCGATGCGCCGCCGCGCGAAACTCTCCCTCCTTGGACCGTGCCAAATTATTCGAGAGGTTGGTCTATCTCGTCGCCTTATGCTCCAATTGCCGATGTCTTGTGGGAGGTATCCCGAGTGATAGGTCCGAATCCCATCTAGAAGAACCGCGTGAGGTTGCATCAGTGAGGACGGCAACAGCCGAGAGCGGTCGTCGTAGTGAACGGAAGCCGCCCCCGCTGCCGGCCGGCTCCGAGGCGTCCGCCGGGGAGCAGGGAGAGCAACCGGCGCAGCCCGGGCAGGACGCGGGCAGCCGGCTGGCGCTGAAGAACTGGCGGCTGCGCACCCGGCTGCTGGCGTTGATCCTGGTGCCGACCGCCGTCGCGGTCTCGCTGGGCGGCCTGCGGGTGACCTCCTCCATCAGCAGCGCGGCGGAGTACCGCCGGGTGCAGGACGTGGCCGAGCTGATCCTCGGCGTCGGTGACTTCGTCCACGAGCTGCAGCTCGAACGCGACCTGACGGCCCGTTACGTGGCGCTGGACCGCCGGGGCGGGGCGATGCTCTCGCTGATCCGCGACCAGCAGTCGGCGGTCGACGCGGCGGCGCAGCGGGTGCGGGCGAAGGCGGACACCGCGGGCGCCGCGTTCGGCGACATCGGCCGCGCCGACCTCGTCCGCCTGCGCGGCCGCCTCGACGAGCTGCCCGCGCTGCGCACCACGGTCCTGGAGAGCAAGCTTCCCGCGCTGCCCGCGATCGAGAAGTACTCGCTGTTCGTCGCCGACGCGCTGCGGCTGTACGACGAGACCGTGCAGGGCGCGGTGGACGAAGGCGTCATCACCGGTCTCAAGTCGATGGCCTCGCTCGCGCGAACCGAGGAGGAGGTCTCCAAGCAGCGCGCGCTGCTCGTCGCCGCCCTGGTGCGGAACCGGTTCGAGAACGCGGAGATCGACGCGTTCACCGCCGCCCGCGCCCGCGAGGTCAGCGAGCGCAACGCGTTCCTCGCGCAGGCCACGGCCACGCAGCGCCAGCTCTTCTCGGACACCGTCACCGGCCAGAAGGTCGACCGGGCCGAATACCTGCGCGCCCTCGCCCTGAGCCTCACCCGCGACGGCCTGCCGCTGCACCGCATCGAGCCTGGCGGACAGGCAGCCGACACCTGGTTCGACGCGATCACCGAGACCGGCGACCAGATGCACAAGGTCAACCTGGCGCTCGCTCGCTCGGTGATCGGGCGCAGCGAGGAGTTCCAGGCATCCGACCAGAGGGTCGCCGCGATCAACGTGATCCTGGTCGTCGCCGTCCTGATAGTGGTCCTGATCATCACCCTGGTCATGGCCCGCTCGGTCGTCCGGCCGCTGCGGCGGCTGCGCAGCGAGGCGCTGGAGATCGCCGGTCACCGGCTGCCCGACCTCGTCCAGCGGCTGCGCGAGTCCGACTCGGCCGGCACTCAGCAGGTGCAGCCGATCGGGGTCATGTCGGCGGACGAGATCGGCGAGGTGGCGCGGGCCTTCGACGAGGTCCACCGCGAGGCCGTACGGCTGGCGGGCGACGAGGCGCGCCTGCGCGGCAACGTCAACGCGATGTTCGTGAACCTGTCGCGGCGCACGCAGACGCTGGTGGAGCGGCAGATCACCCTGATCGACGGGCTGGAGCAGGGCGAGCAGGACGAGGAGCGGCTCGGGAACCTGTTCAAGCTCGACCATCTCGCGACCCGCATGCGCCGTAACAGTGAGAACCTGCTGGTCCTCGCCGGGCAGGAGACCGCCCGCCGCTGGAGCCGGCCCGTCGAGATCACCGACGTCCTGCGGGCCTCGCTGTCGGAGGTCGAGGGTTACGAGCGGGTGGTGCTGAACTTCCCCTCGGACGTCTCGATCGCCGGCCAGGCCGTCAATGACGTCATCCACCTGATGGCGGAGCTGGTCGAGAACGCGCTGTCGTTCTCCGCCCGCGACACCCGCGTGGCCGTCTCGGGCAACCGGATCGACGGCGGGGGCGTGATGATCTCCGTCACCGACTCCGGCATCGGGATGACCACCGAGGAGATCACCCAGGCCAACTGGAGGCTGGCGAACCCGCCGGTGGTGGACGTGTCGGTGTCCCGCCGGATGGGCCTTTTCGTGGTCGGCCGTCTCGCCATGCGCAACGGCATCCGGGTGCAGCTCAGGCCGCACGACGGGGGTGGGCTGACCGCCATGGTCCTGCTGCCGGAGAGCCTCATGGGCCGCGCGTCGTACCCGGAGCAGTCCTTCGCAGGAGCCTTCGCGCCCGCCTGGAGCGGGCAGCCCGGCCAGTCGTCCGGCTGGAACGACCGCCCGCAGGGGCTTCCCGCGGCGGCGCCGGCGGCGCTTCCCGCCGCCCGGCAGCCCGGGGCGTTCTCGCGGATGCGCCCGTTCGAGCCCCTGCCCGGCGAGGCGACCGGCCCGATTCCCACCGTCGCCGGGTCCGCTTTCTCCGGTTCCGCCTTCTCCGCTCCCGCTTTCTCCGATCCCGCCGTCTCGGGTCCGATCACGGCCCAGTCCGGGGCGTTCTCCGTCAACACCGGGCCGGTCCCCATGCCGTCCAGCCCCGTTGCCGGCCCCACGCAGACCGGTCCGGTGTACGGAGCGCCGGTGGGAACGGGCGGAGCGCCGCCGGCGCCGCCGGCCGAGGAGTTCCTGCCGATCTTCGCCTCCGTGGAGTCGGCGTGGTTCCGGCGCACGCCCGCCACCGACACCGGTCCGTCGGAGTGGCAGCGTGAGCAGGCCACGGACGCGGGATGGCAGGCCGCCGCCGCGGCCGCCGAGAAACCGGCGTGGGAGGGCACGACGACCTCCGGCCTGCCGAAGCGGGTCCCGAAGGCCAATCTGGTGCCCGGCTCGGCGGATTCGACCGGACCACAGCAGCCGCCGGCGGCGCCGGCGGCGGCTCAGCAGACGCCGCCGGCGCCACAGCAGCCGCGGCCGCCCCTGTCGCCGGACCGGGCGCGCAGCCGTCTGTCCAGCTTCCAGCAGGGAGTGCGGCAGGGGCGGGCGGTGGCCCGGGGCGAGCTGAGTGAGGACGAGGGCTATCCGACGAAGAAAGGGGACGGCGCATGAGGGAGTTGAGCCAGGGCGCACGCGGCCTGAACTGGCTGATCAGTGATTTCGTGAGTGCGGTCCCGGGGGTCGCGCACACCGTGGTGGTGTCGGCCGACGGGTTGCCTCTGGCGTTCTCGAACGGGTTCCCCAAGGATCGGGCGGATCAGCTGGCGGCGGTGGCCGCGGGGTTGATCAGTCTGACGCAGGGGGCGTCCCGGGTGTTCGAGGGCGGCCCGGTGGTGCAGACGGTCGTGGAGATGCAGCGGGGTTTGTTGCTGATCATGTCGATCAGTGACGGGTCGTGTCTGGCGGTGCTGGCTGCGGCGGACTCCGATCTCGGTCTGGTGGCCTATCAGATGACGTTGCTGGTGGAGCGTG
>NZ_JABBWZ010000026.1:0-8934 GCF_014161435.1 Microbispora sp. H10949 | reverse complement strand
TCCACGCCGCCGGCATCACCCACGACACCCCCCTGCACACCCTCACCCCCAACCACCACCTCCACCCCGTCCTCGCCCCCAAAATCGACGGCGCCACCCACCTCCACCACCACACCCGCCACCACCAGGACCTCGCCGCCTTCATCCTGTTCTCCTCCATCAGCGGCCTCCTCGGCGGCGCCGCCCAAGCCAACTACGCCGCCGCCAACACCTTCCACGACGCCCTCGCCCACCACCGCCACACCCAAGGCCTCCCCGCCACCAGCCTCGCCTGGGGACTATGGGCCCACACCAGCACCCTCACCGCCGGACTCGGTCAGAACGACCACAAGCGCCTGGCCAGGCTCGGCCTGCGCCCGCTCGAAACGGACCACGCCCTGGCCCTGTTCGACGCGGTGGTCTTCGGCGCGGCAGCGCAGCCGCCGGTGCTTGTACCGGCCCGCCTGAACAGGGCGACCGACGCGCCGCCGCCCCTGATGCGCCGCCTGATCTCCCCACGCCGCCGGGCGGTGCGGGCGGCCGCCGGGCAGGACGGCTCCCTCACGACGCGACTCTCCGCGCTCACTCCCCAGCGGCGGAGCGCGGCCCTGCTCGACCTGGTCCGCACCGAGGTCGCCACCGTCCTCAGCCACCCCGACCCCCACACCATCCCCCCCGACCGC
Source organism: Microbispora sp. H10949 (assembly GCF_014161435.1). Classification (NCBI taxonomy): domain Bacteria; kingdom Bacillati; phylum Actinomycetota; class Actinomycetes; order Streptosporangiales; family Streptosporangiaceae; genus Microbispora; species Microbispora sp. H10949. The sequence continues at coordinate 8,272 of NZ_JABBWZ010000026.1, read as the reverse complement.
CCCCTCATCGAACTCGGCCTCGACTCCCTCACCGCCGTCGAACTCCGCAACCGCCTCACCACCACAACCAACCTCCGACTCCCCGCCACCCTCACCTTCGACCACCCCACCCCCGAGGGCATCGCCGAACTGCTGGACGGCCTGCTCGGCGGGGACGTCAGGGCGGACAAGGCGCCGGTGCGGGCCGAGACGACCGCGACAGGGTCGCTCGCGGACGATCCGGTCGTCATCGTCGGGATGGCCTGCCGGCTTCCGGGCGGCATCGAGTCGCCGGAGGCGCTGTGGCGGCTGGTGGAGCGCGGCGGGGACGCCGTGTCGGAGTTCCCCGCCGACCGGGGCTGGGACCTCGAACGGCTCTACGACCCCGATCCGGACCGTCTCGGCACCTCCTACACCCGGCACGGCGGGTTCCTGCGGGACGTCGCCGACTTCGACGCCGCCTTCTTCGGCATCTCGCCCCGTGAGGCGCTGGCGACGGACCCGCAGCAGCGGCTGCTCCTCGAAGTGGCCTGGGAGGCGTTCGAGCGGGCCGGGATCGACCCCCGCCGGCTCAGGGGCAGCCGCACCGGGGTCTTCGCCGGGGTGATGTACCACGACTACGCGCCCCGGCTGCAGGAGATCCCGGGCGACCTGGAGGGCTACCTCGTCAACGGCAGCGCGGGCAGCATCGCCTCGGGCCGCGTCGCGTACACGTTCGGCTTCGAGGGCCCGGCGGTGACCGTCGACACGGCCTGCTCGTCGTCGCTTGTCGCGCTGCACCTGGCCGCACAGTCGCTGCGTACGGGTGAGTCGGACCTGGCGGTCGCCGGCGGCGTCGCCGTGATGTCGTCGCCCGCCACGTTCGTCGAGTTCTCCCGGCAGCGGGCCCTGGCGGCCGACGGGCGGTGCAAGGCGTTCTCGTCCTCGGCCGACGGCACCGGCTGGGGCGAGGGCGTCGCCCTGCTCCTCCTCGAACGGCTGTCGGACGCACGCAGGAACGACCACCCGGTGCTCGCGGTGGTCCGCGGCTCGGCCGTCAACCAGGACGGCGCGTCCAACGGCCTGACCGCCCCGAGCGGCCCGTCGCAGCAGCGGGTCATCCGGCAGGCGCTCGCCAACGCCGGGCTGACGACCGGCGAGGTGGACGTGGTCGAGGCGCACGGCACCGGCACGACGCTCGGCGACCCGATCGAGGCGCAGGCGCTGCTGGCGACATATGGCCAGGACCGCCCGGCCGAGCGGCCGCTGTGGCTCGGTTCCCTCAAGTCGAACATCGCGCACACCCAGGCCGCGGCGGGCGGTGCCGGCGTGATCAAGATGATCATGGCGATGCGCGCCGGGGTGCTGCCGAAGACCCTGCACGTCGACGAGCCGACCCCGCACGTGGACTGGTCGAGCGGCGGCGTGCGCCTCCTCGACGAGGCGCGGCCCTGGCCGGAGGACAGCGGCCCGAGACGGGCCGGGGTGTCGTCGTTCGGGGTGAGCGGGACGAACGCGCACGTGATCCTGGAGCAGCCCCCCGCCGCCGAGGAGCCGGTCAGGACGCCGGGCACGCCACCGCCCGGCACGCGGCCCGCCGTGCCGCCCGCCGTGCCGTGGGTGCTGTCGGGCCACCTGCCCGAGGCGCTGCGCGGTCAGGCCGTCAGCCTCGCGACGTACCTGGACGGCCGGGCGGACCTCGACCCGGTCGACGTGGCGCACTCCCTCGTCTCCGCCAGGACGCTGCTGGCCGAGCGTGCCGTCGTGGTCGCGCCGGACGCGGCGGGGCTGACCTCCGGGCTGACCGCCCTCACCCGCGAGGGCGCGCTGCCCGGCCACGTCGTACGCGGCACGGCCGACGTCGCCGGGAAGGTCGTGTTCGTCTTCCCGGGGCAGGGCGGGCAGTGGCCCGGCATGGCCGCCGGGCTGCTGGAGTCGGCGCCCGTGTTCGCGGAACGGCTCGCGGAGTGCGAGCGGGCGCTGAGCGAGTTCGTCGACTGGTCGCTGCTCGACGTGGTGCGCGGCGTCCCCGGCGCGCCGGGGCTCGACCGGGTCGACGTGGTGCAGCCGGTGCTGTGGGCCGTCATGGTGTCGCTCGCCGAGCTCTGGCAGTCGTACGGGGTCCGTCCCGACGCGGTGGTGGGCCATTCGCAGGGGGAGATCGCCGCGGCCGTGGTGGCGGGCGGGCTGTCGCTGCGCGACGCCGCCCGCGTGGTGGCCCTGCGCAGTCAGGCCATCCGGACCCTGTCGGGTGACGGCGGCATGGCGTCGGTGGCCCTGCCGCTGGAGGAGGCCGAGGCGCGGATCGCGCCCTGGGACGGACGGCTGTCGGTCGGGGTCGTCAACGGGCCGGGCAGCGTGGTCGTGTCCGGCGAGGTGAGCGCCCTGGCCGAGCTGCTGGCCGCGCTCGACGCGGAGGGGGTGCGCAACCGGCGGCTCCCCGTCGACTACGCCTCGCACTCCGCCCAGGTCGAGCTGATCTCCGACGAGTTGCCGAAGGCGCTGTCCCCGATCACGCCCCGCGCGCTGACCGTGCCCATGCTGTCGACCGTCACGGGCGAGTGGGCCGGCGAGGGGGAGCTCGACGCCGACTACTGGTACGCGAACCTGCGGCGGCCCGTGCGGTTCGAGGCCGCCACCCGCGCGCTGGCGGCCAGTGGTCACACCGCGTTCGTGGAGATCAGCCCGCATCCGGTGCTGGCGTCGAGCATCGAGGACACCCTGGAGGCGGCGGCGGTCGCGCCCGCGCTGGTCACCGGGACGCTCCGGCGCGACGAAGGCGGGCCGGAGCGGTTCCTCGTGTCGCTCGCCGAGGCCTTCGTGCGGGGCGTGCCGGTCGACTGGGCCGTCGCCCTCCGCGGAGCCGACCCACGCCGCGTCGACCTGCCGACCTACGCCTTCCAGCGCACCCGCTTCTGGCTCGACGCCTCGCGTACGTCCTCGGCCACGTCTTCCGAGGGCGGGGTGAACGACGGCGCTGCCGGGGGGCAGGCGCCCGAACCCGCGTCGCGGTTCGCCGGGCTCGACCCGGAGCAGCGCCGCGAGGCCGTGCTCGACCTCGTCCGCACGGAGGTCGCCGCGGTGCTGCGGCACGCCGACGGTGCGGAGATCCCGGCGGCCAGGGCGTTCCGGGAGCTGGGGCTCGACTCGCTGACCGCCGTGGACCTGCGCAACCGGCTCCGTACGGCGACCGGGCTGCCCCTGCCGACGACGCTGATCTTCGATCATCCCTCGCCCGCCGCGGTCACCGACTACATCCTGTCGGCGCTGGCCGAGGCCGAGGTGGACGGCGACGGCGAACCCGCCGGCGACCCGTTGACCGCGCTGCGGCGGCTGGAGGCGAGCCTGCTCGCCGAGCCCGGCGGCCGGGGCGAGGTCGTCTCCCGCCTGCGCGCGCTGCTGGCCCGCTTCGACACCCCGCTCGGCGCGGACGACGACCCGGACGACGAGATCGACCTCGACTCCGCCACCGACGACGAACTCTTCGACCTCCTGGACAGGAGCTGAATTCTGATGGCGAACGACGACAAGCTGCGCGAATATCTCAAGCGTTCGATCGCGGAGACCAAGCAGGCGGAGAAACGGCTGCGGCAGATCGAGGCGAAGTCGCGGGAGCCGATCGCGATCGTGGGGATGGGGTGCCGCCTGCCCGGCGGGGTGGCCTCTCCCGAGGACCTGTGGGACCTGGTCGCCGAGGGCCGCGACGCCGTCACCGAGTTCCCCGCCGACCGCGGCTGGGACCTCGACGCCCTCTACGACCCCGACCCCGACCAGCCCGGCACCTCCTACACCCGCCACGGCGGCTTCCTCGACGACGTCGCCGGATTCGACGCCGCCTTCTTCGGCATCTCCCGCCGCGAAGCACTCGCCAGCGACCCCCAGCAACGCCTCCTCCTCGAAGTCGCCTGGGAAACCCTCGAACGCGCCGGCATCGACCCCACCACCCTCAAGGGCAGCCGTACGGCGGTGTACGCGGGGGTGGCCGACCGTACGTACGGCTCACGGCTGCCGGAGGTGCCCGAAGACCTGGAGGGCTATCTGGCGATCGGCAATCTGGGCAGCGTGCTGTCGGGGCGGATCGCCTACACCTTCGGCTTCGAGGGCCCGGCGGTGACCGTCGACACGGCCTGCTCGTCGTCACTGGTCGCGCTGCACCTCGCCGTCCAGGCCCTGCGTACGGGGGAATGCGACCTCGCGCTCGCGGGCGGGGTGACGGCGATGGCGAGCCCGATCGGGTTCACCGAGTTCTCGCGGCAGCGGGGGCTCGCGCCGGACGGGCGGTGCAAGGCGTTCTCCTCCTCCGCCGACGGCACCGGCTGGGCCGAAGGAGTCGGCCTCCTCCTGGTCGAACGCCTGTCCGACGCGCGGAGGAACGGACATCGTGTCCTCGCCGTCGTCCGCGGCACCGCCATCAACCAAGACGGCGCCTCCAACGGCCTGACCGCACCCAACGGCCCCTCCCAGCAACGCGTCATCACCCACGCCCTCCACAACGCCGGACTCACCCCATCGGACGTCGACGCCGTCGAAGCCCACGGCACCGGCACCACCCTCGGCGACCCCATCGAAGCCCAAGCCCTGCTCGCCACCTACGGCCAGGACCGCGAGCGCCCGCTATGGCTCGGCTCCCTCAAATCCAACATCGGCCACGCCCAAGCCGCCGCCGGCGTCGCCGGAATCATCAAAACCGTCCACGCCATCCGCAACGGCCTGCTCCCCCGGACCCTCCACGTCGACCAGCCCACCCCCCACGTCGACTGGACCACCGGCAACATCAAACTCCTCACCGAATCCCAGCCCTGGCCCGACCACGGCCACCCCCGCCGTGCCGCCGTCTCCGCCTTCGGCGTCAGCGGCACCAACGCCCACGTCATCATCGAACAGGCACCCGACCAGATCGACGCGGCCACGACCGTGGAGGCACCTCCGAACGGGTCACGCGTGACGTCCACCGGCAGCCTGGCTCCGGCGGAGGCCGGGCATCAGGCACCGGCCACGCAGGACCCCGGCGCCCACGACACTCCGCGTCCGGTGGACGTTTCCCAGGGGCGTGGGGTGCCGGTGGTGGGGTGGGTGGTCTCGGCGCGGTCACCCGAAGCGCTACGCGCCCAGGCCGCCCGCCTGGCCGACCACCTCGACCGCCACCCCGGCCTGGACGCGGTCGACGTCGCCCACTCCCTGACCACCACCCGCGCCCACTTCGACCACCGCGCCGTCATCACCGGCACCACACCACAGGAACTCCTCGACCGCACCCGCGCCCTCGCCGACGGCCGCAACACCCCCGGCATCGTCACCGGGACCGCCCGTCCCGGCAAGGTCGCGTTCGTGTTCACCGGCCAAGGCAGCCAACGCCCCGGCATGGGACGCGGCCTCTACGCCGCCTACCCCACCTTCGCCACCGCCCTCGACCAGGCCATCGAGGCATTGGACGAGCACCTGGCCGGACACACCCCCGTGCCGCTACGCGAGGTCCTGCTCGGGGACGCCGACCAGACGCTGCTGGACCAGACCCTCTACACCCAGCCCGCCCTGTTCGCCCTGCAGACCGCCCTCACCCACCTCCTGTCCACCTGGGGCATCACCCCCCACGCCGTCGCCGGGCACTCCATCGGCGCCATCGCCGCCGCCCACACCGCCGGCATCCTCACCCTCACCGACGCCGCCACCCTCGTCACGACCCGCGCCCGCCTCATGCACACCGCCCCACCCGGCGGCGCCATGACCGCCATCAACGCCCCCGAAACCGCCATCACCCCCCACCTCGCCGCCCATGAGGGCAGGGTCACCATCGCCGCCGTCAACACCCCCACCTCCACCGTCATCAGCGGCGACCACGACGCCGTCACCCACCTCACCGAACGCTTCCGGCAGCAGGGACACAAGGTCCGGGCCCTGACCGTCAGCCACGCCTTCCACTCCCCCCACATGGACCCCATCCTCGACGACTTCCACAAAGCCATCGACGACCTGACCCACACACCCCCCACCCTCACCTTCGTCTCCGACCTCACCGGCACCCCCACCCCACCCGACGGCCCCGACTACTGGACACACCACCTACGCAACCCCGTCCGCTTCGCCGACGCCACCCGCACCCTGCACGACCACGGCGCCACCACCTACCTCGAAATCGGCCCCGACGGCATCCTCACCGGCCTCATCCGCGACACCCTCGACGGCACACCCGACCTGGTCGCCGTCCCCGTGCTACGCCGCGACCGGCCCGAACCCCACACCGCCGTCACCGCCGCCGCCCACACCCACACCCACACCCACGGCGCCCCCGTCGACTGGACCGCCATCCACGGCCCCGCCACCACCGTCGACCTGCCCACCTACGCCTTCCAGCACGAACACCTCTGGCTCACCCCACCCACCCGCCAGACCGACCCCGCAGCCCTCGGCCTCACCACCACCGCCCACCCCCTGCTCGGCGCCGCCCTCACCCTCGCCCACGACGACACCACCGTCTACACCGGCACCCTCTCCCTCACCACCCACCCCTGGCTCACCGACCACACCGTCTTCGACACCCCCATCCTCCCCGGCACCGCCTACCTCGACCTCGCCCTCCACGCCGCCGACCACACCGGCCACACCACCATCGACGAACTCCTCCTCCACGCCCCACTCGTCCTGCGACCGGGCCGTAAGGTCCGGGTGCAGGTGATCGTGAACGGCGCGGACGCCGACGGGAACGCGACGCTCGACGTGTACTCACGCGACGAGGGAGAGCACGGTGAGTGGACCCGTCACGCGACCGCCGTACTGGCCAAGGACGACTCCGCGCCCGGCTTCGACCTCACCGCCTGGCCGCCCGACGACGCCGTGCCGATCGAGGTGGAGAGCGTCTACGACGCCCTGACCCTGGCGGGCCTGCCGTACGGTCCGGCGTTCCGGGGGCTGCGCACGGCATGGCGGCGGGGCGACGAACTGTTCGCCGAGGTGACGCTCCCGCAGGAGGCGGACGGCGACGTGACGGGCTACGGCGTGCACCCGGCGCTGTTCGACGCGGCCGTGCACCTGCCGGCGTGGGCCGGCCTGGCGGAGGTCCCGGAGGGGCACAACCGGCTGCCGTTCGCCTGGAGCGGGGTGCGCCTGCACGCCACCGGCGCCACCGACCTGCGGGTACGCGTCAAGCTCGGCGATGCCGGATCGCTGTCACTGCAGGCCGCCGACCCCACCGGCGCACCCGTCGCCTCCATCGACGCCCTCACCGCCCGGCTCGTCTCCGCAGAACAGCTGACCGTCTCCGGACCGAGGCCAGACGACAGCCTGTTCCGGGTGGAATGGTCGCCCCTGGAACTCCAGCCGGCGGCACGCGAGGCCTGGGCCGTGCTCGGCGACCGCGCCCTCCACGAAGCCCTCCGCCAGACCGTCACCGCCTCCTACTACGACGACCTGACCGCCCTCACCGACGCCGTCGACGCCGCAGAACCCGTCCCCGACGTGATCGTCCTACCCGTCGGCTCCCACCTCCACCAGGAACAGCCCGTCAGGGACGGCGACACCGAGCCCACCGATCCGGAGCGGGCCACATCCGCCACCGGCAACGAGACGGGCGATCACAGCAGGGCGGGCGGAGACCCGGTGGCGGCGGCGCACGCGGTGACCGAACGCACCCTGACCACCCTGCAGACCTTCCTGGCCGACGACCGCCTCACCACCACCCGGCTACTCGTCCTCACCCACCACGCCGTCGCCACCACCAGCCAACAACCCATCGACCTCACCACCGCCCCCATCTGGGGCCTGGTCCGCTCCGCCCAGACCGAACACCCCGGCCGCATCCACCTCATCGACCACGACCACAACACCCTTAGCCAGCTCCCCCAGGCCGCCGCCACCGCCCGCCACCACGACGAACCCCACACCGCCCTCCGCGACGGCACTCTCCTCACCCCCCGCCTCACCCCACACAGCTCCAAAGATGCTCAGCCGAGAGCGTGGAACCCCGACGGCACCGTCCTGATCACCGGCGGCCTCACCGGCATCGGCGCCCTCCTCGCCCACCACCTCGCCACCCACCACCACATCCGCCACCTCCACCTCACCGGCAGACGCGGCCACCACACCCCCGGCGCCGACACCCTCATCCACCAACTCACCACCGCAGGCGCCCACGTCACCGTCACCGCCACCGACATCACCAACCCCCACGCCGTCGAAGATCTCATCACCTCAATCCCCCCCGACCACCCCCTCACCGCCGTCATCCACGCCGCCGGCATCACCCACGACACCCCCCTGCACACCCTCACCCCCAACCACCACCTCCACCCCGTCCTCGCCCCCAAAATCGACGGCGCCA
>NZ_JABBWZ010000025.1:0-15085 GCF_014161435.1 Microbispora sp. H10949 | reverse complement strand
GGGAGGAGTTGGGTGGGGGGTATTGGTTTGAGAATTTGCGGCGGCCGGTGGATTTCGCGGGTGCGGTGGGGTCGTTGCTGGGTGATGGTTACCGGTTGTTCGTGGAGTGTGGGGCGCATCCGGTGCTCGGGTTGGGGTTGCGGGGGGTTGTCGAGGAGGCGGGTGTCGAGGCGGGGGTGGTCGGCTCGATCCGGCGGGGCGACGGCGGCTTCGCCCGGTTTGTGACCTCGGCGGCCGAGGCCTACACCCACGGCGCCACCGTCGACTGGACCGCCCTTCTCGGCCGCGAGGGGAAGACGATCGATCTGCCCACGTACGCGTTCCAGCGGCGCCGGTTCTGGCTCGACGCCCCCGCGCGGCGGGAGCGGGACGCCGCGGGGCTCGGCCTGTCCGAGCCCGGCCACCCGCTGCTCGACGCCGCGGCGCCGCTGCCGGCCTCCGGCGGCTTCCTGTTCACGGCGAAGCTCTCCCTCGGCACGCATGCCTGGCCGGCCGACCACGCGGTGCACGACGTCCCCCTCCTGCCCGGGACGGCGCTCGTCGAGCTCGCCCTGCACGCGGGCCGGCAGACCGGCTGCGACCTGCTCGAAGAGCTCACGCTGCAGTCGCCCCTGGCCCTCCCGCCCGACGGCGGAGTGCGGCTGCAGGTTGTCGTCGACCCGCCGGACGACGCGGGACGACGCGGGATCGCCGTGTACTCCCTCGGCGAGGACGAGCCCGACGACGCCGGCTGGACGACGCACGCCGTGGGCTTCCTCGCGTCCCGGCCCGGAGGCGAGGCCGTCTCGCTCACGCGCTGGCCGCCGCCCGCCCCCGAGCTCGACGTCGACGGCCTGTACGACCGTCTCGGCGACAGCGGATTCCACTACGGCCCCGCCTTCCAGGGGCTGCGCCGGGTGTGGAGGCAGGGGGACGAGACCTACGCGGAGGTGAGCCTGGCACAGGACGCCGCCTCCGGTGCGGCCGCTTTCGACATAGCCGATGGGTACGGCCTGCACCCGGCCCTGTTCGACGCGGCGCTGCACGCGATGTTCGTCGGCCGTGACGGGGACGGCGCGCCGGCGCCGCGGCTGCCGTTCTCCTGGACGGACGTCGCACTCCACCGGTCGGGCGCCACGGATCTGCGCGTCCGCATCGTGCAGCGGGGCGAGGAGGCGTGCTCGCTCGACATCTGCGACGCGCGAGGCGTGCCGGTCGCCTCGGTGGGATCCGTCGTGGCCAGGCCGTTCTCGGCCGACCGGCTGCCCGGGACGCGCGCCCCCGGCGCGGACTGCCTCTTCCGCCCGGAGTGGGTGCCCGTGGACGCGCCGCCCGCCGCCGGGATCCTCTTCGCCGACGACCTCGACGACGTGCCCGAGCAGGTGCCCGCCGCGGTCGCCATCGATCTGAGCGCCGCCGCTGGAGAGGCGGCCGGTGCAGAGGCGGCTGACCGAGACTCGGACCCGGCCGCTGACGGGGACGGCGACGCGGCGTCGGCCGCCCGCCTGAACACGCGCCGCGTCCTGGCCCTGGCACAGCGGTGGCTGGCGGAGGAACGGTTCGCGGACGCGAAACTGGTCGTCGTCACCCGGGGCGCGGAGGGCGACCCGGGACAGGCGGCGGTGTGGGGACTGGTCAGGGCGGCGCAGGCCGAGCACCCCGGCCGCTTCGTGCTCGTCGACGTCGACCGCGACACGGACCATGATCGTGGCCGGGACGACTGCACGACGGCAGTGGCCGCGGCGGTGGCGACGGGGGAACCGCAGCTGGCCGTACGGAACGGCAGGCCGTACGCCCTGCGGCTGACCCGGGTGCGGGAGGCGCCCGCCGCGCCGTCGCGCCCGCTTGACCCCGAGGGCACGGTGCTGATCGTCGGCGGCAGCGGCGGCCTGGGCCCGGTGGTGGCCCGGCATCTGGTCGCCGCGCACGGCGCGCGGCACCTGCTGCTCCTGTCCCGCCGTGGCTCCGCCGCGCCCGGGGCCGACGAACTCGCCGCCGGCCTCGCCGAGGCGGGCGCGTCGGTGACGTTCGCCGCCTGCGACGCCTCCGACCGCGGGGAGCTGGAAAGGGTCCTCGCGGGGCTCGACCACCCGCTGACCGCGGTGATCCACGCCGCGGGGGTGGTCGACGACGGGGTGATCGAATCTCTCACGCCGGAGCGGATCGACACGGTGTTCGCGGCCAAGGTGGACGCCGCGGTGAACCTGCACGAGCTGACGCGTGACGCCGACCTGTCCGCGTTCATCCTGTTCTCCTCGGCGGCGGGCACGTTCGGCGGGCCGGGCCAGGGCAACTACGCCGCGGCCAACGCCTTCCTCGACGCGCTCGCGGTCCGGCGGCGGGCCGAAGGACTGCCCGCGACGTCGCTGGCCTGGGGCGTCTGGGCGGAGGCCGGCGGGATGGCGGGCCGCGCGGGCGAGGCCGGCGGGCGGGGCCGGATGGCCCGCAGCGGGGTCCTGCCGATGTCCGCCGAGCTGGGCCTGGCGTTGTTCGACGCGGCCGTCGCCCGTGACGACGCCGTCCTGGTGCCGATCCGCCTCGATCTCGGCGAGGTGTCGTCCTCGCTGCTGCGCGGCATGACCCGGAGGCGGACGGCGGCGGCCGCGCCCGTGGCGGTGGAGTCGCTGGCGGACCGATTGGCGGCCATGCCCGCGGCGCGGCGGCATCGGACGCTCACCGACCTGGTCCTCGGGCACGTGGCGACGGTGCTGGGGTACGAGCCGGGCACCGCCGTGGATCCCGCCCAGTCGTTCAAGAACCTCGGGTTCGACTCGCTGCTCGCGGTGGACCTGCGCAACCGGCTTGCCGAGACGACCGGGCTGCGGCTGCCCGCGACGCTGGTGTTCGACCACCCCACGCCGGCGGATCTCGTCGCCTACCTGCGGCCACAGCTACTGACGGACGAACCGGACCCCGACGGGCCCGGCGCGGCCGAGGCGCTGCTGGCCCGGCTCGACGACCTGGACGAGGCTCTCGGCTCGCCGGCCGTGACGGACGCGGAGCGGGCGGCGCTCGTCGCCCGGCTGAAGGCCCTGACCGCCAGGCACGCCGCGGGCGCGACCGGCGCCTCCGCGGTCGGCTCGGCGGCCGTGGACGACGCCACAGACGACGAGATGTTCGCGCTGATCGACCGGGCGATCGGCGCGGCCTCCTAGTGCGCTGTCCGCCAACGTTCACCGGGGTGGAGGGAGCGGAGCGGAAGGGACCGAGGACCGCAAGCGTTGCGCCCAGCGAAGCGGGCTTCGCGAGGACCGGAGGTTCCTTCCGGCGCAGTGACCGACCAGGCCGGCGAAGCGCAGTGATGGACCAGGCCGGCGCAGTGACCGACTAAGCCAGCCCGGTGACCGACCAAGCCGGCGCAGTGACCGACCAAGTCAGCGCGGTTACCGACAAGGCAGGCGCGGTGACCGCCCCGGCCAAGTTCGCGGACACCTCACTGGGCCTGTCACCAAGGCCCGCTCCCAGGCTTGGCACCGCCTACCAGGTGCATCCGACGACGTCATGAATCCGGAGGAGACTGATCGTTTTGCGTGTTCTGTTCACATCGTTCGCCCTGGACGCCCATTATCTCGGTTCCGTCCCGCTGGCCTGGGCTTTGCGGGCCGCCGGGCACGAGGTGCGGGTGGCGAGCCAGCCCGCCCTCACCCGTACGATCACCGCGGCCGGGCTGACCGCCGTACCGGTCGGCGACGACCGGGAGATGGGCGGGGCGATGTCGGGTGTCGAGGTCGACGACGCCGGCACGCCGTGGAACGCCGTCGACCTCGACCCCGCCCGTCCCGAGGTGCACTCCGCGGAGTTCGTCGGCGCGCTCCACGACATGCTGCCGAAGGCGTTCTTCGCGCACGTCAACGGTGACGCCATGATCGACGACCTGGTGCGCTTCGCCCGATACTGGCGGCCGGACCTGGTGATCTGGGAGCCGTTCACGTTCGCGGGGGCGATCGCCGCCAGGGCGGCGGGGGCGGCGCACGCCCGGCTGCTCTGGGGTGCGGACCTGTTCCTCGACCAGCGGGTGGCGTTCCTGGGCCATCTGGCCGCCCGGCCGGGCGGGCCGCACCGCGACCCCCTGGCCGACTGGCTCGGCGAGGTGCTCGACCGCCATGGTCTGACCTTCGATGAGACCGTGGTCCGCGGGCACTGGACGATCGACCAGATGCCGGTCAGCATCCGGCTGCCGCTCGGCGAGCCCACGGTGCCCATGCGCTACGTCCCGTACAACGGCACCTCGGTGCTGCCCGGCTGGCTGCGCCGGCCGCCGGAGCGCCCGCGCGTGTGCGTGACCGTCGGGCTGACCGCCAGGGACGGCGCGGACTACCTCGTCGGCTCCCTCGCGGGCCTGTTCGACGCGCTCGGCGACCTGGACGTCGAGGTCGTCGCGACCCTGAACGCCGAACAGCGCGAACGGGCGGCGACGCTGCCGGACAACGTCCGCGCGGTGGACTTCGTCCCGCTGCACGCGCTGCTGCCCACCTGCTCGGCCATCGCCCATCACGGCGGCGCGGGGACCTGGTCCACGGCGGCCGCGTACGGCGTGCCGCAGTTCGTCTTCCCCTCGGTCTGGGACAACTTCTACCGGGCGCGGCGGACCGCCGAGATCGGCGCCGGACTGATGGTCCCGCAGGACGAGCTGACTCCGGCCGCGCTGCGCGGCGGGCTGGAGCGGCTGCTGGCGGAGGAGCGGTTCACCGACGGCGCCGAGCGGCTCCAGGCCGAGATGGCGAGTGACCCGAGCCCGGCCGACGTGGTGCCCACCCTGGAGAAGCTCACCGCGCGGCACCAGGAGTTCGACGCGTGACCGCGTACGACGGCCGCCGGCAGCCGGGAGGATCCCCATGCGAGTACTGATCGTCGCGCTGGGCACGATGGGCGACGTCGCGCCGTACACAGGGCTCGCGGCCCGGCTGGGGGAGGGCGGGCACGAGGTCGCCGTCGCGGCCTATGCCAGGTTCGCCGGCATGGTCCGCGCCACCGGCGCCGAGTTCCGGGAGGTCTCCGGCGACCCGGCGGCGGCCGGCGGGTGGACCCAGGCCGAGGACGGCAGGCAGGCGATCCGGAGCATGCGGGAGTCGGTGCTCGACCGCGGCCGGGTCATCCTCGACGCCGCCCGGTCGCACCGGCCGGACGTCCTGCTGCTGTCGCTGCCCGCGATGCCGGGGCTTCAGGTCGCCGAGAGCCTCGGCATCCCCTGCGCCGGCGTGTTCCTCGACCCGCTCTATCCCACCGCGGAGTATCCGCCGACCTACCTGCCGATCAGTCGTTCGCTGGGGCCGTGGGGCAACCGCACCGCCCATCACCTGATGAACGGCGTCTTCTCGCTGCTGCTGGACGGCGCGACGAACCAGTTGCGCGCGGGGCTGGGACTGCCCGCGCTGAGCCGGCGGGAGATCGCCCGGCAGATCGCGCGGACGCCGGTGCTGCACGGGATCAGCCCGGCCGCGCTGCCCCGGCCGGCGGACTGGCCGGAGACGATGGAGATGTCCGGCTACCTCTGGCCGGCGGTCGCGCCCGGCTGGCGGCCGCCCGCGGATCTCGCGGACTTCCTCGCCGCGGGGCCGCCCCCGGTCTTCGTCGGCTTCGGCAGCCGGAGCATGTCCGGGCAGGAGGCCGAGAAGATCGCCGGGATCGTCGGCGAGGCGCTGCGGCGCACCGGGCGGCGCGGCGTGCTCCAGGCCGGGTGGGCCGGGCTGACCGGCCACTCCGACGATGTCGTCACGATCGGCGAGACGCCGCACGAGTGGCTGTTCCCGAGGATGGCCGCGGTGGTCCACCACGCGGGGGCCGGGACGACCGCCGCCGGGCTCCGCGCCGGCGTGCCCACCGTGACCATCCCCATCCTCGGCTCCCAGCCGTTCTGGGGCGGCCGAATCGAGGCGCTGGGCGCCGGTCCCGCGCCGGTTCCGTACCGGAAGCTCAGCGTCGACCGCCTCACCGCGGCGATCTCCGCGGCGGTGTCCCGGCCCGGGTACCGGGCGGCGGCCGAAGCGCTGAGCGGGCGGATCGCCGCCGAGGACGGCGCCGGGAGGGTCCTCGCGGCGCTCGACCGGCTGGCCGGCCGCGCCGCGGCCGACGACCGGACGTGAGACCTGCGAGGTGGCCGGTGCGCCGGCAGCTTCTCCGCCGTTTCTGCCTGGTTCCGCGGAGTGCGGGGGTGAATGATCCCGCCAGGCGGAATCTTTCTCCGCTGTCTGTTTCGATCTGGGGGCACACGTGACCGTCTTCCATCCGTACGACGTCGCCGCCTTACGGGCCGAGTTTCCCGCGCTCGGGGCGGGCTCGGCCCATTTCGACGGCCCCGGCGGCCCGCAGGTGCCGCGGGCGGTGATCGACGCGATCGTGGAGGCGATGTCCAGCCCGCTCGCCAACCGGAGCAGCAACACCACCGGCGGGCGCAACGCGGACGCCATCGTCGTCCAGGCGCGGCAGGCGCTCGCCGACTTCTTCGGCGCGGACCCGGGCGGGATCGTGTTCGGGCGGAACGCCACCCAGCTCGCCCACGAGTTCTCCCGGACGCTGGCCAAGACCTGGGCTCCCGGCGACGAGGTGGTGGTGACCCGGCTCGACCACGAGTCCAACGTCCAGCCGTGGGTGCTGGCGGCGGCCCAGGCCGGGGCGACCGTCCGGTGGGCCGACTTCGACCCGGAGACCGGCGAGCTGACGGCGGACCACGTCCGGCGGGTCCTGTCGGACCGGACCCGCCTCGTCGCCGTGACCGCCGCCTCGAACCTGATCGGCACCAGGCCGCCGGTCCGGGAGATCACCCGGCTGGCGCACGAGGCGGGCGCGTTGTGCTACGTCGACGCCGCCCACTACAGCGCGCACGTCAGCGTCGACTTCGACAGCTTCGGCGCCGACTTCGTCGCCTGCTCCGCGTACAAGTTCTTCGGGCCGCACCTCGGGGTGCTGGCCGCGCGGCCGGAGCTGCTGCGCACCCTGAGCCCCGACAAACTGCCTGCCTCGACCGACGTCGTCCCGGAACGCTTCGAGCTCGGCATCCTGCCGTACGAGGTGCTCGCGGGGGTCCGGGCGGCGGTGGACTTCCTGGCCGGGCTGAGCCCCGTGCGGGCGGGCACCCGCCGGGAGCGCCTCGTGGCCGCGCTGGGCGCGATCGAGGCGCACGAGGACGCGCTCCGGCTCCGGCTGGAGCGGGGGCTCGCCGAGCTGCCCCAGGTCACGGTGCACTCCCGGGCCGCCAGCCGGACGCCCACCCTGCTGCTGAGCGTGGCGGGGCACGACCCCCGGGACGTCTCCCACCACCTCGCGGCCCTCGGCATCGACACCGAGTCCGGCACCTTCTACGCCGCCGAGGCGTCCCGGCGGCTGGGCCTGGGCGACCGGGGCGGGGTGCGCGTCGGGCTCGCCCCGTACAACGACGACGACGACATCGACCGCCTCCTCGCCGGTCTGGCGGCGTACGTGGGCGACCACGTCCCTCCCGCGCTGGGGCGGGACCGGCTGTTCGTGACCCCCTGAACGACCCCCTGAGTGCTCACCGAGTGACTCATTGAGTGACTCCCCGAGTGACCCCTGACCTCGTTCGCGCGGTTCCCCGCGACGATCTCCCTCGACGATCGGAAGCACCCTTGACCGAGACACTCCTCGACGACGTGTGGATCCGCCGCTACCACGACGGACCCGGGACGCACGGACCCGCGGGGTCCGCCACCCTCGTCTGCTTCCCGCACGCGGGCGGATCGGCGAGCTACTTCTCCACGCTGTCGGGCCTGCTGCGGTCCAGCCACCGGGTGCTGGCGTTGCAGTACCCCGGACGGCAGGACCGGCTGCGCGAGCGCTGCCTGTCCACCATCGACGAGCTCGCCGACGAGGCCTTCAACGCGCTGGAACCCCTCATGGGCGGGCCGGTCGCGCTCTTCGGGCACAGCATGGGCGCGATGATCGCCTTCGAGGTGGCGACCCGGATGAAGCGGCGGCGCGGCCTCGACCCCGCGGCGCTGTTCGTGTCGGGCAGGCGGGCCCCCTCGCGGGACCGCCACGACGACGAGATCGTGCACCTGGGCGGTGACAGCGCTCTCGTCGCCGAGATGAAGCGGCTGAGCGGCACGGACGCGCGGGTCCTGGACGACCCGGAGGTGGTCGAGATGATCCTGCCGGCGCTGCGGAGCGACTACCGGGCGGTCGAGACCTACCGGTACCGGCCCGGGCCGAGGCTCGGCTGCCCCACGATCGCGCTGACCGGCGACGACGATCCGAAGGCGAGCGCGGACGAGGTCGACGCGTGGCGCGACCACACCTCCGGCGAGTTCCGGATGCACGTGTTCCCGGGCGGGCACTTCTACCTGAAGGAGCACTGGACGGCCGTCGCCGACGTCATCGCCGGGCAGCTCGGCCGGGCCCGCCCGGACCAGTCTCGGTGAGCGCGGGGGTGGGAGCCGGCGTGGGAGCGGGGGCGGGGGCCGCCGTGGACGAGCCCGCCGGCGTACGCGCCCCGCGACGGGCCGCCGCGGGCGTCGCCGGCTCCTGGCCGGTGCTCGCCGTCGCGGGCGCGCTCGGCCTGGCGCTCGCGCTGACCGGCGGGCGGTACGGCTACTTCGGAGACGAGCTGTACTTCTGGGCCGCGGGTCACCACCTCGACTGGGGATTCGCCGACCAGCCCCCCTTGCTGCCGCTGCTCGCGCGGGTGATGGACCTCGTCGCTCCGGGGTCGTTGGCGGTGATGCGGCTGCCCGCCCTGGTGTGCGCCGTGGGCGGGGTGCTGTTCGCCGCGGCGATCGCCCGTGAGATGGGCGGCACCCGGCGGGCGCAGCTGCTGACCGCCGTCGCCGTCGCCGGGTCGCCGGTGCTGGGCGCGGGCGGGCACGTGCTCGCCACCACGCCCGTGGACACGTTCCTGTGGATCGTCGTCACCTGGCTGCTGGTCCGGTGGGTCCGGCTGCGCGACGACCGGCTGCTGCTGTGGTCGGGACTGGTCACCGGGCTCGCGCTGCAGGGCAAGTACACGATCGTGTTCTTCTGGCTGGTCGCGGGTGTGGCGATCGCGGCCGCCGGGCCGCGCGAGCTGCTGCGGCGCCGGTGGTTCCTCGCCGGCATGGCGGTGGCGGCGCTGTCCTGCGTCCCGGCCGTGCTGTGGCAGGCCCGCAACGGCTGGCCCCAGCTGGAGCTGGGCGCCGTGCTGGCCGGGGAGCACAGCCCGGCGGGGTTCTTCCTGCTGTTGCTGGGCTCGGCGGGCGTCCTCGGCACGCCGCTGCTCGTGTACGGACTGTGGCGCGCGCTCCGGACGCCCGAGTATCGCTTCCTCGGGTGGGCCCTGGCCGGGCTGGTTCTGGTGTTCGTCCTCACCTTCGGCGCCGGCTACTACGTGACGGGGCTGTTCCCGGCAATGTGGGCCGCCGGCGCGGTGGGTCTCGACCGCGTACGCGGCCGGTGGCCGGTATGGGTGGCGTGGCCCCTGGCCGTGCTGTCGGCGGCCATGGTGCTCGCGGTGCTGCCGGTGCGGCCGGTGGAGACCCTCGTCGGGCAGGACGGCGCGGAGAACCTCGTCAACGCCGAGAGCGTCGGCTGGCCGGAGCTCGCCGACGCGGTGGCCGGGGCGTACCGGGCATTGCCGCCGGAGGTCCGGAGGCGCACCGTGGTCGTCACCGGCCACTACTGGAGCGCGAGCGCGATCGAGCGTTACGGCCCCGCGCGCGGGCTGCCGCACGGCTACAGCCCGCACCGGGGTTTCTGGTACTTCGGCCCGCCCCCCGACGACGCCACGGTCACGCTGTACGTCGGCGACCCGCCGGCCCGTCTGCGCGACTCCTTCACCCGGGTCCGCCGCGTCGCGGCCGTCGACAACGGCCTGAACGTGAGGAACACGTTCCAGGGCGCCCCGATCTGGCTGTGCGAGGAGCAGCGGGAGCGGTGGTCCGCCCTCTGGGGGCGGCTCCGCGTGCTTTGACGCGCTCCCCGGCCTTGAAGGCCGGGGATTTAGCCCGTGCCGCTTCATGCGGCACCTCTGAAGCTTCCTGCTTCCTCGCGCTGTGCCGGGGCAGGCCCCGGTCTTACCCGCGCTCCACAGGCATTTAGCCTGTCCGCCCGTCCGGCGGCCAGGATGTTGATCGCCGCATTGATGTCCCGGTCGTGGACCGCCCCGCACGGGCAGGTCCACGACCGGATCGCAAGCGGCATCGATTCGGCGACGGTCCCGCAGCCAGAGCAGAGCTTGGAGGAGGGGAACCATCGGTCGATCTTGGCGAAGTGGCGGCCGTACCGCGCCGCCTTGTACTCCAGCATTGCGACGAACTGCGACCAGCCCGCATCGTGAACGGACTTGGCAAGGCGGGTGCGCCCGAGGCCGGACACGAAGAGGTTCTCCACGTACACCGCTTGGTTATCACGGATGATCTGGGTGGAGAGCTTGTGTGCCCAGTCACGGCGCGCATCGGCCACCCTGGCATGTGCCGTGGCGGCCTTGGCCCTGGCCTTCTGGCAGTTCGCTGAACCTTTCTCCTTAAGGGAGAGCTCCTGCTGTGCCTTGCGCAGGCGCCGCTCGGCGCGGCGGAGGAAACGCGGGTTGTCCACCTTCCGGCCGTCAGAGGTGACGGCGAAGTGGGACAGCCCGAGGTCGATCCCCACTTCGGCGGCCGTCTCCGGAAGCGGGGCCTTGCCGGTCTCGATGACGAACGAGGCCGAAGTACCTGTCGGCCGCGTCCTTGACCACCGTCACGCTGGACGGTTCGGTGGGCAGGTCCCGTGACCAGCGGACTGGAATGTCACCGATCTTCGGCAGGCGCAGCTTCCCGCCAGGGGTGAGGGAGAACCGGGCGTTCTTCGTGAAGCGGATCGCCTGCCGGTTGTCCTTGCGTGACCGGAAGCGGGGCGGGGCGATCTTCGGGCCCTTCCGCTTTCCGGTGACCGAGTCGAAGAAGTTCCAGTACGCCTTGTTCAGGTCCGCCAGCGCCTGCTGTAACACCACGGCGGACACCTCGCCCAGCCAGGCACGATCGGGGGTCTTCTTCGCCTGCGTGATGACCCGCTTGGACAACTCCCCGTCCGAGATGTACGGCACGCCTTGTTCCCGAGCGTCCTGCCGTGCGCAGCCCGTCGTTGAACACCACCCGCGCACACCCGAACGCACGGGCCAGAGCATGACGCTGGCCCGGCGTCGGATAGAGGCGGAAGTTGTACCTGAGCTGCACACCGTGACCATACCAATCGGCCTGTGATCGAATATTGAGACATCAGAACCGGAAGAAATTGCGTTTTCGTCCCGCGGGCCCACTTGGTTTTCGTGACCAAGTTCCGGCATCGGGTATTCACCGGGGCACACCTGGAACGCATGGAGCAGATCATGCGGGACGTCTGCGCCGACTTCGAGACCGAACTGGCCGAGTTCAACGGCGAGGCCAACCACGTACACCTGCTGGTGGACTTCCCGCCCAAGATCGCCCTGTTCCGGCTCGTCAACAGCCTCAAGGGCGTCTCCTCCCGCCGGATGCGACAGGAGTTCCCCGAACTGGCCCGCCACTACTACCGAGCGAACAAGCTGTGGTCGGGCTCCTACTTCGCGGGAAGCGTGGACGGCGCACCGATCAGCGTCCTGCACCAGTACATTGAGCAGCAGAACCGCCCCGTCTGAGCCCTCCTGGACGCCGATCCGCCTTGGCCGCGGATCGGCTTTTCCTGCCCGGCTACGCAAGCAAGTCCGCTCCACCCCCGGCCTGAAGGCCGAAGCACTGCGGACCAATCCGGTAGTCCGGCCGGTCCGGCGGCACCCGCGCCGGGCCGGCCGTCACGCGGGTCCGCTCACGATCGGGGCGGCCGCGCCATCGTCCGCTCGGGTTCGAGACCCAGCCCGTCGCCCCCGGCGAGCATGTCATCGCAGACCCGGTGGAAGTGGGTGATCAGGCACTCGCGTTCGTTGAAGATGTTCTGCCGGTACGCCGACGACCGGGCGACGGCCGCGACGTTGACCCATTCGTCGACGTCCTGCTGCACCACGGCCTTGATGCCCTCCCAGAGCATCTCCGCGAGGTCCTGGTAGTCCTCGTCGTCCGTGTCGTACTGCAGTTCCCACGCCTCGAAGCGGGTCCTGTTCACGCCGAGCGGCACCGAGCGGAACAGCTGGGTGTGCACGTTGTGGCAGTTGAAGACCGCGCTGGGGAACAGGTTGTAGTTGCAGATCGCGAGGGAGGTGTGGTCGAGCGTCCGGCGTAGCTCCTCCAGCACGCCCATCAACGGCACGACCATCATGCCGTTGCGCCCGAAGACGTCCATCGTCGCCTGCCGGGCGTCCTTCACGTCGGCGGCGGGGATCTGGTGCAGCGCCTGCGCGTGGTAGAACTCGCTGAAGGCGTCGATGACGACCTTCCAGTTGACGTCGACCTCCCATTCGACCTTCTCGACGAGCTTCATGTCCTCCATGCGGAAGGCCCCGAGGTCGCCGGCGAGCTCCGGGCCGATCCAGTCGAGCAGCGGCCCCGCCACGCCCGGCCCGGCCAGGACCGCCCACACCCATCCGCCCCATTCGTCGAGTTCGACGGCGGGAGAGCACAGGCCGTCCAGGGTGGCGCGGTCGAAGTCGGGCCGGTCCGGAACGCCGATCACCCTGCCCTCGACGTCGTAGGCCCAGTTGTGCCAGCGGCAGGTGAACCGGCGTGCCCCGACGCCGTTCTCGACCACGATCCGGGTGCCGCGATGCTGGCAGACGTTGTGGAAGCCGGCCAGCCCGCCGTCCTTGCGCCGGGTGACGACGATGCTCTCCCCGTGGCCCTCCCACACGTGGTGGTCACCGGGACCGGGGATCTCGCTGGAACGGCAGATGATCTGCCAGCTCCGGTTGAGGACCCGGAGCCGTTCCTGCTCGAAGCGCTCGGGGTCCCGGTAGACGTCGGCGTCGAGCGTCGACGGCCCGATCGGCGGCACGTTCGGGATCCCCGGGCCGAAGCGGGCGGGCAGATCGCCGCGGGTGGGTTTGAAGACCACAGTCGGACCTCCGTCGGTCTGAGCACGATGCCCGGCGTCGGATTCACCGGGGATGCGACCGGATCATGCGCACTCGCGCGGGCGGGGTCCAGGCAGAACCGATGGCGACTATCCGAAGTGACCGGCCAGAGCCCGTTATCCGGCGCTTTCTGCCGATCCGCAATGTGTAACAGGTTTCGCCGCTAATTCTGCCTGGACCCTGTCCCCGGCGCAGCCAGAGGATGCGCAGGCAGCGTGATTCCGTCGTGAGCCGACAGACGGGGCGGGGCTCCGGCGCGATCCGAGATCTGCGCGCGGGGGGACGAGGGGAGAGTTGTCCGTGGGCGCCGAAAACGAGGAGAGACTGCGCGGCTACCTCAAGCGCGTGACAGCGGAACTGCTGGAGACCAGGGAGCGTCTCGCGGAGGCGGAGGGGAGCCACGCGGAGCCGATCGCGATCGTGGGCATGGCCTGCCGGTTCCCCGGTGACGTCCGCTCGCCCGAGGACCTCTGGCGGCTGGTCGAGAACGGGGACAGCGGCGTCACCGGGTTCCCCGAGGACCGCGGCTGGAACCTCGCCGCGCTCGGCCCCGACAGCGAGGACCCGGCGTCGCGGTGCGCTTCGCGGCACGGCGCCTTCCTCCATGACGCCGCCTGCTTCGACGCCGAGTTCTTCGAGATCTCGCCGCGCGAGGCGGTCGCGATGGACCCGCAGCACCGCCTGCTGCTGGAGATCGTCTGGGAGGCGCTCGAACGGGCGGGCATCCCGCCCGAGTCGCTGGGCGGCAGCGCCACCGGCGTCTACGTCGGCATGATGGCCGGCGACTACGCGATCCCGATGGCCACGTCGAGCCGGGGGACGCCCGGACTCGGCGGGTTCCTCGTCAACGGCAACACGAACGCCATCGCGTCGGGGCGGATCGCGTACACGTTCAACCTGCGGGGTCCCGCGGTCACGATCGACACGGCGTGCTCGTCCGGGCTGGTCGCCCTGCACGACGCGTGTCACGCGCTGCGCCGGGGCGAGATCTCGGTGGCGCTGGCCGGGGGCGTCGCGGTGATGTCGACGCCCGCGCTGCTGGTCGAGTTCACCCGCCAGGGCGGGCTCGCCGCGGACGGCCGCTGCAAGGCGTTCGCCGCCGCCGCGGACGGGACCTCCTTCGCCGAAGGCGTGGGGATGCTCGTCCTGGAGCGGCTGTCGGACGCCCGCCGCGCCGGTCACGAGGTCCTGGCCGTGGTACGCGGCAGCGCGGTGAACCAGGACGGCGCGTCCAACGGCCTGACCGCGCCGAACGGAGCCGCCCAGCAGCAGGTGATCCGGCAGGCGCTGACCGCCGCCGGGCTGGCGCCGTCGGACGTGGACATGGTGGAGGCGCACGGGACGGGCACCCGTCTCGGCGACCCCATCGAGGCCCAGGCGCTGCTGGCCACGTACGGCCGGAACCGGGAACGTCCGCTGTATCTGGGCTCGGTGAAGTCGAACATCGGCCACACCCAGGCCGCCGCGGGCATCGCCGGGGTGATCAAGACGGTCATGGCCATGCGCAACGGCGTCATGCCGCCGAGCATCGGGATCGACGAGCCCACCCCGCACGTCGACTGGTCCGCGGGCGACGTCAGGTTGCTGACCGAGACGACGCCGTGGCCGTCGACGGGCGGGCCGCGCCGGGCCGGAGTCTCGTCCTTCAGCATCAGCGGCACCAACGCGCACGCGCTGATCGAGCAGGCGCCGGCCGAGACCGCGGGGGACGCCGGTGACGAAGAGCCCGGTGACGAAGAGCCCGGTGTGCGTCGGCCCGCGGACCTGCCGGCCGTCGCGTGGCCGTTGTCGGCCAAGTCGCGCCCGGCGCTGCGCGCCATGGCGGCGGGACTGCTCGCGCGCCTCGACGCGGAGCCGGAGGTCGCCGACGCCGACGTCGGCCTGTCCCTCGCCGCCGGGCGCGCCACCCTGAGGCATCGTGCCGTCGTCGTCGGCTCCGGCCGGAAGGACCTGCGTACGGGCCTGGAGGCGCTGGCCGCCGGGGAGCCCGCGGACACCCTCGTGGAGGGCTCCGCGACGACGACGAACCCGGGCCCGGTCTTCGTGTTCCCGGGTCAGGGGCAGCAGTGGGCGGGGATGGCGGCGGGTCTGCTGGCGGAGTCGCCGGTGTTTTCGGCGCGGGTGGAGGAGTGTGTGGCGGCGTTCGAGCCGTTGGTGGATTTC
>NZ_JABBWZ010000024.1:17280-24635 GCF_014161435.1 Microbispora sp. H10949 | reverse complement strand
CGAGACCGTCGTGCCGGAGGTCGTCGTGCCGGAGACGATGGTGGTCGACGCCGTCGTGCCCGAGCCCCGCGCCAACGGCGACGCCGTGGTGGTCGAGACCGTCGTGCCGGAGGTCGTCGTGCCGGAGACGATGGTGGTCGACGCCGTCGTGCCCGAGCCCCGCGCCAACGGCGACGCCGTGGTGGTCGAGACCGTCGTGCCGGAGGTCGTCGTGCCGGAGGTCGTCGTGCCGGAGACGATGGTGGTCGACGCCGTCGTGCCCGAGACCGTGGCGGGGGTTCCGCGCCTGTTCCCCACGGTGGATCTTGTTGTGCCCTTCCCCGGGGGCGGCGAGCTTGTTGTGCCCTTCCCCGGGGGCGGCGAGCTTGTTTCCCCGAGCCCCCGGGCCTACAACCGCTCCGCGGCCGGGCGCCCGTGGCCGGCGGTTGAGGACGGTGTGTGCTCGTGCTGCGAGAACGGCGGCAGCCCGTTGGAACCCTGGCAGCCGGTCGAACGGGAAGCGACCTTGGCCGTCTTGTCGTCTCGCACCGTGGAGGACGAGTCAGCCGACCGCATGAGGCGGTGGTTCGGCCCGTTCGGCGACCAGCTGCTCGACAAGGCCACCGGCGAGCACCCCGACGCCCTGGCGTCGTTCATGCTCGGCATTCTCCTGGTGAACAACGAGGCGCACGGCGAGGGCGCCTTGTTCCTTCAGCAGGCCGGGAAGTTGATGCCCGACCTCACCCTGAGCTTTGATAAGCCACCGTTCCGCCGCGGGGACGTGCTGCACGGCAGCATCGTTCGGGACATCTGCAACCGGGTCTCCGATGCGGTCGAGCGGGCCGGGTACCCCAGAAGGGCCCGCAGCTGGCGCGTGTACGCCGCGAAGGTCGACGGCAAGGAGCCTCTTGCCTTGTGGGCGATGATCAGGGGTCGGCACGCGCGCACCGTCAGCAGGAAGTGGCGGCAGTACGTGGAGTTCGACTCCAAGCAGGTCGAGCGGATCAGGACCGCGTACTGGCGTGCCCGCGTCCTTGAGGCCGAGGACACGCGCTTCACGAACCGCGACCAACTCGCGCTGGCGGCGCAGCTGGCCAACGGCCGCGGGGCCACGATCCACGCGGGCATCGGCTGAGACCCGGCTCGCCGTAGGGCGGACCAGCCCGAGCGCGCTGCCATTGCCGGCCACCGGCGGCCGGACGCACCGCCTTGATCAGCCGCTCGAACCACCGCGCCGGCGCCTCAGAGGAGTGGAACATCACTCCGGCCACGATCAGCAGCATCCCCAGGGCCACCACCCCGAGCACCACCGCAGCCGAGGGCAAGAGGGCCGCCGCCAGCGTCCCGCCGCCGCCCGCCACCGCGGCCGCCGCTACCTGGCGGCCGGGGACACGTTCGGGAGCGGAGACCATGAAGACGAAGACGACGAAGAGCGCGCTGAGAACCGTTGGCACGGAGGGCCACCGGTGAATTCGTCGGGGGGAGTCGTTACCCTTGCGGCAGACGCAAAAGGGCCCCGGTCCCGTCGCGAGGAGAACCGGAGCCCCGTTGTGCACGTTGCGGGCCTGGGTTAGGTGAGTACCTACCTGGGCCCGCCGCCGTTCAGCCACCAGTCCACCGCGATCAGTACCGCCCGGATCACGAGCGGGCCCCAATCGCCGGGGCCTGGCAGCTTCTTTCCTCGTCCTCGGGTAACCATCAAGATCTCTCCTCTGGCCGTATCTCCGTAGGGGACCGGGGCCTGGCGGTCGATCCCCTATAGGCCGGACCGACCGCTGATGGTCACGCGAGCGCGATAGGCAGAAGGGTAGCCGGAGGCACCGACACGACAGAGGCAGCGAGCGGCAGCGTTCGAGACGCAGCGGTACGGATCGGAACGGAACGGAACGCGATGGAACGGAAACGCGCGAAATGACGTGACGAACGTCACATTCAGACAGCCGCACCTGGCATATGGGAGTCGGCATCCTCACCACCCTGCCGAGTCCGTTGGTCGAGGCCGACGGAGGTCCCGGGTGTCAATCGCCCCGACCGCGTACGGCGGCCGACCCTTCGGCGATTGTCAGGGCCTCAGCTCTCACAAGTAGGGCGGGAAGGCTCTCTCTGCCGCCTGCTGCAGCCGGGTGACCTCGTCGCGGTCCAGCCGAGGCCCGTAGCGCAGGATCCAGGTCGCCAGGAGCGACGGCCGGAGGACGTGCGTGCCGCTGGACAGCGTGATCCCTTTGCGGGGCACGTGCGGGCCGTGGACAGCCAGGATCGGTACCGCCTCTACCCGCGCACCGTAGGCGGCCGTCAGGGCGCGAGAGACCGCCCGGGCCTCGTAGATCAGGGCGCGCGTGTCGGCATCGGTGAAGACCCGGCCGCGGCGTACGCCGCCGCGTGCGCGCCGTACGTGCGCATCAGGCCGCCATTGCTTGGAGTCGAGGACGAACACGCCGGTCGGCCCGATCACGAGGTGGTCGACGTTGGCGCGGCCGTGCGGTAGCCGGCGGTCGTGAAGGACGGCGTACCCGAGGGTGGAAAGCAGGCGCAGCCGCCGCGCCGTGCGACGCTCCCCGAGCGCGCCACGCCGCCAGGTCCTCACCGCCTCATGAGTGCGCCAGCGATAGACGGTGTCCGCTAGGGCGGCCAGTGCGCCGCCCGCCAGGCCCGCGCGCCAGTCGATCAGCGCGGCCAGGACGACGGCGACGGCGAGCGCCAGGCCGCCGCGGACGAGTAGGCGCTGCGTCCGGTCGGCCGCCCACTCCTGGCGGTAGCGAGCGTGCGCGGACGCGCCAGCCCCGGAGGACGGAGCGATGCGAGCCACGGCGACCTCCAGGACGCGACGGCAGGGGCGAGGGGATGGTCTGTCCCCCACGGTACGACGCGGCGGCCGACGCTCCCGAGCATCCCGGCAGCGATCATCTCGTCACTCGTGATCATGGGCGCGTCGGCATCGCTCCCCTTTGCGATCATGGGGCCGCTTCGGTGGTGGCTGATCACCGTACGGAGAGCCCGCGCCTGACGGCGCGGTCATGAGCCGTCGCGGAACCCCGCTGTTGCCGATCTTGGTTGGAACCCCCCATTCGTGATCTTGGGCCGTCTGTGAGCCCTCCCGAGTGCAAGAGCTGTAAAGCCGATGTACCTATGCATCTAGATTTACTGGTGAGTTTTGATCTTGTAGTCTTGATCCCGTGACCATCAACATCACCGCCTTCTCCGACGCGATGGAGGGCGTCGAGTACTTCATCCACGGGGAGGGCTGTGGTGGTCACGAGCACGCCCACGGCGAGGGACCAGAGCAGTACTTCCTGAAGGGCCAGCAGGGCAACCCGGTTGGGTTGTGGTGGGGCAGCGCGCTCGGGTACTTGGGCCTGACGGCCGGGGCGGAGATCACCGAGGCGGACGCGCGGGCGCTATTCGGCCGCCTGGCGCACCCGGGGCAGTTCGCGGTCAGCCGGGCGGCGATCGACGCGCACGCCGAGGCCGAGGGGTTGCCGGCGGATGAGGTCGAGGCGCTGTATGCGGAGGCCGCCGTGGCGTCCCGGCTGGGCAGCAAGTCGTACGCCTACAAGACGGTGCAGCAGCGGGTACAGGTCCGAATCAAGCGGGAGCGGGTCAACGTCGAGCTTGACCCGGAGCGCGTGCGCGCGATCGAGCTGGAGGAGGCCAAGCGCCAGCAGCCGAAGTCGCGGAACTTCCTGGACGCGGCCTTCTCGCCGACGAAGAGCACGAGTGCCTACTACGCGGGGTTGCTGGCGGCAGGCCGAGCGGCCGAGGCCGCGCGCATGCGGGAGATCCACCGGGAGGCCGTGCAAGAGGCGCTGACGTTCTGGCAGCGCGAGGCCGGGTTCGCCCGCGCTGGCCACCACGGGAAGGCCCCGGCCGGGCAGGCGAGCGTGGGCCGGTGGGTGGACGCCCACGAGTGGGCGGTAGGGCTGTGGGACCACCAGACCAACCGCGAGGGGGAGCCGCACCTCCATACCCACGCCGTGATCCTCAACCGGGTCCGGACGGTGGACGAGGACGGCACCGAGAAATGGCGGGCGCTCGACGGCCGGGCGCTGTTCCGGACGAAGAAAGCCGCCGCCGCGATCTACGAGCGCGCCTTTGAGCAGCGCATGGAGGCCGAGTTTCCGGTGGCCTACCGGATGCGGCCGGACGGCAAGGCCCGCGAGCTGGTGGGCATCTCCGAGGCCGAGCGGGCGGCGCTGTCGACCCGGGCCGCCCAAGTCTCGGAGAAGGTCGGCCAGTGGGCCGAGGAGTACCAGGCGCGGACCGGGCAGGCGCCCACCGCGTACGCGCGGACGCTCATGCAGCAGGACGCGGCCCGGACCACCCGGAAGCGCAAAGAGCCGATCACCTCGCAGACCGAGCTACTGCGCCAGTGGGAGACGCAGGTGGGCGAGCGCCTGCAGACGCGGCTTGTCGACATCTTGGAGCGGGCCGAGGCCGCCGCGATCGAGGCCCGCGCCAACGGTGACGCGGAGGTGTTCGAGCGGCACGTGGTCATCGGCCAGGCCGTCGAGCGCGTGCAGGAGCGCATGGCCACCTGGACCCGCGCTGACCTGATGTGGGCGCTCAACGAGGTGTTGCCCGACCGGCTCGGGCCCAGCGTGCTCGCCCAGAGCGGCCGAACAACGGCCCTGCTCGAAGAGCTGGCCGACGAGGCACTATCGGGCCGGTACGGCACCGTCATGGTGCAGGGCATGGAGCTGATCCCCGTTCCGGACGAGCTGCGCCGGGCCGATGGGCGCAGCATCTACCAGCCGGGCCGGGACGAGCGTTACGCGACGCTGGCGCACCTGGCAGACGAGCAGTATGTGGTGGCCAGGGCGCAGCAGCGCGGGGCCGAGGCGCTGGGTCAGGCCGCCATCGTGGACGCCCTGGAGGAGGCCGCCCAGGGTGGCCGGCCCCTGAGTGACGACCAGGTCGACGTCGTCGCCGGGGTTCTGGGTGACGGCCGCCCGGTCGACGTGGTGATTGGCCCGGCCGGGGCCGGTAAGAGCGTGGCTCAGGGCGTCATCGCGCAGGCGTGGCAGGCCACCGGCCGCCGCGTGATCGGTCTTGGGCCCAGCAGCAAAGCCGCGCAGGTCCTCCAGGCCGAGGGCATCGGACTGACGATGAACACCACGCGGTTCCTGGACCGCGCGGCCGGGCGCGGACCGCGCGCTGAGGTCGAGGCGGCCCAGCTCCGGCCGGGAGACCTGGTCATCCTCGACGAGGCCGGGATGGCATCGACCGAGCACATCGTGAAGATCGCTCGGATGGTCGCCGACGTCGGCGGCAAGCTCGTGCTCTGCGGCGATGATGCACAGCTGGCAGCAGTGTCGGCCGGTGGCCTGTTCGCGGAGCTGGCAAGGCTGGGCGTGGCGCTCAAGCTCGGGACCGTGCGCCGGTTCCGTAACGTGGACGGGACGGGCCGGGAGTGGGAGGCCAGGGCCAGCCTTGGCGTTCGCGATGGCCAGCTGTCGGCGCTCGATGCCTACCTGACGCGGGGCCGGATCAAGGCGGGCGCTGTCGAGGACATGGCCGCGCAGATCCAGCAGTCCTACGTGACCGACCAGCTACGCGGCATTCACAGCGTCATCATGACGGCGACCGAGGCTCAGGCCGCGTCGCTGTCGGCCGCGATCCGCGCTGACCTGGTGGCGCTGGGCCGGGTGGAAGCGGGCGGCGTGGACCTGGTGGACGGCAACGTTGCCGGGGTCGGCGACCTCATCCAGGCCCGGCAGAACGTCAACAAGCTCAAGGACTCGGCAGGGATGCCGGTCTACAACCGGTACGTCTACCGGGTCATCGAGCGGCACGACGACGGCGCGCTGTCGGTGGCCCGGGTCGTTGGCCGCGACGAGGCCGGCGGCGAGCAGCTGGGCGGCCGGGTGCGCCTGTCGGGCCGTTACGTCGGCAAGCACGTCACGTTGGCCTACGCCGGGACCGTGCACAGCGTGCAGGGTGACACGGTCCAGGTCGGCTACACGCTGGTGACCAGCGCCACCAGCCGCGAGCAGCTGTATGTGGGCCTGACGCGCGGCCGGGAGGAGAACCGGGCGTTCGTCGCCCTGGACCAGGCCCAAGACGAAGAGCTGTTGCCGGTGCTGGGCCAGGTGCTCGACAACGTCGGCGGCGAGCAGTCGGCATCGGCCACCCTGCGCGGCGCGCTGGAGTGGATCGAGAGCATGGGCGCCCACGCGCCGGTCTGGGAAGACCTGGTCACCGAGCACCAGCGCGGCAAGCACCGGGAGGCGTTGCGCGAGGCCCTAGGCGCGGAGATGTTCGAGCGGCTGGAGGCCGAGGACTCCAGCACCGTCCTACGGCAGCTATGGGCGGCCGAGCTTCGCGGCCACGACACCCGGGCGCTCATTGCCGAGGCGGTCGGCCGCGGCTTGGGCGATGACGTCGAGACCGTGCCGTCCCTGCTGCACTGGCGGATTGACAAGCGGCTGAAGGAGCGGACCCCGGAGACGCCGGCGGCCGGGGCGAGCTGGGTGGAGCGGACGCCCGCCGACATGGTCGGCCCGAAGGCCGAGCACGCCCGGGCGCGGGCCGCCGCGATGGACGCCCGGGTTGCCGCGCTGGGCGAGCGCGCGGTCCAGGCCCCGCCGCAGTGGGCGGTGGACCGGCTGGGACCAGTGCCGGACGATCCCGCGCAGCGGGCCGACTGGCAGCAGCGCGCGGCCACCATTGAGGCGTACCGGGAGCAGTTCCAGCCGAGCGCGCCGTCCACAGTCATCGGCCCGCCGCCCAGCCCGTACATGGTGGCTCAGTATGCGGCATGGGAGGCCGCGCACCAGGCGCTCGGGCGGAGCGCCGAAGAGCAGCGCCTTGCCGAGGCCAGTACGGCGAGCCTGCGCGAGCAGGTCGAGATCTGGCAGCGAGAGCAGGAGTGGGCGCCGCCCAGCGTCGCGGACGAGCTGGCGCGCGTCGACGAGCAGCGCCGCCAGCACGAGCAGGAGGCCGCGCTTGCTCAGGTGCAGGCCGCTCTCGTGGCCGACGAGGCGCAGCGGGTCCAGCTTCAGGAGCAGGCCCAGCAGGCGCAGGCGCGGGCGCAGACGCTCGTGGGGCTGGGCGCGGCCATCGAGGAGCGGCACGCGGAGCGGCAGGCGTGGTACGAGCGCACGGCGGCCCTGCGTGAGCAGGCCGATGCCGCGCTGGCCGAGCTGATCCGCCGGAAGGCCGACATCTGGGACCGGCAGGACGACGGCCCGGCCGAGACCGTCGAGGCCGACCGTACGCCGGAGCAGGACACCGAGCTGGAGCTGTCGCAGCAGGAGCGCGAGCGCGAGGCGTTCCGTCGCTTGGTCCAGCGGTGGCAGGTCCAGGAGCGCGACGGGGTCAAGCGAGACCCGGCCGCCGACGTCGACCGCGCGCCGGAGGTCGAGCAGGGCCGCGAGGTC
>NZ_JABBWZ010000024.1:0-17193 GCF_014161435.1 Microbispora sp. H10949 | reverse complement strand
GGGCCGCGAGGTCGTGGCCGAGCGCGAGCCCTCGCAGCAGGAGCGCGAGGCCGAGGCGTTCGCCCGGCTGGTGGAGCAGTGGGAGACCAGCCCGGCCGCCGACGCCGACCGCGCGCCGGAGGTCGAGCAGGGCCGCGAGGTCGTGGCCGAGCGCGAGCCCTCGCAGCAGGAGCGCGAGGCCGAGGCGTTCGCCCGGCTGGTGGAGCAGTGGGAGACCAGCCCGGCCGCCGACGCCGACCGCGCGCCGGAGGTCGAGCAGGACCCGGAGCAGCGCGAGCCGGTGGCCGAGCTGGAGAAGAGCCAGGAGCCGGCGACCGGCGCGCAGGTGCTGGAGGAGCTGCGCGAGGCCCAGGCCCGCACTGTGGCCGCCGACGTGTCCAGCGTGCGGGAGCGGACCGAGCGCGCCCCCGAGCAGGCCCGGGACGTCGAGGCCGCGCCGACGCTGCGCCAGCAGATCGAGGCGCAGTTGGCCGAGCGGCGCGCGGCCCAGGAGCGAGCCGAGGTCGAGCGCGCGGTCGCGCAGGAGATCGAGGCCGAGCGCAGCATGCAGGACATCACCCGCGATCACCACTACCGCCAGCAGGCGATCGAGGCTGAGCAGGAGCTGACCCGGGCGGCCGAGCGTGGCCCGGTGATCGAGGCTCCAGGCCAGGAGTGGTAGGGGCGCACATGCAGCGGGCACACATCAGGACGTATGTCCCATCCCTCCCGAAGGGTCCCCGCTCATGAGTGCTCAGCCCGACGAGCCGCCGCCGTCCCCGCGCACCCCAGCGGAGATCCGCGAACAGCTGGCGTACTACCGGGACCCGTACTACGACGCGCCCGGCCGGGCCGACCACGCCCGCGGAGTCCGTGAGTCCCTGCGATGGGTGCTGGGCGAGCGCCCGCAGTCCCCGGTGGCCGGCGCCGCTCTCGGCAGGGTCCCGAACTGCTGGGAGATCGAGGACGAGGCCAGCCGAGCCGAGGAGGGCATGCGCGCCCTGAGCGCGGCCGGGGCCGCATGGTTCCGCCAGCACGGCCGCGGTTACCTGACCGGCGCGGAGAACGCGCTGGTGTGGCTCTCAGGGGGCGACGACAGTATCTGACCACCGGCGACGACGAAGGGCCGCGCCCAAGGTGGGCGCGGCCCTTTCGCGTCTTATCGGTGGATCAGGTGGTGACCTGCCGGTCCTGTCCGCAGCCGGGGCAGGTCACCGACTCAGATTGCCCGGTCTGCAGCAGTTCCCCGGGCACCTCCAGCTCTGTGCCGCAGGCCCCGCAGTGCATGGTGTAGACGGTCATCTGTCCTCCTACGAGTAGGGGTAGCGGGTCGGCTCGGGCGCCGGAGGGGAGTCCTGCAAGTGGCCGTACCGGCAGCGCGCGGCCGAGCTGGTGGCAATGCGCTTTCGCAGGCCGGGCAGGTAGCGATCGTGCCAGTCCCCCGCCTTGGCCGGGTTGCCGTAGGAGGTGCGATAGACCCGCACCCACTCTTGGCACAGCCAGCCAAGCTCGATGATGAGGTCAGCGTGCGCGTCCCAGCACGGCGGAATCGCCCGGGTCACCTTCGCCGCCTCGTTGCCGATGGCACCGTGGATCTCTTCCCAG
The DNA here is from genome assembly GCF_014161435.1 of Microbispora sp. H10949. Classification (NCBI taxonomy): domain Bacteria; kingdom Bacillati; phylum Actinomycetota; class Actinomycetes; order Streptosporangiales; family Streptosporangiaceae; genus Microbispora; species Microbispora sp. H10949. The sequence continues at coordinate 15,609 of NZ_JABBWZ010000024.1, read as the reverse complement.
GCAACAAGCCCGTAAAGCCGACCAAGCACACCCTCCACCCAGCCGGACAGCTCCGCCCACGCCTGTTGGGCGGCCTGGTGGTGCTCGGAGCTGGAGTCTTCCAGCGCGGGGAAGAAGAGCGACCAGTCCCACGGCCGGGTCTTGGCCGCCTTCTCGTCGGCGAACATCTCCAGCGCTTCCACCCGCTGGCCGAGGTTGGCGAGCTGGGAGGTCAGCTCATGCAGCGCCGCCGGGTCGGGCAGCATGCCCACGGCCGCGCCCAGGACGTTGACGTCCTGGCGGAGCTGCATGAGCTGACGGGCCAGCGGCGGAGTCTCCTCCGTGGTCACCGCTCCTCCCAGACGATCGGGCCAGCCGGACGCCGTGACCGCCCGGCCGGAGCCGGGGTCGTACGGCGGAGGTCGCGGCGCTTCCACACCCGCCTGATACGGACGATGACGGGCGGGGCACCCCGGTAGAGCACCAGGGCGCGCCACCTCTTGAGCTGGCGAATCTTGTGCGGCGGCATGACCGGCCGAAGCTCCTCATGCTCGGAGCGAACCGGCCCGTTGGGGCCGTGCTGCACGCTGGTCCGCAGGACCTCCCGCTCTCCGCACAGCTGCGACAGCTCACGGAGGTCTTCGGCGCTCTTGAGGCCGCCGAACGCCACGGTTGCGGCGGCGGCGTTCCAGATCGCATCCCCTCCGGACTTGCCCCAGCGGCTGTAGAGCTGGGCCTTGGACTGGATCCCGGCCAGCAGCAGCATGCCGTGGCCCCTCCACTTGTTGATCCACTTGTCGAGCGGAACGGGGCAGATCGTGGCCACCTCATCCAACGCCCAGGTCATCCAGGGATCGAGCCGCCGGGCGGGCATGCTGTCGGCCAGCGTCACCGCCGCCCGCTCCATGTCGGCCAGAATCAGCGTGTACAGCGGGGCGAGGTGGTCGCCGGCCCCGCTGTCCTCTCCGACCATGTAGAGCGTGCCGCGCGCCTTGATGAACGCGGCCATGTCCAGCTCTTCGCCCGGGGCCGGGGTCACCGCGTAGGCGGCGGCCGGGCCGGACAGCCACGAGAGCGTGGTGGCCAGCGTAGAGAAGATGCCGTCCCGCGTGCGGTCGGTGACCTGCTGCCGAGACCGCAGGGCGTCGATCCAGGCCCGGGGAGCCTGGTAGCGCTCCATGATGCGCAGCGCTTCGGTGTTGGTCGGGTCGTTGGCCCAGCGCTGCACATCGAGCAGGGTCATGCCGCCAAGGTCGGCCGCCAGGAGGAACGCCCGCAACACCTCGTTGGCGTTGCTGTGGAAGTAGTCCTCGAAGCTGCCGGCCTCGCCGGGGCGGCGAGCGCCGTACAGCAGGGCGGCGCCGCGCCGCATCGCGACGTCCAGCTCGCGGCACCCCTTGATCGGGTTGTGCCGCAGGGTGGAGGGCACCCCGCCCAGCCCCAAGGGGTTGAACAGCAGCACCGGGCCGACGTTGGCACGGTGCGCGGCGGTGGTGTCGTAGTCGGCGATCTTGCTTGTGGTGTAGACGACCGCGCCGGGCGCGTCGACCACGATGTCGGCCAGCGCTGCCGACTTGCCGACGCCGGGCGGGCCGACGAAGAGCGCCGCGTCCTCCGGACTGCAGCAGACCACCATCCACGGCGAGAAGGACCGGCCGAGGCGGTAGGCGTACTGCGAGACGGGCACGCCCCGCCCGCCGCGCAGGGACGGCCGGGTCATGTCCATCTTGCGGCGAGCGGAGCGCGCCGACATGTAGCGCGTGATTTCCCACGCCGACGCGAAGCCGCAGGGCGGGATCAGCGCGCGGTACACCAGTTGCCCGAGCACGCCCACGAGCAGGACCAGGAGCACCACGGCGACGACGGTCGTGGTGGAGGGCAGGTGTCCCGCCCAGGGGTCGAGCTGGGCCGGGTCGGTGGGCGGGGTCGAGGGTGAGAGCGCGCTCACCTGGCACCCCCCGCGAGGTCGGCGGCCGGGAGCGCGGGCGCGGCCGGGTCGGCGGACGCCAGCGCGGCCGAGGGCAGCAGGACGGGCACCAGGCCCTCTCTGGTGGTCACGTAGGCGACGCCGAGCGCCGCAGCGGCCGGGCCGAGCAGAGTCGGCCGCGCCACGGTCTGCAGTTCCACCGTGGCCGAGGTCGACGGCACGGCGGCGGCCGGGCGTGCGTGGCAGGAGCACCCGCCAGGGGCGGAGCCGTACCAGGGGCCGACCCGTGGCCGCATGACGAGCCCGCCCAGGACGAGCCCGATACCGAGGCCGCCGGCCCCAGTCATCGTCAGTGTGAGAATGTCCATGTCCGTTCTTCCTTCGTGGGGTGCGGTGGACGCGGGGTCAGCGCTACGGGTGCAATCGGGGCGCTGACCCCGTGCTGCATGTTGACCGGGGTCACTTCTGACCCCACAGCGGGGTAACCGAGGCGACCGGCTCCGGGTTCTCGGTGGACCTGGCCTTCTCCCGCTCGCGGCGGAGCCCCGAGCGAACCGCCTCCGTCTTCAGGACGTAGCCCCACTCACGGAGCCAGTCCGAGACCTGAACCGGGGTCGCGTCTAGGCCCAGGACCTTGATCGCAAACCTGATTCGCGCCGCGTCGCTTGGCTGCTCTTCCAGCAGCTTCGCGAAGCCGGAGATCAGCGCAGGGCTGGGCTCCTTCTCCCCGTCTGCCGCGTACGGAAGAGGCGGAGGGAGAGTCGCCGGGTCGGGGCCGGGGTCATGACCCGGGGCCGCCGGGGTCTCCTCCACCGGCTGACCGGTCGCGGCCGGGGCCAGCGCCGGGACCGGGTCAACCAGCGGCGTGGGGTTGCTGCCGTCCCCAGTCGGGGTCAGCACGGGGCGCGGAGCCGGGATCGGCGCGCGGCCGGGTTCAGGGTCGCGACCCGGGGCCGCCGGGGTCTCCTCCACCGGCTGACCGGTCGCGGCCGGGGCCAGCGCCGGAGTTTCGGGGCGGGTGCCCCGGCCGGGTCCAGGGTCGGGGTCGGGGTCATCGGCCCCCACGCCCTCCCAATCGCGCCAGGGCGCGGAGAAGGTCACATAGGGCAGGTCCGCCTGATTGAACAAGAACCGCAGCCGGTCCGCGAGGGCGGCCAGACGCTCAGGGTCAGAGCCAACGCCCGCGTACTCCACGGCCGCATCCATCGCCCGGTCATACCGGCGCAGCGCGCGGCGACGCTGCCCAGGCGAGGCGTCCTCCGGCAGGGTCCGGACCTTCTTCGCGGCCAGGGCCGCGCGGGTGATGTACCGCTCGACGGCGACGTCTTCGGCCGTGCGGTCGGTCGGGTCGGCCAGGCCCAGCCTGACCAGCAGCCGTTCCGGCGTGACCTTCCACGCGATCCGGGACGGCCGCCGGGTCATGATCTCGTCACGCTCAATCGCCATGCCGCGCTCCCACAGCCAGGCGGCTACGAGCGGCGCGGCGAGCCGGAACACGACTTCAGCCGGGCTGTGGGAGTCCATCGCCGAGCAGATGGCCGTGAACAGGGTGAGCACCCACACGGCTTTGCCGTCGATGCCAGCGGACGGCCGGTCCCAGGCCGAACGGCCTTGGTCCTCGATGCGCTGGGCCGAGGCCCGCCATGCCGTTCGGGCGCGGACCGCGCTCGTCACCACGGCGATCTCGATGAACCCGAACAGCAGGACCCGCAGCGGCCCGTCCAGGCCGAGCACGTCGCCGGCGAACTTCCACATGCCGGTGGCGGAGACGCCTGTGGCGATCCCGGCCGCGAGGTAGGTCAGCGCGTCCGCGGTCCGGTTCTTCTTCCGGATCCAGTACGCGATGGCGACGACCCCGCCCACAAGCACCAGGGCCACCAGCGCCACAACACCCGTCAGGACGGGGTTCTCTTCGGCGAAGCGCAGGAGCTGGTCAATCATGAGCGGTCATCTCCCGTAGGACATCGGCGACCTCGTCGAAGTGGTTGAGCCCCACCTTGATGAGCGCGTCGGCCAGATCCGTCTTTGAGATCTTGCGCCGGGTGGCGGCAATCGCCTCGATCAATGCGACATCCACGGCCGAAGCGGTCTCGGGGTCGACAAGCAGGCGAGCGGTGGGGCGGCGGCCGGACACGGACAGTCCTCCATAGTCAGGGCCTCGCGTTCTCGTGGTTGCTGACATGGCCCCAGGGTTACACACCGGATCCAACGTTGGCAACCGTTGACAACGGGAGGCTACTAATGAGACGTTGGCAACCGGCCGACCTGGTGCCGACCGGTTGTCACTGTTGCCAACGTAAGGCAGCGATGATCGCTCGTCACGCCGTGGGGGTCGGCCGACGCAAAGGCCCCGCGTCCGGGCGACTGTCGAGGAAGACCGGGCGCGGGGCCACCTCCGGAGAGGTGATCCCATGATGAGGCTCCGGAGAGCGTGGCGGATCCTGCGCGGTACAGCCGTGCTCACCGCCGCGTTCATAGCGGTCGCGGATGATCTGCTCATCCACGTCCGGAGCAGGTGGCACAGCCACCGCCTACGCTCCACGGCCGCCGAGCCGGTGGCCGTCCCGACCGTGGAGCAGGTGCGAGAACGCACCGTGTGAACTGGCCCCGGGACCCTGGCAGGGTCCCGGGGTCAGTAACCCCGGCTCTTGAGAACGTCATGGCACATCCGGTTGCGCAGGGCGTCCCGGGCCGCCGGGAACATCTGGTCACAGCGCGCATGCGCCGCTTCCGAGATCGAGGTCCCGGAGAACGACGGCGGAGTCTGCGGCGGCTCAGGCCGCCGTACGGACTCCGCCGTTTCTGCGTTCTGCCGGGGTGTACGACGCGCTGCCGGCCGCGGACGGGCCGGTGCAGGAGATCCGTCATCGGCGGGCGCGGGCCGCGCGGCCGGACGCGGCCGGGCGAGGCGTGGCTGCTCGACCACCGGCCGGACCGGACGAGACCGGCGCATCGACGGCGCCGGAGTCGGCGACGGGGACGGCGACGGCCAGACCGACCGGTTCACCGGCCAGGGCCAGGACGACGGATGCGCCGGCACCTCGTCCTCCGGCTCTGGCGCGGCCACCAGCTCCGGGCGCGCAGCGCTGCCGATGCTTGATGTCGGCGTCGAGCTGGACGCGAGCGGCTGCGCCCGGTTGTTGCGCAGGTCCGCCAGTCCCAGGCCGAGCCCGGCCGCCACGGCGGTCGTCACCACCAGCCCCGCGAAAAACACGCGGGTATCATCTCGACATAGCCGGTAAAACGCCAATCGGGGCGGACGCGAATCGCGAAAGTACGGCACGGTATTTCCCGGTTTCCTCGGATATCCATGCAGGTCAAAGGGGGTCCAAGTCCTTTTATCGTAGGCCGGTGAATATCGAATGCGCGCACGTAGAAGCCGTACCGCTGATGGAAGGCGGCCGCGTTGTGGTGTGTTTGTGCGGGGCGCGCTGGACGCGCCGGGCACAGGTCCCGGCCTCTGTCGCGCTGCGCCTGGACATCCGGCTTGGGCCGGACGCCTGGAGGCTCGACCCTGCCGAGGCCGAAGCGGACGCGCCCGCAGCCACTGTCAATAGCGACGCGACGCCCTCACCTGCACCGATACCAGCACCGCGGCGGTGGCCGCGCACTGCTGGCGACGCGAGGACCAGCGGAAACGCTTATTGACCTGGCAGATTCGCGCGCACTGAATCTACGTAGTAAAGCTGGGGTTGGGGGAAGGACCCCGGGGGCGCTGCCCCCGAACCCCCGCGCCTCGCCGGCGAGGCAGGCTCCGGGATGGGGGAGGAGCCGCCGGAACGATCTTGCTCGATGGTGGTGCCGGGGGACGCTGGTTCATCCCGTCGCCTCTCCTGGGCCTACCACGGAACCTCTCCGACTCCGGAAGGCCGAGCCTCGCTTCGCTCGGTCGCTTCGCGAGCCTTCCTCCGCTCCGAGAACCCCGTGGTCGAGACGGCCCAGGCGACGGGATGAACCAGCGAGCCCCCTCCCGTGGAGGAGAGACCCGCGATCGGCAGGGGTTAAATTAATTTCATTAGATTCGTTTCATATCATTGCGATCATGTAATGATATGAAATATAATCAGGGTATGGAGAGCCACGAGACCAGCAGGACGGCCGACGAGCCGCGTGTGACGTGCCGCTATCCGGGGTGTGAGGAGCCTCCGGAGTCTGCGGACGGGCCGGGTCGTCCGCCTGTGTACTGCAAGAACAAGGCGCACAACGCGACCACCGCGTTTCGGCGCCGTCGCGAGCTGGCGGCGCAGGCCGAGGGCCGCCCCGCGCCGGCGGAGGACCTGGACCGGCCGGTCACGATGGGGCAGGCCCGCGCCGCCGAGCTGCTGCGTGCTACCGAGCAGCTCGCCGTACGCACGCTGGGCGAGCTGGAGCGCGTCGTCAGCGAGCTGCGCACGATCGCCGACCCCGACGCCGCCGCGGCGGAGGTGGCCGGCGTTCAGGCCACGGCCGCCGAGCAGGTGGCCGCCGCCGAGGCCCGCGCCGTGCAGGCCGAGCGGGTGGCCAGCCTCGCGGCCGCCGGTGCCGAGACCGCCCGGGCCGAGCGTGAGCAGGCCGACGCCGTGGCCGAGGACGCACTGCGGCGTGCGGACGAGGCCGACGAACGCGCCACTCGAGCCGAGCAGGAGGCCGAGCGGGTCCGCCAGGAGGCGGCCGAGCAGGTGCGCCGTGCCGAGGCCGAGATCGCCGAGCGCGTGCGCGCGGCCGAGACGGAGCGAGACGCCGCGATCGAGCAGGCCCGGCGGGAGGCGGCCGAGCAGGTGCGCTGTGCCGAGGCCGAGGCCGCCGAGCGCGTGCGCGCGGCCGAGACGGAGCGAGACGCCACCGCGGCCGCTGCGCAGGAGACCCGCGAGCACGCCGCCGCCCGGATCGCGGAGGCCGAGGCGAGGCAGGCCCGCGCCGAGCAGGTCGCCGACGACGCCCGGGCCGAGGTCGAGCGGGTGCGAGCCGACGCCGCCGCGCAACGCGAGCAGCTCGCCGCGGCCCACGCCGATCAGGTGGCCACGCTGCGCGCCCGGGCCGAGCAGGAGCAGGCCCGCGCTGTGCGCGCCGAGACCGCCCTCGACACCGAGCGGGCTGAGCGCATCCGCACCGTCGGCCGACTGGAGACCGCACAGGACGAGATCACCCGCCTGCGGGCCAGCGGCCAGGCCCCGGCCGCCGAGCAGGGCGACGCCCCCAGACGTCACGGAAAGGACCTGACCTCATGAAGAACCACTCAGTCTGCGCGTTCTGCGGGAACGCCTACCCCCTTGGTACCGGCACCGGGGATTGGTACTGCTCTCAGGGCTGTTGCGAGCTTGCCGCAGCGGCCGACGAGGAGTTGAGCGATATCTGACGTGCCGAGCCCCCTCGGAAGGCAGCCCCCGGCCCCCCTAAGCGGGTCCGGGGGCTGCTTCGTATCGGGCGGGGGGGGGGCGGCCGACACCCGCGAATAGATCCGTTGACAACGGTTGCCAACGGATTCCCCCGTGTGCAACAATGAGGGCAAGTTGATACCCCACCACGACAAGGCCCCACGGCTCACCCGACCAAGAGATCGCCGTGGCGGCCCCCACGAAGGGAGATCCACCATGTCCGTGAGACCTCAGACGAGGCTTTACACCCCGAAGCCCAGCAACGTGGGTGAGCCGCAGTCCGTCCGGGACGCCTACCAGCGGCAGTGGGAGGCGGAGAAGGTCGAGCGCGAGGCCCAGCGGCAGCAGGCAGAGGCGCAGCGGTGAGCCGGGCCGACCTCCAGGAGTACGCGCAGAACCTCATCGCGGCGGCCGAGGCCAGGCAGCAGGGACAGCAGGACCGCCCGGCCGCGTCGCCGGCACCGGTCATCCCTCTGACCTCCAAGCAGCGGCAGGGCTGAGGCTGCGGATCGCGCCCGGCCCGTCGAGCCGGGCGCGTGTCCGGGGCAGCCGCCCCAGCAGGCCCACGAAGGGAGATCACTATGGCGCCGAACGTCGGTCGCCTGCCGGAGGACCCGGAAGAGCGCAGACGCTTCCTTGCGCAAGCTAAGCGGGCGCTGGCCCACCCGGAGACGCAGCGGCGCATCCGAGAGGGCAACGAGCGCGCGGCCGCCCGGGCCGCCGGGGCCCCCGTAGAGCTCGGCCGGCCGCTCAAGGAGGTGATCGCGGAGCTGTCGGAGACGAAGGGCTGAGGCTGCGGATGTGCGCCCGGGCTCTCCGTCCGGGCGCGTGTCCGGGGCAGCCGCCCCACCACGACAAGGCCCCACGGCTCACCCGACCAAGAGATCGCCGTGGGGCTCCCACGAAGGGAGTTCCAGCATGCCACAGGACAAGACGGTCACCTCGGAGGACCGCTCGAAGATGTGGCCGAACGGGGCCAACGACGTCCCGACCACGCCGGTGTACTCGTGCACCTGCGGCGCGGTCAGCTCCAGCCCGATCAACCACAACCACGGTACGAGCAGTAAGCGGTAAGCCGATGACGACCACGCCGGAAGCCGCTGAGGGGATCCCCCCGGGTGACCTCTGGGGAATCGTGATCTCCCGGGCCCGATCCCGGTGCCAGTGCGAGCGGTGCCCTGGTCACCGGCCGATGCGCTGCGAGCACATGGCCGGCGGACCGGTGCAGATGCTCGCGGCCCCGGCCTTCCCCGGAGCCCAGCCAGAGCGCGAACGGGCGGTCACGGACCCTGACAAGCTGATCGCGATCTGCGGACCCTGCTACGACGGTGCGGTCAGCCGAGCCCGCAAGGCCGAGCGAGACGCGGCCCGGATGGTTCGGAACGATCAGGAAGCGCTGTTCTGACCGGCAAACTGTGAGGGCCGCTCCCTTGATGGGGCGGCCCTCACCCCGCAGAAGGAGGAGAGGGTGAAGAACAACTTCGAGCGGTACGGCATCGAGGCCGACGAGTTCGCCGAGGCCCTGGTGGACGCCATGCGCAAGGGAGGCGCGACCGAAGACGAGATCCGCGAGGCCGTCATGGGTGCGCACGTGGACGAGGCGATGCCAGACGACGGCGGATGGACGCTCAATCGGCCATGATCGAGGCCACGGCCTAAGGAGCCGAGGACCAACAGCCAGACATCTACGGGACCACGGGCCATCCGTGGTCCCGTAGTGCTTCACCAGCTCAAACGAGACACAGGCCAACCACGGGGGTACGGGAGGCCCGTGCCCCCGTATTCTCCTGGCCATGTCGATATGGTGCGTGACCAACCTCAAGCCGGGAACGGCGAAGACCACGTCGGCCGTTTGGCTCGCCCACGCCCTCCACGAGACCGGGCGCAAGGTGCTGCTCGTCGGCGCCGACCCGGGCGGCGCACGGCTGAAGCTCGCACCGGAGCTGTCGGACGGCATGGGGTCGGCGGAGCGCTGGAACGCCCGCGCACCGATGCCGTTCGAGGTCATCAGCCTTGCCACCAGGGACCTACACCGGACCCTGCCGCGTCTCGCCGCAGACTATGACGACGCCGTGATCGACTCCCCGCCCATCGAGGACCACCAGGGCATTGCAGTCTCAGCGTTGCGGGTCGCCGACGTCGCGATCATCCCTGTAGCGCCGACCACGTTTGAGATTGACCGCATGGCGCCCGTGCTCACCGTGGTGGACGAGGTCAACACCTTGCGCGCCAAGCCGCTGCCCACGTGCGTCCTGCTGAACCGGTGCGTGACGAACGCCGCCAGCACCGGCGAGGCCGCCGCCGTTCTCGCGGCACAAGGACACACCGTCCTCGCGACCCGGGTTCCGCGGCTGGAGCTGTACGCCCAGAGCCACGGCGCGCCCGTGGTCGCGGCCGGCACCGCCTACGCCCAGGCCGCCGTCGAGATCCGCGCACTTCTCGGGCAGGCGAGCGCGTGAGCCCTCAGCAGCGTCCTCGCGGCAGTATGGCCGCCGCCGCAGCACGTCAGACGCCCACAGGACCACAGAGTCCCCGTGTCCCCGTAGAGGGACAGCCGCGGAAGCCGCCGAGGGTCAAGCCCTACAAGGCCACGTTCGACCTGGACCCCGAGCAGGTGCGGGCCGCGCGAGTGTGGGCCGCCACGCATGGCGTGATCGGGGTCGCACCCGTAGTCCGCGCCTTGATCCAGGCGCTTACCACTGACGAGGACGTCGCCGAGCGCGTGCGCGCCAGCCTGCCTGCCGCCCACCTCCGCAGGGTCGGCGACGGGGCCGCGCTCGTGAAGACCACCTACGACCTGGACCCGCCGCTCTATCAGGCGTTCAAGCTGTGGACCGCCCAGCACGACACCACCGGCGCCGCCGTCCTGCGTGTGCTGCTGTCCATCCTGGCCACCGACAAAGGCCAGCTTGCCACCCGTCTCATGCTCTGACCGGGAAGCGCCCATAAGCGGGAATTAGTAGGCCCTCCGAACACGGGATTACGGACTTCCCGTGGTCCCGTGTCGACTGTTGCCGCCAGGTCCTGCGACACGCCGAGACATACAGGCTCGCTACTCTGCGCACGCGTCCGGATCGTGGAATGCTGTGGCGTTGACCAAGCCCTTAAACCCGCCCGGGGGTTACCAGAGCAAAAAGAAAACGCCTCGCAGTGCGAGGCGCCTCCTGATCGAAAACTTCACATGACCGCGTTGGGTGTCAGCTCCAAGGTTTGGCCGCCTCTACCGAGCTGAGCGCCTTTCGCGTGCCTGTTCAACGTCTGGAGACGACGATAGCAGTCCGCCAGGCGGTCAGTCTCGTACGCCCTGATTCCGACACGCCGGGGCGCAGGCTCGCCGCTTCCCCGCTCCATCCCGGCCGGGCCGACGAGCAGCCGATGCGCTGCGCGCACTACGAAGGGCCGGAGTTACTGCCCAGCGTGCCCACGCGGGTGTGGTGGCGCGTGCTGGGAGTGCTGGCCGCGCGAGGGGCCGGCCTCCATCCGTCCGCGTGGCGGATGGCGCAGCACCTGACACACCAGGCCGACGAGCGGGGCCGCTTGGCCGACGTTCCGGCGATCCTGGCCAGCTACGCCGCCCGCCATCAGCTGGGCCGCCGTACGGGCTGGACGGACCTGATGCGGTTGGTAGACGTCGGCCTCGTGCGCCAGGTTTGCGCCGCCGCGCCCGGCCGCCAGGCGCGCTACGTGCTGTGCCTGAATCTGGCGGCGCTCCCTGATGATCTGCCGCAGGACCTGGCGGCCGAGGTCCGCCGCATCGTGGACGACCCGAGAGCAGCAGCACGGGGCCGCATGACCCGCGCGGCCGAGGACGCGGCGCTCGCTGAGTGCGAGGTGATCCGGGAGGGATCAGCCACCGGCCCGAAGATCGCAGCCGCTTGGGGCTGTGGACGACTGCACACGTCTCGATATACGCGAGAAGGATCTCCCCCCTCCCCTCAACCTCACCGACCGCAGAGGCCCCGGCCGCCTCGCCAGGTTCCGGTCTGGGGGCAAGATCTCGCCGAAGAGCAGGGCCGCGCCCTTGACTTTGTAAGGTCGCTGGGTCCGGAGTGGGTTCGACAACGGGGCGGCCGGATGCCGGGCGGGGCCGAGCTGGGCGAGCTGGCACGGCTGGTGGTGCTGTTGCTGCGGCGAATGCCGCCGGGTGAAGCGGCCGAGCTGCTGACTGCGCAGGTGGCCAGCGCCGCCGATCTGGCCGGAGTGCTGCGCTGGCGAATCGGCCGGACGTTGGCCGGACTGCGCCGCGCCGAGCGCCGGGCCGCCGTGCTGCGGGTGGACGACGACGGCTCACGACACGATGCGTGGCTGGCCGCGAACGCCGCTCACGCCGCCGCGACGGCCGCCCGTAAGGCCGAGGTGGTCGAGGAGGCCCGCAGGCTGGCCCGCGAGATCCGAGAGCGACGCCAGGGCGCGGAGAAGGTCAGGTCCCGGTGAGGACCCGGGGCAGGTGTGCGTGGCGGTGCTCGACGTGGACGACGCGGCCGAGCTCGCGCAGCCCGGGCGTCACCAGCACGACCGCTTGGACGCGAGCGTCCCGGCCGTCGAGGTCGAGGATGCGCCTGCGGCTGCGGCCGGGTCGCGGTAGCGGGCGCGCAGGTCCTCCACCCGGTCGGCGCGCGGGGGCGCACTGTGCAGGTAGCCGAAGCTAATCAGCGTGATGTCGGTCATGGGTCCGAGTGTCGGGCGCGGGCCGCCGGCACCGCCGCGGCCTGGGAAATCTTTTTTTGCCAAAGCGCTTGAGTTGTCCCGAAAGCCGATTAACCTCCGCAGGAGGCAGGTCCTGTGCAGTCCCATCGGCCCCTTCCGACGAAGGAAGGGACCATTGGGAGGGGACTGTGGCGCAGTTGAGCGGAACGCCGGCGAAGTGGGCCCGCGTGCTCGGAGTGAGCGCCGCCGGAGGCGGCGGTGTGACGGTGGCCTGGCTGACACACCCAGATGTAAGCGTGTGGGTCATAGGCGCCCTCGTGATCATGATCATGGTCATCGTGGGGACGGCGCTGTACGCCTCGCAGACCGTCAGCGATCGGGCGTTCCGTCTGCTGTGCTTGATCTGGAACCGGCCGGAACCGGCCCGGCAGAGGAGCCGGAAGCGCCGGTCTATCGGTGGCCAGGCGCAATCCCGACAGTCCCAGCACCCGCGACCAGCTCGACTGGGAAGCCCAGTCGCGGGCCGGCCGCAGCGAGCGCGGGCCGCGCGGAAGGGCGACAAGGAGTGATTGGTAGCCGGCGGCGTACGGTGACGGTATGGCCCGTGAACGACGGTGCGGGCACTGCGGCGGCCCACTGCGGCCGTTCGCCCGCCCGGACGCGGTGTATTGCTGCGCGGCCTGCCGGGTCGCCGCCGCACGGCGACGCCGGCACGACCGGGAGGCATCCGCCATCATCAGTGAGCTCCGGATGACCGGCACCACCGATGCCGCCCGCCGCTGCCCGGTGTGCGGCCGCCGGTTCGTTCCCGGGCACCCGCGCCGCCGCGACGCGATCTATGACCGCCCCGCCTGCCGGACCGCGGCCTGGCGGGCGCGCCGCCGGGAGCTGGCCACGCGGGCCGTGACGGGTTCGCGTAACGGGTCGCCTGACGCGATGCTGTGACGGATCGGCGCAACACGTCGGGCGACGCGCGGTTCCGGTTTTCCGACCGGAGATGAGGCGTCTTACCGGCAGGTAGCTTGTGGGAACTTTGGTTCTCGTGAGTGATTTCCGGAGCCGGAATCGGGGCCTCAGCGCCGCCCGCCGATGCTCTTTCGGCCGGTGCCGGCGGCCGGGCGCACCGCCTTGATCAGCCGCTCGAACCGCCGCGTCGGCGCCTCGGAGGAGTGGAACACCACCCCGGCCACGATCAGCAGCATCGCGAGGGCCACCACCCCGAGCGCCACCGCCGCCGAGGGCGACAGCGCGGCCGCCGCCAGCGTCCCGCCGCCGCCCACCACCGCGGCCGCCGCCCTGCCCATCACCCCACCGCCCGGTGCCCGGGCGCCTTGCGGCGCAGCACCAGCGCCATCTGCACGGCGCCGGGCAGCAGCAAGACCGCGAAGCGGGCCCGAGCCCGCCGGGTGCCGAGCTCGGCCACGGTGCTGGTCCACTCCTCGCGGTACCGCTCCCGCGCCCCGGCCGGCAGCAGCACGCACGCCACCTGCACCAGACGCCGCGAGCCCGCCCCGCGCCACCGGCCCCGCCCCCGCCGATCGCTGCGGAGACGCCGCCCCACCACAGCGCCAGCCCTCAGCGCGTGGGCCGCGGCATCCAGCGCCACGATCGCCTCCGCCTCCAACTCCGCCGCCGTGTCCGCCGTGTCCGCCGTGTCCGCCGTGTCCGCCGTGCGTGCCGCGCGTGCCGCCGTGAGCGCCGCGTCCGCCTTGTGCACCGCAGTGAGCGCCGCGTCCGTCGCGCGTACCGCAAGCGTCCGGCGTGCCATGTCCGCCGCGTTCGCCACCTGCGCTGCCGCGTTCGCCGCCTGCGCCGCCGCGTTCGCCGCGTGCGCCGCCACGTCCACCGCGTTCGCCGCGTGCGCCGCCGCGTTCGCCGCGCGTGCCGCCGTGAGCGCCCTGAGCGCCGCGTCCGCCCACGCGGTCGCCTCGATCTCCGCCGCCGCTGATTCCACCTGCTGGGCTGCCCGTACAAGCGCGGCTGAGGGCTGGTAGGTGCTCATCCACTACCGCCCGGGACGGGGCGGCTGGTGCCGAAGGGCAGGCGGGCGGTGGCCCGGCTCTGAGAGACCTGGGCCAGCGCGATGCGGGCCCGTTCGGCACCGTCGGTGGTGAGCCGGTAGTAGCGGCGCCGGGGCCGGCCTTCGGAGGCGTACTCCTCGGGTTCCTCCCACCGGCTTTCAAGCCATCCGGCCTGCTCCAGCCGGGCGATGATCGGGTAGACCGTCCCCGACGCCAGGCCGGTCGCCTCGCACATCTGCAGCCCGTACCACTCCCGCGTCGGCTCACTCAACGCCCAACGCAGCAACGCCTGGGTAGGCATCGTCATCCGTGGACCACTCATAAGTAGAACTCTACAAAGGTCTACATAGAGTGGCAAGGCGATCCAGAGACGGGATGCCTCCCGGGCTTACCTGCCGCAGGAACATTCTCGTGCCCGATCTCGGCAGGGTCGCCGAGCCCGTTGGCCGGGGACGACGAAGGAGGTCCCGGGCGTCGATCGCCCCGACCCCGTGCGGTGGCCGGCCCCGCCGGGCGATCGTCAGGGCCCCAGCCCCTCGCAGCTTGGGCGTCCGGGAGGAAACGGGAGACTCGGTCTACACGGCGGGGCCCGTGTCGCCGCCGTACGCGACGACACGGGCCCTTCCTTGGGTGTGGCTCGTCAGAGGAGCGTGGAGAGGCCGCCCAGGGTGCCGGTGCCGACGGTCAGGCCCACCAGGAGCGACGCCGACATGGACTTCCCCGCCCGCCGCGCGAGCACTACAGAAACCACCCCCGCGGCGACCGAAAGCGTCACAACGGTGACCAGCCTCGCCAAAGGGGACAGGGACATTTCTCTCCTCCAGGAAAGGCTCCCCGAACCCGTCTCAGGAGGCGGGCGAAGGGAGCGCGGTGATTACACTTCCCTGCTTACCAGCGGTTTCCGTCGAAATGACTCGGCAAGATCACCTCGGAACTCATAGGGCCGAGTCGGAACGGTGCGGATTCTCCCGAACATCCGACCATCGGATTCTCGCTTGGCCTGACCTCCGGTGAGCACGGCTGTTCCGGGGCGTTCCGACAGCCCCTCACCTCGGACGGAACGGTTCGGAACGGTCTGGTCTCCCCAACCGTTTTGTTCCGTAACGCGGCACGCCGCGTTGTTACTGATCAGTCGGTTTCACTGTGCGCGACAATGTGGAAACCAAACGCCAGAGCGAATCGAGAACCCATGAACCGATCGGCTTCCGGGGACTGTTTGGAGGTATTTCGGGCTTCCCTGGAAGAGATGCACGTGAAGGCGGGATCGCCCTCACTCCGGGAGCTTGTCCGGCTCAGTAAGGGGTCGGCATGCGAGCTCACCGCAACGACCGTGCAGGCCATGCTGAAGGGTGGGCGCAAGGGCCCGCCCAGGTGGGAGCGGGTCTCCACCCTCCTCTCGGCCTGCGGCAAGTACCTGAAGAACAACGGGGTGGACAACCCCGAGGCCGTTCTGGGCACCCACGACGAATGGCTCGCCCGCCACTCCGAGCTGGTGCGGCAGTACCGCGCCGAGGTCAAGAACGCCAGTACGACCAGGGTCAGGCTGGTCGAGCCGGTCGAGACCGTCGTGCCGGAGGTCGTCGTGCCGGAGACGATGGTGGTCGACGCCGTCGTGCCCGAGCCCCGCGCCAACGGCGACGCCGTGGTGGTCGAGACCGTCGTGCCGGAGGTCGTCGTGCCG
>NZ_JABBWZ010000023.1:0-32015 GCF_014161435.1 Microbispora sp. H10949 | reverse complement strand
ACGCTTCATCCTCTTTCCGCGCCACCGCGGCGTCCTCCAGGTCCAACGCTTCGGATGCCTGGATCACCGTACTCGTCACAGGTGTCTCCTTGATCAGGAGTTACACCGTTGTTCTTACAGTCCCGAACTCGACGGCGTCGTGACGGTCGCGTCCCTGCAGCGCGTGGGCACCACGCTGGACAGCGTCCGGTCGTCCTTCTCCAACTACGGTCTCGGCAAGATCGACGTCGCGGCTCCCGGCTCGTCGATCTACTCGACGACGTGGAACACCCGGACGGGGGCCGACGGCTACGGCACAAAGAGCGGTACGTCGATGGCGAGCCCGCACGTCGCCGGCGTGATGGCGCAGATGAAGTCGGCGCACCCGTCCTGGACGCCGGCCGAGATGCTCGGCGAGCTCAGGGCGCGGGCCGTGGCCAAGCCCTGCCCGCCGAACACCGCGGCCTGCACCGGCGCCGCCGACGACAACGGCTTCTTCGGCACCGGTGTCGTCGACGCCCTCGCGGTCGTCAAGTGAACTGACCCTCCTGTCACCTGAGTGACACCACCGTGCCGGGCCCGCATCGTCATGACGGTGCGGGCCCGGCACAACGAACAAGCCGCGCCCGGTTCGTCACGATGCCTGACCGGCCTGGTGCTCGGGTGGGATCCGCGGCGCCCGGCGACCCGGCGGGAAGCCGGCTCACCGCCGGGTTACGAGACGTGCCCCGGCGGCCGGGCAGCCGCCCGGGTGGGTGGAAGTCTCTTGCGGCCGTCCCCGGCGGCCGGGACCGAGACACCGTTCTCCGACGCCTGGAAGTGAGTGATCCAGGACGCGGCGTCCGGCCAGTACGGGGTCGCCACCTGGACGAGCCGCGCCTCGGCGAGCGAGCCGAGAGCGGAATGGATCTCCAGCATGAGGGCCCTGGCGGCCTGGCAGGGCCACGGTTTCGGCAGGAGGTGCTCAGGGAGGTTCGGGTCGATGTCCGGAAATTTCCGCCAGGAATCCATGACCGAGGTCCGGGCCACCAGCGCCCGGGCCGCGTCGACCTCCCCGTTGCGCACGGCCACCCGCAAATCGGAGTACCGCGCGATGAAACCCTCATAAGCAGCGGCGAGACCGGCCAGATCGTAGGCGGCGGCCGGACCGTGCGGGCCGACCTCCTCCTCGAACCGAGCGCGCGTCACCGACCAACGGCTACCTTCGACCCCGTCCAGAACGTCGTGGAGCGCTCGGGTCACCGGACCTGAATCGGATCCCGGCCGGATCCACACACTGTCGTACAGCCGCGCGAAACCCAGCGACCCCAAAGCCTTGCGCACCGCGTGCCGCGGGGCCTGGCCTTGGCCGGACTGGGGGACCGAGAAGGACACGGTCACCCACTCCCCGGTCCACTGCGGCCGGCGCGCGCCGAAGCTCAGGAAATGATCCATCCGGGACCGGTGCCTGGCGATCGCCGCAGGCGTGAGGTGATACACCGGCGGCCGCCCCGACCCCCGTACGGCGATCAGGCCACGCTTGGTCAGCCGGGACAACGCGGCCCGCGCGCTGGACTCGCTGATACCGAACTCCCCGAGTATCGCGACCACCGCCATCGACGGAAGATCGGCATCCGAGGAGTCGAGATACTCACCGAGCAGGGTCGTGAGCAGGTGCTGCGGAGTGGGGCCGGCCTGCGCCCGAGGGACTCCGACGTCATCCGGAGATACAACGACACTCACGCCCTCAGCTTGCCCCACCACAACGCCCTCGCCGAAGTGCCGGCGCCGAGTGACGGGGGATTCATCGATACCCTCACCCCGCCCCCTGCGGATTTCGTGGTACGGCTCGCAGTGCGATGTCCACGGTGGCGTGCAAGCCTGCCCGATCGGCGCCCGCCGCGGCGTGCACCGCGTTGCCCTCGCTGACGACCATGACATAGCGGGCGAGGGCCACCGGATCGGTCCCGGTCGGCAGATCGCCCTCGTCGACCGCGCGGGCCAGGCGCTCCGCCAGCGCCCGCTCCCCCGCGAGCCGGCTTGCGGCCAGGAACTGGGCGACGCTGCCGCCGTCGCTGCCGTCGGACAGACCGCCCTGGATGGACAGGCATCCCGGCGGGCGGTCGGTCCGGGTGAGGGCGTCGGCGTTGGCGCGCAGGAACCTGGCGATCACCTGGTAAGCCGTGGGCTCCGCGAGCGCTTCCCGCGCGTACGCCATGTCGGCCTCGGCGTAGCGCGCGACCGCCCGGCGGAACAGTTCCTCCTTGTTGCCGTAGGCGGCGTACAGGCTCGGCCGGTTGATGCCCATGGCCTCGGTGAGGTCGCTGAGCGAGGAGCCTTCGTAACCCCGGCGCCAGAACACCTCCACGGCGCGGTCGAGGGCCGCGTTCGCGTCGAAGCCTCGCGGACGGCCCCGCTCCCGGGTCTTCTCCGCCATCTTCTCGTCTCCCACCTCGGTGACGCCCCTCATCCTAACCGATCAGTACAGAAATATCTGGACACGTGCTAGGGTTCCCTATTGCGTACCGATCGATACAGAAATAGGAACGAACCCGGCTCACCCGGCCTGCCGCTTCCGCGGCGGCGCGGACTGGCCGCTCCGACGAAGTGAACGAAGGAGAAATCACCATGGGACAGCTCACCGGCAAGACCGCCCTCGTCACCGGCGCCACAGCGGGCATCGGCCTCGCCGCGGCCCGCCGCCTCGCCGCCGAGGGCGCCTACGTCTTCCTCTCCGGACGCCGGCAGGAGGCTCTCGACGCCGCTGTAGCCGAGATCGGCGAGAACGCCACCGGCGTAGCGGCCGAAGTGACCGACCTGGCCGACCTCGACCGCGTCGCCGCGTCGATCCGGGACCGCGGCGCCGGGCTGGACATCGTGTTCGCCAACGCCGGCGGCGGCGAGTTCGCCGCGCTCGGCGACATCACCTGGCAGCACTACGCCGACACCTTCAACACCAACGTCGGCGGCACCCTGTTCACCGTGCAGGCGGTGCTGCCCCTGCTCAACCGCGGCGCCTCGATCGTGGTGACCAGCTCCAACATCGACGTGAAGGGCGCGGCGGCGTTCAGCGTCTACGCCGCGAGCAAGGCGGCACTGCGCTCCTTCACCCGCAGCTGGGCGAGCGAGCTCGTGGACCGCGGCATCCGGGTCAACAGCATCGCGCCGGGGCCGATCGAGACCCCCGGCCTCAGCGGCCTCGCCCCGGACGCCGCGGGCTCCCAGCAGTTGCTCAAGAACCTCGCTGCGGGCGTGCCGATGAACCGGCTGGGCCGCCCGGAGGAGGTCGCCGACGCGGTCGTCTTCCTCGCCTCCGACGCCAGCACCTACATGACCGGCTCCGAGATCTACGTGGACGGCGGCGCCAGCCAGGTCTGAGCACGGACGACTACCGAAGGGACCATGCGCGGTGTGCCCGAACCGCTCGCGGCGAACCCGTACGACGCCTTCGGCGACCAGGTACGCCGCGACGCGCCAGGCGACGACCGACCAGAGCGTCCTGGCCCGCCTCCACCGCGAACGGGTGGACGCGGACCGGGATCACCTGGTCTCCGCCGGGCCTGCCGTCGTCCGCGAGCCGATCACCGGCCGACGACGAGGCGGCCGGGCCGGTAGCGGACGAAGGCGGCCCCGCCGAGGTTCAGCGACAGAGCGGAGCGCTGCAGCACGGCGGGTTCGGCGACGTCGCCCCAGCGGCCGGTCGTGACCCGCCTGTCGATCGCCCGCACACCCGCGACGATCTCCGCGGTGGTGAAGGCGCAGTGGCCCTGGCGCGCGACGTACGCCTGCCGGAGCAGCCGGTCGTCACCGGCCGCCCGGACCCGTTCGGCGAACGCCGTCTCCTGCTGCACCGGAACGAGCTGGTCGGCGATGGTGTGCAGGTTGAGCAGCGGCACCGCGAGGCTCTGACCGGCGGTGGAGGACGCCTCCAGCCTGCGCCGCGCCCCCGGATCGGCGTGCAGGTGGGCGCCGCGGGTCAAAGTGGCCAGGTCGGCGCGCAGGTCGAGGCCGGCCTTGCGATACAGCGCCCGCACCTGGCCGGCGTGCTCGGAGTCGCGCAGCAGCGCCGCGTAGTCGATCCCGGCGTTCCAGGACGTGTTGCCCCCGGCGGACTGCTCGATGGACCAGCGGCCGTTCTCGATGAACCCGAGCACCCCTTGGGAGAGCCAGGCGAACTGCTGGGCCTCCTGCCCCTCGGGGTCGCCGGTCGCCGGCGGGTCGTGGTCGGGCGCCCAGTCGCTCTGGTTGAGGTAGGCGGCGGCGAGCGCGATCCTGGCCCGTCCCTGCGGGGTGGCCTGCGCGGCGATCACGGCGTCGGTCAGCCGCTGCGCCGTCGCCGCGGCGTCCGCGGCGTCGGCGAAGCCG
The DNA here is from genome assembly GCF_014161435.1 of Microbispora sp. H10949. Lineage (NCBI taxonomy): Bacteria > Bacillati > Actinomycetota > Actinomycetes > Streptosporangiales > Streptosporangiaceae > Microbispora > Microbispora sp. H10949. The sequence continues at coordinate 27,692 of NZ_JABBWZ010000023.1, read as the reverse complement.
GTGAGCCGCACCTCCTGGCCGGGCATCAGCAGCGAGGCGATCGTGTACTCGGCGTCGTATTGGTAGTTGTCCAGGTCGACGCCTCCCGCGACGAGGCTGCACAGCCCGAGGGCCCCGTGGACGCGGCCGGCCCCGTCTCGGGCGATCTGGGCGTTGACCAGGCCGCCCATGGACAGCCCGACCGACAGGACGCGGGACGGCCGGCCGGCCGTACGGCCGAAGGCGTCCAGGGTGGCGAACTGGTCGCGTTCGGCGCTGTTCAGCGCCCACCACGAGCCCTGCGGATCGAAGGAGGAACCGGCGAGCGCGTAACCCTCCGAGAGAAGGGCCGTACGGGCCTCGTCGGAAGGCGCGTTCTGCGCGACGGCCGGACCATAGCCATGGCTGAACAGCAGGAGTGTGCCGTTCCAGTCCGCGGGCACGTCGGCGATCCAGGTGGCGCCGTCGGCGAGGGTGCCGGACAGGTGCGAGGGGGCGGCGGCCACAGCGGTGGCGCCGGTCCGAATGTTCGTCGCGGCCCCGGCGGTTCCGGTCAGGGTCGCCGCGGCGAGGGCGAGAGAGCCGGCGACGGCGGCGGGAATGCGGAGGAGGCGTCGAGGCACGAAAGCGCTCCCATATCGGAAGAGGAGGGTGTCCTGTGAACGCGGAACCCCCCGAAGCTATGGCAGCTTTTTTACCGCCGTCAAGAGCATGCCGAACGTTGGTCACTCGTCAAGAGCAGACCGGACGGGCGGCGATGCTGGGGCGCGTGCTGATCCGACAGGACGAACCTCTCCTGGGTCGCATCACCGAACGGGGCGGCCGACGCGGTCATGCGGAGGTACGTGGAGACTCACGTCCTCGGCTTGCCCCACGGCAACGTCCTCGCCGAACGACGGTTGGGCGGTGGACGTTGCCGTCGGGGTTGCCGTCTGCGACCTCGGATTCTTCGGCGAACCCGAATCCGCCGCTCCACACCCGGGGGCGTCTCCCCTGGGGTGCAGCGGTCTCAGAGTTTGTACAGCCGCTTGAACGGAGCGGTGATCCGTTCCTGCTGCGATCGGAAGTCGACGAACACGGCTACGCCGTCCTCTACACCGATGACCACACCCAGGCCGTACCGATCGTGGGTCACCTGGTCGTTCACGCTGAACCGCTCGAGAGGCGCGGCGGGGGGCGGGGGTTTGAAGGGACTTGTGGACAGGTGACGGCGATGCTCGCCGCTGGCTGGCTTCATCCTCTCCAGTATGTGCCGCCAGAGAGACCGCTCGCTACGTATTGCCCTGGTTGCCTGCGCCCTGTTTCAGGCTTCGGCCGCCCCGTTTCAGGCTTCGGCCCTCGCCCGCCGGGCCTCCCGCCGCTCCTCGAAGCGGGCAGCGGCCGCGTCGAGCTGAGCCAGGAAAGCCGACAGCTCCTCGCGAGCCCGCTCCCCTTCGGCGTCGAGCCCTTCGATGTCGAATGCCTTCCAGTGCCGCAGCACCGGGAGCAGGACCTCGTCAGAGTGCTGTCGCAGGTCGTAGATGCCCGCCATGGCGATCGTCACCGACTTGCGGGGGAAACCCTCCATGCCCTGGCCCGGCATCTGGAACGACGTCACGACATCGGTGACGGCTCGCATGGTCTGCGAAGGGGCCAGCTCGAACGCGGCGGCGAGCAGGTTCCGGTAGAAGATCATGTGAAGGTTCTCGTCAGCGGCGACTCTCGAGAGCAGCCTCTCGCATACCCCGTCCCCCGACACCCTCCCGGTATTCCGGTGGGCGATGCGGGTAGCCAGCTCCTGGAACGAGACGTACGCCAACTGCCGGAGCATGCCCTCGTACTCGGTGGCGAAGCCGTTCTGCATGTGGCTCATCCTGGCCCGCTCCAGAGCGACCGGATCGACGGCCCGGGTGACGGTGAGGTAGTCACGAATGGCGATCCCGTGCCGCCCCTCCTCCGCCGTCCACCGGTGCACCCATGTGCCCCAGGCGCCGTCCCTGCCGAAGGTGGTGGCGATCTCGTGGTGGTAGCTCGGAAGGTTGTCCTCGGTCAGAAGGTTGACCACGAGCGAGACACGGGCGGCCTCGGAGATCGAGGAGTCCTCCGGCGACCAGGCTTCGCCCTCCAGGACACCATCGAACGTCCGGCCCTCACTCCACGGGATGTACTCGTGCGGGAACCACTCCTTGGCCACCGCGAGATGCCGATCCAGCTCCCGCCCCACCACGGGTTCGAGCTCCAGGAGAAGCTCCGTCTGTGTAAGCGGACGAGACGTGATCGACATGGACAACCCCCGGACGTGCAGACCTACGACTACGTAACCTAGCTGGCCTGAGTACGCTACCCAGGCCGACGCGTCCCCGAGCCGGATCTTCGAGCTCGACTTCTCCAGTCTTGACGATGTGGTGGATGAGGCATTCAGGTTCAGAGACACGGTTGATGCTGCCCAATGCTCGGATCGCTGTCCGGGCTCCAGTGGTGGAGGCCGGTAGCCGGCATCAGTTTGGTCTCATGCGTGGGGCGCTTCAATGGTGGCCAGGATCAGGTTGGGATCGGTGGCGGTGAGGTAGGCGGCGTTGAGCACGTAGAGGGTCCGGCCGCGTACCGCCACCGAGGTGGGGTTCTGGAGTCCGGCGGTGAGAAGGGTCACGGCACGGCCGTCCGTGCCGATGCGCACGACCTTGTTCGGGGCGTTTAGGGCCGCGAAGACCTGGTCGTCCCCGTCACGGGTGAAGGCGATGTCATCGATGCCGACCAGGCCGGTGGCCCTGACCTGGACAGGTCCGGGGCGGCCCCGTCTGATCGGAATTCGAAGCAGGGTGCCCCGGTCGAGATTCGTGGCCCAGATCGCGCCGTGCCGTACCTTGATGCCGTTGGCACCGAGGAATCCGGCCGCGGCGAGTTCCGGTGCCGACGACCAGGTCCGGGCGGGGCCTCCGTGCAGTGGCACCGTGGAGATGGACCCGAGGACCGAGTCGGTGAGGTAGAAGGTCTCCGCCGGTTCGTCGTAGGCCAGCCCGTTGGGCAGGCCGTTCGCCGGGAGCGCGGCGATGCGCTGCGGACTCCGGCCGGGAAGCAGCCGGTAGAGGCCGGTGGTCGCGGGGTCGCCGCTGGCGTACAGGAAATAGAGCGTGCCGTCGGCGGTGCGGACGATGCCGGTGGTCAGGGCGAACCCGAGGGCCGGTGCGCCGCCGTCGGCCGGGGCGGGGAGCGTCGCCAGGATCCGGATCGTGCCTTTCGGGCTGATCGCGGCGACCTGGCGGGCGGCGGCGAAGGTGACGTAGGCCGTGCCGTCCGGGGCGAGGGCGATGTTCTCCGGCTGCTGGCCCTTCGCCAGGTCGAAGTGGACCGCTATCCGGGACGTCGCCGCGTCCGAGGGGGATGACGGGGACACGGTCGTCAGGCCGATTCCGGCGGCGATCGCGAGGGCGAGCAATCTGGTGCGCATATCTGGTCCTGTCTGAATGAGGGCGTGCGGCATCGGACGCTCCGGTCGGAGCGCCTGGGGAATGTGCGGGGTCAGCTGGTGATTCGGGTACGCCGGGACGCCTGCCCTGCCAGCACGCTGTGGACGAGCAGCGTCATCGCGGAGTGCGAGGGCGAGCCGGGTTCGGTGGTGGCGACGACCACCGCCTGGTCATCGGTGGTCCGCAGGGTCTGCTGGGTCACCCGCATGGCGCCCACCAGCGGGTGCCGCATCTCGTAGACCGTGTCACCGCCGGTCTTGACGCGGTGGTCGGCCCACATCGTGGCGAACTCCGGGCTCTTGACCGTCAGCTCTCCGACCAGCGCGGTCAGCAGCGGGTCGTCCGGATGGCGGCCGGAGGCCATGCGCAGGGTCGCCACGACGCCCCGGGCCTTCGCCGGCCAGTCGGTGTACAGGTCGCGGGTGTGCGCGTCCAGGAACACCAGGCGGGCCATATTGGGCCGCTGCCGGGGTGTGTCCGGGCCCTCCGGGGCCAGATGACCGGCGTACAGGGCGTGGCCCGGCGCGTTCCACGCCAGCACGTCGCCGTGCCGGCCGAGCACCAGCACGGGCACGTCACCGAGCACCGCGACCAGTTGACGTGTCGCGGGACTGACCCGTTCGGGCACGGCACGGCGTACGGTGCCCCGGCGGCGGCCGGCGGCGGCCAGTTCATGCAGGTGCCGGCGTTCCGCATCGTCCAGGCGCAGAGCTCGGGCCAGCGCGTCGAGCACATCGGGCGAGGCGTTGGGCGCCTGGCCCTGCTCCAGCCGGGAGTAGTACGACGCGCTCACACCGGCCAGCAGCGCCAGTTCCTCCCGACGCAGCCCGGGGACCCGACGCCGGTCACCGTAGGTGGCCACCCCCACGTCCTCGGGCCGCAGCTGAGAGCGCCTTGTCTGAAGGAACTCCCCGAGCTGTCGTCTGCTGTTCACGGCTCACAGTATTCGCGGCCGATCGGCGGGCCAGCCACACTCCGCCAGGGATAGGCACGGTCTCGGTCGGGTCATGCGTGGCACCGGAGTCCGGGTGATCGCCGTGCCGGGCGTCGGGGCCGTAAGCGACTGAGGTGGAAGCCCGATCATCCCGCCCACGTGGGAGCAGGCCCCAACTCCGTCAGGACGATCCGGCTCACCGGCCGAGCGGATCGCCCGGACGCCCAGGCGACCTGGGCGACCTGGGCGCCGCTCGCCGGTTGCGCGGCCTCTCACCTGAGTCAGCGGGCTTCGAGGTTGCCGTGTGCCTCGATTGAGAGGTCCTGCCAGTCGGCCCAGGTCTTGAGCCGGTCGGCGTAGGCCCGCTCGATCATTGGGTGGAAGCCCTTGCCGAACAGCACCCGCACCGGCGGGTTGGCGGAGTCCACGAGCTTCAGCAGTGCCTGTGCCGCTGCGGCCGGGTCGCCTGCGGGCATCTTCCCTGTCATCGCCCCGAGGTGCTGACGGAGACCGTCGTAGGCCGGGTCGGGCTTGGCCATGTGGCCGTTGGCGAGCGGGTCGGGGTTGTTGCCGTCCCGGGTGGCGAAGCCGCCGGGCTCGATGATGGTCACCTTGACGCCGAACTCGGCGACCTCGCCGGCGAGCGCCTCGTTCAGGCCCTCCAGGGCCCACTTAGAGGCGTGGTACGCGCCGCCGAGCGGCATCGCGATGACCCCGGCGGCCGAGGAAAGCTGGATGATGTGCCCCGAGCGCTGCTCGCGCAGGTACGGCAGCGCGGCCTGGACCACCCACACCGCGCCGAACAGATTGGTCTCGAGTTGGTCGCGCAGTTCCTGTTCTGTGAGTTCTTCGACCGCGCCGATCTGGGCGTAGCCGGCGTTGTTCACGATGACGTCGAGCCGGCCGAAGTGCTCCTTGGCGCGCTTCACGCTCTCGAAGACGGTGGCCCTGTCGGTCACGTCCATTTCCAGTGGAAGCACCGCGTCTCCATAGGTGTCGGCCAGCGCCCGCAGGCTCGCGGTGTTCCGGGCGGTGGCAGCGACCTTGTCGCCGCGCGCCAGGGCGGCCTCCACGAAGTTGCGGCCCAGGCCGCGGGACGAGCCGGTGACGAACCAAACCTTCTGCATGGTGTGCTCCTTGTTGCCGCTTTCAGCCGTTACAACCCCCTGGACGAGATAGCCCGGCAGAGATGTGAGATCGCCCGAGTGTGACCTGCGACACCATGTCACCTTTATCCTGAGCGGTGATATCAATGGTCGGCGTGACTCGCGTCGAGGACTTCCAGGAACTGAGGCCGCTGCTTTTCGCGATCGCCTACCGCATCCTGGGCAGCGTGAGCGAGGCCGAGGACGCCGTCCAGGAGGCCTGGCTGCGCTACGAAGGTTCCCCAGCCCAGCCCGAGTCACCCAAGGCCTTCCTGTCGGCCACGGTGACGCGGATCTCGATCGACGTGCTGCGCTCGGCCCGCGTCCGGCGTGAGGCTTACGTCGGGCCATGGTTCCCCGAACCGCTGCTGACCGACCCCTACCAGGACCCGGAGCGGTCGGCGGAGCTGTCCGATTCGTTGTCGATGGCGGCGCTGATCCTGCTGGAGCGGCTCAGCCCGCTCGAGCGTGCGGTCTTCGTGCTCCGCGAGGTGTTCGCCTTCAGCTACCGGGAGATCGCCGCCGCCGTCGAGCGGTCGGAGGCGGCCTGCCGCCAGCTCGCGGTGCAGGCACGCCGTCACATGGACGCGGGCCGGCCCCGCTTCGAGGCGGATCGCCGGGCCCGCGAGCAGCTCGCCGGGCGGTTCTTCCATGCGATGAGGGAGGGGGACATCACAGGGCTGCAGGAACTGCTGGCCGCCGACGTCCAGCTGGTCAACGACGGCGCCGGCAAGATCGGGAGTACGTTCCCCCTCTTCGGCGTCGCGAAGGTCGCCCGGGTGCTGTCCGTCACCATCCCGCCGTTCGCCCAGATCGGCGCGGTGCTGGAGGCGCACGAGGTGAACGGCCAGCCGGGTGCGATCACCCGCGACCGAGACGGTCACATCTTCAACGTCTGGACGCTCGACATCCTGGACGGACGCATCCAGACCATCCGCTCGATCGTCAATCCCGACAAGCTCGCTCACCTAGGCCCCGTCGCCGACGCCCACGCGGTCATCCGCGAGAAGAAGCAGACCCGCCGCGACCAGCAGACGTCATGATGGGCGGCACGCGGGTCGTTTTAATCCTGAGTAGGGGTCGGCTTCGACGGCGTGCAGGACGAGGCCAGCACCAGTAAGGCCTGTTGCCCGGGGTTCAGGCGCCGCCACCGGCTGCGGTGGGCGCGGATGAGTTCGGACAGACGGGCAAGGGTGATCCAGGAACTCGAACCATGCTCTGACAGCAGTGCCGCAAACGCCCCCATTAAGCGCGGTGATTATGTACATGAAACGATGCCCGGCCCATCCGCGACGTTCTGCGAGCAGGGGCTGTGAACGTCGGCCAGATCTGCACCGGACACCTGGCATGCACCCTTGGACACCGCGTTCGACGTCGCTGATCCGCCTTTCAGAAATGAGCGAGTATCCCCAGGATCGCCGGTACTCCGAAATCCATCTGCGGGGCAACGGATAATTCCGGACGTGCGGCCGCCGGCTGCCCTCAGCTGCCTGCCGGCGCCTGCGGCCGGTACGGCTGCCTGCGTCCACTGCCGGTTCGGGGTCGCGGGACCGCCAAACAGCGCCTGAAGCACGGTTCTGAACGCTGCGCCAGCAGTGTCGGAGCGAGGGTCGTGAAACTGGTGAGGCAGCGGTCTATGGAGGGGCGGTAACTGTACCCGCCTTCCCCTGTGAGATTTTCTTAGTGACGTCGGGCATGTGCGCTTTGCCCGAGATATTCGCGTGTGCGCCGCCGCATGGCGACCACCGTCGACACCGGCGATACCGCCGGCAACTGCTGACACGACCCGCACTTGTGGACGGCCGGCCGATACCGGCCGTCCACCGCATGAAGCTCCCCCACCCGTCCGACATGAAGGGACCCTGAGTGAAACTGCAGGAATTCGCCTCGCCCGGCACCTATACCGCCACCGTGCCACCCGGCTCGACCGTGCTCGTGGAGGCCTGGGGCGGCGGCGGTGGGGGAGGCGGAGGCGGCGGGGGCTCCGTCAGCAGTTCGGCGATCTGCTTCGGCGGCGCCGGTGGCGGGGGCGGGTCGGGCGCCTACGTGCGCGGCATCGTGACCGTCTCGCCCACCGACGGCACCCTCACCGTCGTCGTCGGGGCAGGAGGTGCGGGTGGCGCCGGCGCCGCGTCCGCCTCCTATACGGCCGGAGTCTCCGGCCCCGCCGGCCGTCCGGGCGCCAACGGCGGCGACACCACGATCAGCAACGCCGGCTCCCCCGTCATCATCGCGCGCGGCGGCGCGGGCGGAACCAACGGAGGCGGCGGAAACACCACGGGCGCCGCCGGCTCCAACGGACAGGGCGGCAACGGCGGAACCGGCACATATCCGACCGACAGCGGACTGAGCCGACCCGGCGGCAACGGAGGAAACGCCACCGCCACCTCCAGTTCCCCGCAACCCGGCCAGCCCGGAAGCTCCACCACCAACGGCATGCTGCCGCCGACCCCCAACACCGGTGGCGCCGGAGGCGGCTGCACCCAGAACCAGTACCCCGCCCCCGCAGGCGGCTCCGGCAAACCCGGCTACGCCGTCCTCACCCTGCTCTACAGCCCCACCACGGCTCCCGGCGAGCAGATCATTCCCGCGTCCTGGACACAGGGCACCTACAACCAGACCATCGACAGCCCGAACAGCCGCGCCACCGTGACCTGCACCCCGGACGCGGTCAATGTCCACGTCGTCTTCACTCGCACCAACCAGCCCGGCAAGTCCTGGCAATTCGCCTACAGAGTCGACAACGGCGCCCCGGTCTTCACCGGCGTGTTCATGAACACCGACTCCAACGGAAACGCCACCGGCTCCTTCACCGTCCCCGGCGTCACCCGCGGCGACCACCGGCTCGACGTCCTGATCAACAACACTCCCCACCCCGGAGACAGCTTCTACACCACCGGCAAAGCCATCCCCTTCACCTTCTGACCACCGCTCCAGAGCTCCATGTGCGGGTCAGGCCGGCCGTGACGGCAGAAATTTCGGCTGGACATCGTCCACGTGTCTCACGCTCGCCGGTGATCGGGTGACGTCGCTGACAGCGTTGTCGTCAAAGCCGAACAAGAACGCCCCGGCCGTGATTGGCTCGGGGCGTTTTGGCTGTTCAAAGGTGGTGGTCAGGGGCAGGGTCGAACTGCCGACCTTCCGCTTTTCAGGCGGACGCTCGTACCAACTGAGCTACCTGACCTCGGCGGCTGCCGCCGTACGCGGTCCTGACGGGACTTGAACCCGCGACCTCCACCTTGACAGGGTGGCGAGCACTCCAAACTGCTCTACAGGACCTTTATGTCCGGGAGATTTTCGCTCCCGTGTTGTTCGGCTCGCCTAGCTTACCAGCTTCCGGTAGGTCTTCCGACCTTCCGTCTTCCGGTGCGCTCGACGCGCTCCACGTGCCCCCAACGGGATTCGAACCCGTGCCGCCGCCTTGAAAGGGCGGTGTCCTAGGCCGCTAGACGATGGGGGCTCAAGGCTTTCGCCCTGTTCCGTGACGCCTTCCGTCGGAGACCTCTGAAGCATAGGGGACGTTTGCCCCCGATGCCAAAGCGGTTGGCGACGGGGAGCCGCCGCCGCTTGCCGTCGGGGACGGCGCCTGCTGCGACTCCGGGAAAATTGTACGGCCCGGGTCCGGCTCGATACGACGCTGGCACTGGATCCACTGCTCGCCGAGGCCACCGACGGTGATGTCGTCCCAGGCCTCCAGCCGGTGGCTCTTCTTGTTGAAGTAGAGCACCGAGGCGGTGAGCGGAGTCGGCTCGTCGTGCTCCAGGCCGCGCAGGCCGGCGCCGCCCGTGGAGCCCTGGATCATCAGCCGGGTGCCCGTGGGCATCAGCTGGGTGGACCGCGCGTGGACGTGGCCGCTCAGCACCAGGGGGACGTACCCGGAGAAACCGCGGCCCACGGTGGGGTCGTGGACGGCCACGATGTCGGCGGGGATCCGGTCGGGGGCGGAGGTGGACTTCGACCGCGACCAGTCGCGGGGCGCCAGCTTCAGGGCGTTGGTCTTGCCGAGGTCGAGCAGACTCTCGCTGGAGTCGCCGTCCACCTGGACGGCCTTGTCGGGGGTGAACCTCGGGTCGCCGAGGCCGTAGACGGTCAGCCCGTTGACCGTGACGGCGTTGCCGTCGAGCACGATCGCGTTCTTCTGCTTGGCGACCGCGTCCTGGGTGCTCTTGGAGTCGTGGTTGCCCCGCACGTAGACGTACGGCACCCCGAGCGAGCCGATCTCCTTGACGAACTCGTTCTCCGGCTTGGTGCCGTGGTCGCTGATGTCGCCGGTGTCGACGACGAACTGCACCTTGAACTGGTCCTTCAGCGACTTGATGACGTTCCAGCCGATCGGGTTGATGTGCAGGTCGGAGACGTGCAGCACCCTGATCGTGTCCGGGTCGGGGTCGAAGATCGGCAGATTCGAGCCGGCCTCGTACAGCTGGGAGACGTTCGTCACCAGCTTGGCGAGCTGGCCGCGATACTCGGAGAACTTGGTCACGATCGACTCGGCGCTGCCGATCAGGGACGGCACGCCGGTGAGCAGCCCGGTGTACCGGGGCTCGGCGATCGAGCGGGGGTTGAACGTCAGCGCCGACACGCCCCCGAGGACCGCCACCATGACCAGGGAGCCTCCCGCGGTCCAGGCCGCCCGGGACAGGCGCCGGAAGACGACCAGGCCCGTGACGAACCCCGCGGCGACGGCGAACAGGGCCGCGCGTACGGCGAGCCGGCGCAGCCCTTCGATCACGTCGGTCTCGATGGTCGTCGGGAGCCGGTCGGCCCACCGGGGGTTCTTGATGATGTCCTCGGCCACGTCCGGGTGGACCGCCTCGATCGTCAGGCCGAGCCGTACCGGAGCGTCGTGGGTGTTGAAGTTGAGCGTCCCGAGAGGCCGTACGTCGACGACGGTCTCCCCGCGCAGCGACGGGGAGATGGACATGCCGATGTCGGCGGGGCCGACGGGCGTGTCCACCTTGGCCCCGAGCGCCAGCCCGAGCCAGCCGCCGACCACCGCCGCCAGCACGACCGCGAGAACGGCGGCGGTCCGGCTGCCGGCCGCCTTCCGGGCAAAGGCCCGCACCCTAGAGATCTCCATCGTTTTTGTGCATACCCCGCGTCGCCTCGATACGCGTCCTCATCCCGGCCAGAATCAACGCCAGGCCGTGCTCGAAGGCCGCGTCGCTCTGCGGCGCGCCGGTGTCGGCCATCACCGCACGCAGGTGGGGGTACGGCGCGAGCGCCTCGAGCGCCTCCTCGAACTTATCCTGTCCGACCAGGCCTCTCTCCTGGTCGGCCTGCTCCTCCAGCACGAACCCGCCGAGGAAGTTCCCGAGCGTGCCGATCCCCCACATCGCGTCCCTGGGCGTGAATCCGGCCCGCACCAGCGACTCCAGAATCGTCTCGGCGGTGCGCAGGGTCTCGGCACCGGGGTGGGTGCCCGCGGTGAGGCGGACGGTGTCCCGGTGCGACCTGAAGACGCGGCGCCGGCCGCGGAACCACTCCGCCAGCCATTCCTCCCACGACTCGCCCTCCGCGAGCGGCCGCAGTGAGGGCGCCTCCTGTACGGCGATGGCGTCGGCCATCTCGTCCAGAAGCTCCTGCTTGCTCCGGAAGTGCCAGTAGAGCGCGGGAGCCTGTACGCCCAGCTCGGCGGCCAGCCTGCGCAGGGTCAGCTTCTCCAGCCCCACCTCGTCCAGCAACCGCAGCGCGGTGCTGACGATCGTGCCGCGTTCGAGTGCCACGGTTGACAGCTTAACGACGTTCGATTCATGCTTAACGTTGTTAAATTTAACGGCGTTAAGGAGACGACCGTGATCCATGCGGAAGGACTGCGCAAGAGGTACGGGCCCGCCGAGGCGTTGCGGGGCGTCGACCTCGACGTGCCGCGCGGCTCGGTCTGCGGGCTGCTGGGCCCCAACGGCGCGGGCAAGACGACCCTCGTGCGCATCCTCACGACGCTGCTGCGCCCAGACGGCGGCTCGGCCCGGGTGGCCGGATGCGACGTGGTCCGGGACGCCGATCGGCTCCGCTACCGCATTGGCCTGGCCGGGCAGCACGCGGCCGTGGACGAGCTGCTCACCGGGCGCGGCAACCTGGAGCTGTTCGGCCGGCTCCGCCACCTGCCCCGCCGTACGGCCCGGAGCAGGGCCGGGGAACTGCTGGAACGCTTCGGCCTGGCCGAGGCGGCGGACCGGCCGGCCGGGACGTACTCCGGCGGCATGCGGCGCCGGTTGGACCTGGCGGCGAGCCTCGTCGTCGAACCGCCCGTGCTCTTCCTCGACGAGCCGACCACCGGCCTCGACCCCAGGAGCCGGCTGGCCCTGTGGGACCTGCTGCGCGAACTGGCGGACGAGGGCACGACGCTGCTGCTCACGACCCAGTATCTGGACGAGGCCGACCGGCTGGCCGACCGGATCGCGGTCCTCGACGCCGGGCGGGTCGTCGCGTCCGGCTCACCGGCCGCGCTCAAGGCGAGGGTGGGCGGAGACCGGCTGTACGTGGCCTTCCGCGAGGCGGCGGACCTGACGCGCGGGGCCGAGGTGATCCGCGGGACGCTCCCCGGCAGCCCCGGAGCAGGCCCCGGAGCGGGCCCGGGAACAGGTCCCGGAGCGAACCCCTCGGCGGCCTCCTTGGCCGGCTCTTTCGCCGGCTCCGGGAACGGCGCCGGAGTTCGCGTCGCGGTCGGCATGGAGATCGACCCCGGCGAGCGGCGGCTCGCCGTACCCGTTCCGGACGGGGCCGCCTCGCTGGTCGCGGTGGCCTCCGCCCTGAACGCCGCCGGCATCGCCGTGGAGGACCTGGGCCTGCGCCGCCCGACGCTCGACGAGGTGTTCCTGCGGCTGACGGGAGCGGACGCGGCATGACCGTCCCCATGGATCCCCCGGCCACCGCTCTCGGACGGCTGCGCTCGGGCATCACCGACACGCTCGTGCTCGCCGGGCGCAGTTACTCCCGGTTGCGCGCCCAGCCCGCCGAGCTCGCGAGCGTGCTGGTCTTCCCGGTCATCATGACCGTCCTGTTCGGGTACGTCTTCGGCAGCGCGATCACGCTGCCCGGCGGGGGCGACTACCGGAACTACCTGATGCCCGGCATCTTCATGCAGGTCATGGCGATGGGCACGGTGTCGGCCGCGACCGCGGTCGCCGAGGACATGGCGCGCGGCGTCATCGACCGCCTCCGCACCCAGCCCATAGCGCGCGGCGCCGTACTGGCCGGGCGCGGGCTCGCCGACCTGTCCCGCGCCATGCTGTCGCTCGCCATGATGGCGGTCACCGGCCTGGTCATCGCAGGTTGGCGTCCGCACGGGAACCCGTTCCGGGTGCTGGCCGGGTTCGCGCTGCTCGCCCTGTTCGGGTTCGCGATGATGTGGGTGGGCACGTACCTCGGGCTGTTCGCGAGGAGCGGGGCGCAGGCGGACGGGCTGACCTTCTCCTGGGTGCTCCCGATGACCTTCCTGGCCAACGCGTTCGTGCCGCTGGAGGGGCTGCCGGGCTGGCTGCGGGCCGTCGCGGACTGGAACCCGATGAGCGCGGTCGTCTCGGCCGCCCGCGAGCTGTTCGGCAACCCGGGCTCGGCCGCCGCGTCCTGGCCGCTCCGGCATCCGGTGACGGCCGCCGTCTGCTGGTCGGTTCTGATCATCGCGGTGTTCGCGCCGCTCGCCGTACGCCGCTACCGCACGGCCACCGCGCGGTGAAACGATGGGACGGTGATCGACGTCCCGCTGAGAAGGTTCGAGGAACTCGTGGCCGAGGCGCTGGACACCATCCCCGCGGACCTGGCGAAGGTGATGGACAACGTCGTGGTCGTGGTGGTCGACGACCCGCCCGAGCCGGGGCTCCTCGGGCTCTACACCGGCATTCCGCTGACCGAGCGGGGCGACTGGTACTCGGGGGTGCTCCCGGACCGGATCGAGATCTACCGCAACCCGACCCTGGAGATCTGCGAGACCGAGGAGGACGTGGTCGAGGAGGTCCGGGTCACCGTCGTCCACGAGATCGCCCACCACTTCGGCATCGACGACGACCGGTTGCACGAACTCGGGTGGTGACCCCAGGCTCCTGGCCTGGGGATGACCTATCGCTTGCAAAAGGCGTGCCCGCCGGGCACTGTAAGTGACATGGCGACCACGCACTGTCAGATTCTTCGACCGCGGCGAGCACCGGCGGCCGTCGCCGGCGGGGCGATTCCCGCGGAGTGAGATGGCGGCCACCGAACCCGGCAGGCTGTCCGGCCGGCACCGCCGTCCTCCCGCGACCCGCGTCACCTACCGCGAGGTCGCCGCGATCCCCGAGTTCCGGTCCCTGTGGCTCGGCCAGGGCATGTCGCTGCTGGGTGACCAGCTCGCCCAGGTGGCGCTCGCCGTGCTCGTCTACAGCCGTACGGCTTCGCCTCTGGCGACAGCGTCGGTCTACGCGCTGACCTATCTGCCGCCCATCCTGGGCGGTCCTCTGCTGGCCGGGCTCGCCGACCGGTATCCGCGCAGGCGGGTGATGCTCTGGTGCGATCTGCTGCGTGCCCTGACGATGGCCGCGATGGCCGTTCCGGCGACGCCGTTCCCCGTGCTGTGCGCGCTGGTCTTCTGCGTCGTCCTGCTCGGCGCGCCGTTCTCCGCCGCCCGCGCGGCGCTGCTGCCCGAGGTGCTGGAGGGCGACCGGTACGTCGTGGGGTCGGCGCTGCAGAACATGACGAACCAGGCCGTGCAGATGCTCGGGTTCGCCGCCGGGGGCGCCGCGATCGCCGTGCTGGGGCCGTACCGCGCGCTGGCGCTGGACTGCGCGACGTTCCTCGGGTCGGCGCTGGTGATCTTCGCGGGGGTGCGCCGCCGTCCGGCGCCCGAGCGGGAGGACGGTGAACGGCCGTCCGTGTGGCGGATGACGTGCACCGGCGCCCGGCTGGTCTTCGGTGAGCGGCGGTTGCGCACGCTCGTGCTGTTCGCCCTGCTGTGCGGGTTCTACGTGCTGCCGGAGGGGATCGCCGCGCCGTACGCCGCGACCCTGGCCGACGGGCGGCTGCCGGTGGCGGTGATCACGGGCCTGCTGATGGCGGCGATGCCGACGGGGACCGTGCTCGGGGCATTCGTCTTCGGGCGGTTCGTCACGCCGGCGGGCCGGCTGCGGGGAATGGGCTGGCTGGCCATGCTGACCTGCGCGCCGCTCGTGGTGTGCGTCGTACGGCCGCCGCTGGAGGGCGTGCTGGCCCTGTGGGTGCTGTCCGGCGTCGGCGGGGCGTACCAGCTCGCGGCCAATGCGGCCTTCGTGCAGTGCGTGCCGCCGTCCGGGCGGGCCGCCGCGTTCGGGCTGGTGCAGTCAGCGCTGATGGCCGCCCAGGGCACCGGCATCCTCATCGGGGGCGCCGCGGCCCAGCGGCTCGGTCCAGAGCCGGTCGTGACGCTGGCGGGGATCGCCGGGCTGTGCGCCGCGGCGGTGCTCGCCGTGCTCTGGACCGAGTCGCGTACGGAGATCATCGCCAAGGTCCGGGCCGCCGCCTGAGGATCAGGCCTGCGGCGTGCCCTGGCCGCCCTGGTTCTGCGGACCGTCGGTGGACGGCCGGCCGTACGGGTGCTGCTCGTAGCTCCCGGTGCCGGTGTAGGTGGGCTGGGACTGCTTCTGCTGCCAGCCCTGCTGGACGGTGTCCCACTTGGCCTTGGCGTCGTGCCAGACGTGGCCGTCCTTGTTCTTGTTGATCAGGTCCTGGACGATGGAGGTGGGCTTGCCCTCCTCGGGGAGCAGGAGCCACGCGACGGCGTAGACGCCGAAGCCGAGGCCGCCGAAGAAGCTCGCCACGGCGAGGGCGAGGCGCAGGATGTTGGCGTCGATGCCGGTGTACTCCGACACGCCCGAGCACACGCCGGCGACGATCCTGCCGTTTCGAGTGCGGTGGAGCTGCTTGACCGAACCGTTGGTGTTCATCTCGTTCATGCCTCCACAATGCCTTTTGGGGGTGCGAGCGCACATCGGGATTCCCCCTGGCCCTACCCCGAAGCGGCCCCTATAGCCTGACCGTCATGGACGACCTCCTGGACCTCGACGACCAGCTCGACCCCGAGCATCGCCTGATCAGGGACGCTGTCAGGGACGTGGTCTCCGACAAGGTCCTCCCGTACGTCGGCGAGTGGTTCGAGCGGGGCGTCTTCCCCGCCCGCGAGCTCGCTCCGGCCCTGGGCTCCCTCGGCCTGCTCGGGATGCACCTGGAGGGGTACGGCTGCGCCGGGCTCGACGCGGTCTCGTACGGCGTGGCCTGCCGGGAGCTGGAGGCGGGCGACTCCGGCCTGCGGTCGTTCGTGTCCGTGCAGGGGTCGCTGGCCATGTTCCCCATCTGGAAGTACGGCTCGGAGGAGCAGAAGGAGGAGTGGCTGCCCCGGCTGGCGTCCGGGGAGGCCATCGGCTGCTTCGGCCTCACCGAGCCCGACCACGGCTCCGACCCGGCCGGCATGCGGACCACAGCCAGGCAGGACCCGTCCGGCGACTGGATTCTGAACGGCGCCAAGATGTGGATCACGAACGGCTCGGTCGCCGACGTGGCGGTGGTCTGGGCCCGCACCGACCAGGGCATCCGCGGCTTCGTCGTGCCCACCTCGGCACCCGGGTTCTCCACCGCCGAGATCCACCGCAAGCTCTCGCTGCGCGCCTCGGTCACGTCCTCGCTGTATTTCGACGACGTACGGCTGCCCGCGTCCGCGGTCCTGCCGGACGTGACGGGCCTGAAGGGCCCGCTCTCGTGCCTCACCGAGGCGAGGTACGGCATCCTGTGGGGCGTCGTCGGCGCGGGCCGGGCCTGCCTGGAGGCGGCCGTGGACTACGCGACCACCCGTGTCCAGTTCGGCAAGCCGATCGGCGGCTTCCAGCTCACCCAGGAGAAACTCGCCTGGATGGCCGTCGCGCTCGGCCAGGCCGGACTCACCGCCCTCCACCTGGGCCGCCTCAAGGACGCGGGTTCGTTGAAGCCGCACCAGGTGAGCTTCGGCAAGCTGGCCAACGTCAGGGCCGCCCTCGACATCGCCCGGGAAGCGCGTACGGTGCTCGGAGCCAACGGCATCACGTTGGAGTATCCGGTCATCCGGCACATGACGAACCTGGAGTCCGTGCTGACGTACGAGGGCACCCAGGAGGTGCATCTGCTGACGCTGGGCAAGGCGCTCACCGGCCTCGACGCCTTCCGCTGACCCGGCCGCGATCCCTGATGGGGCGATCAGGGACAATGACGTCGCCATGTACGCGGTACTGTCTGTACCCTGCATCTTGGGGAGTGTCCTGCCGGATCACACCGCGGCGCGGGAGGCCGGAGGACATGACCAAGGGGTGCTAGCTCAATGGCAGAGCTGCGGACTTTTAATCCGTCGGTTCAGGGTTCGAGTCCCTGGCGCCCCACCGCTGCGACCTGGGATTTTACCTCGAACCGTGAAGCCTCCTACTGATCGTGAGACACGTATGGGGCATACCTGCGTCATGCGGCCAGGCCGCGATCTTCCGGGCCTCCCGGGCGGTCGCGCGAGCCCTGGCCATGACCAGCCTCGCGATGGCCTGCGCGGACCGGTGATACACCTCCGGCAACACGGAGGTGTAGATGTCGGAGGTCACGACGATGCTGCCGTGCCCGAGCGTGCCCTGCACCACCCGCAGATCCGCCCCTGTGGCCAGGGCAAGACTTGCGGTGCCGTGGCGCAGGTCGTGTAACCGGATCGGTGGCAGCCCGCTGGCGTGCACCCATTCGCGGAATCGGACGCTGAGATAGTCCGGCCGCAGCGGAGATCCGTCGGGCCGGGCGAAGATCGGCCCTGACTCGAGCCACGCATCGCCCAGGTGTCGCCTCTGGGCCTGCTCGTAGCGGCGCAGCAGTCGGACCGTCTCGCTGTCCAGCGCGATGACCCGACGGCTGGCTGCACTTTTCGGGGGCACTCGATCAATTGCCCGTCGACGTGGACCAACTGCCGGCTCACGGTGAGCTCCCGCCGGTCCAGATCGAGATCTACCCAGCGCAGCCCGATCGCCTCACCGCGGCGCAGCCCACGCAGCGCGATCAGCTGCCACAGCGGATACAGCCGGTCCCCTCGCGCAAAGGCGAGAAAGTGGGCGAGTCGGTCGGCGGTCCACACCGCCACCGCACGACGCTGCCCCTCACTCCGCCAGGCAGCGACCCACCGGTCGGTCCACACCTGCGGATACGGCCGTCCGGGGGCGGGCAGCCGGATCATGCGTGCCGGATTGGATTCGATCAGCCCCTCACGGACCGCAGCGTGCAACGCGGCGCGTAGCGTCGCTCGGATCCGGTGGAGGACGCGATCGGTGCTCCGTACCGGTTACGGTGCCTCGCCAGGACGGTGAACATCCGTGCGATGTCGCGGCCCGTCAGTTCGGTGAGTTCGACCCGGCCCAGATGTGGGATGAGGTGCAGCCGCACGTGATCGGCGTAGGATTTGCGGGTGCTGGGCCGCAGTCCGTGCTGCAGCTCCAGCCAGCAGCGGAGCCACCGCGCGACGATCCGATCTGCGGTGCGGGCGGCGGTCAGGTCGTGCGCCGAGCACGACGTACGCGACGAGGTCCCCGCGTATCGGCCCACTTGCCGGCAATTGATCGAGGTAAGCGGCTGATCGGAGGGTAGGGAGCCTACACAGCGGGATGGTTCGTGAGGGGCATCTGATGGGCAGATCATTCCTGAGTGAGCGGCTGGAGCGCGCCGGTCCAGCGAGAGGCACCAGTTCTCACAAGCGGTGGTGGAACCTCGTCCTGATGCTGGCCGCCGCGGTCGCGGGCCGGGTGCTGGTCCGCCGGCTGCTGCGACGCGTGCGGGCTATCTCCGGTGACCTCGCCGACATCAACATCAGCGATGAACACGCCCAAATTGCTCAGCGACATGACCCGCAGGAAGTAACGCAGCTGGTCGACAACATCAACGCGAGTTTGGACATGCTGGACCGTGAGCGGCAGTTCGCCTCCAACATCGCCCACGAGATCCGCTCCCCGTTGGCCGGGATACGCGTCACGGTGGAAGAAGCGACTGCCCGTCCCGGCGAAGCGGACTACCCCCGCGTGCTGGAGGCGGTACTACATGGAGTGGATCGACTGGATGCGCTGGCTACAGCACTTCTTCTGATCGCCCGTTCCCGCGCGGCCCAAGCCGACTGGGAACGGGTCGACCTGTGTGAACTGGTCAGGCAGGAGGTCGCAGACCGGAACGACCCCATCTCGATCGAAGTCATCTGCGCTCCCGGTGTCCTGGTCACAGCCATGCGCACGCGGATCTGCCAGATCATCACCAATCTGCTGGACAACGCACAGCACCACGCCGCCCAGCAGGTGCAGGTCCACGTCGGCCGCAGCGACGGCAGTGCGCTACTGGCGGTGTCCGACGATGGCCCCGGCGTGCCGGAGAAGGACAGGGAACGCATCTTCGACCGGATGTACCAGCTCAAAACCATTTCCCAGCGGGGCGGTCCCGGCACCGGCCTCGGCCTGGCCATCACCCGCGATATAGCAAAGGCCCACCACGGAACCGTCTGGGTCGAACCCTCCCCGCTCGGCGGCGCCTGTTTCATCCTCCAATTGCCCATCGCCGCCCCCTAGGCCACCACCGGATCTCTCACGCTTCCAGGTTGTGCGAACCCGCGAATTTTCGGCAGCGTAATCTAATGAGGAAAAGTGACTGCCGCCGGGCATCCGCGCCCGAAATCGGTCAGGGCAGGCGGGGTGCCGGCCAGCGCGGCGGGACAGTCTCCGCCAGCTCGTTCGGCGGGCACCGTCCGGACGGGACAGCGGCGGCAGGGTAGAGATCGGGAGCCGGCCCGATACGGGTGAGGGGCGCGACGTCGCACCCAGCGATGAACCTGGAGGCACCCGTCAGTGAGGTCGCTCCGGCGAGTGACCTGAGCCCGTAAGATCTCTTTCATGGAATTCCGGATGGTTCCCGACCCGTGCACCCGCGCCTGCACGGCTCTGAAAGTCACGGGCATTTTACTTTTCAAAATGGCGCCATTTCAGAAAACCAGGAGGTAATATCTAAACACCGAGGACTTCTCGTGCGTTGGCACTCAGGTCGGCGTCGCCCACGGCGAAATATCAGGACGCGGTCCTTTCGAGGACCAAGACAGGCCAGGCGATCATGACACCGACGCTGCTCTCTCCTTCCATCACACCGTCCAGCCCCCCTGCCGGCACAGCACCCGTCATCGGCTCCGACGTTCGGCTACGGTTGGCTCCCGTCCTTGGCCTGAGGGGCACCGTGGACGGGGCGTGGTGGCCGCATTCCCGTGACGCCACGGTGGAGCTACCGGGTCTCATCGCCGCCGTCGACCAGCGACTGGGCCTGACGACGCTGCGCGTCGGCGTGCACGTCGACACGTGGGACCACATCCCCCACCGTGTCCAGGCCGGCGGACGCCAGGTCAAAGTGGGCTGGTTCCACAGTGCCGATCCTCGCCTCGTCACCCTGACATTCGCGGAGGCTGAGCCTGTCATCCTGCTGGTCGTCCCGCCATACACCGCGGACGGTCCCGCCGGGGCGGCGCTCATCCTCGCCAGTAAGGGCACGTTCGGCCCGCTCCCGGTCGACCTCCTCACCACCGCAGCCCACCACGCCATCGGTACACGGGATGCGGACGGGGAGAACGAGGGAGTGCACATCACTACGCTGCCGGCGGACCTGCTCCGCGGATGCCGAAACCGCCGATCGGACGCCCACCTGCCAAGCCTGCCGCCAGAGGACCCGTCTCGTTGCCGACCGGAGCATTCCATCGCCATCCGTGACCCCGCGCCACTTGGCAGAGCCGACCCGTCGGTTCCGACGACCATCCGGCTGTCCGGTGAGATCGACATCTTCACCAGTCCCGACCTGCGCGAGGATCTGCTGAACGTCCTGCGCTACAGCAGGAGCCTGCTCATTCTCGACCTGTCGGGTGTGGCGGCATGCGACGCCTGCGGGCTGGGCGTCCTGGTCGGCATCCAGCGCCGCGCCAAGACGATGGGGATCACCCTCTCCCTGAGCACACCCCGTCCGTACATGTCTCGGTTACTGCACGTGAACGGCCTGGACCGCACCATCCCGATGCTGGCGTAGCCGAAGGCCCTCGATCCGCGACGCAGGCGGCAAGCCCGCCACACAACAGGCGCGGCCGCGAACGAGCCAGTGACCCGGAGACGGGGGCCGAGCACCGCACAAGGCTCTACGCGACGGCTCAGAAGCTGCTGATTCGTGTCGTCGCGTAGGGAGCGAAGCGGGCTGCCACCACGTGCCTGAAGTTGACCACGTAGGTGAACGCATCCTGCTCGCCCTCGTGGGAAATCTGTAGGGACACCACAGTGCCCTGCTCCATCCAGCTGACGAGTCTCTCGACTGCGGGCATCGTGCCGTGCACGCGGAGAATCAGTTCCTTTTCCTTGCCAACGCTCAGCAAGTAGAGCAACCCGGCGGGAGCGTCCATGGCCATACGCTGCTCCTCATCGTGAGGGGACCGGGTCCACATGGGTATCCCCGCAAAGCCCTCCGCGTAGCATCCGCGTCGCCGCTTCGGGCGGGCTTCGCGAACCTCTTCCTGTAGCCGTGCTGCCGACGGGCCTCCGACGGGCCCGGCCGGCCTTACCGGTCCTGCACCGCTTCCTGAGCCCTTCGTGGCCACGGCCCACGGCTGCCGGACGCGGGCGCCGGGTACATGTATGCGTGGATAGCCCGTTCAAGGCCTGGCTCCTCGACTGCCTCGGGAAGGCTCTGTGATCCTTACGCGTGCGTCCGCATCCCCTGTGGCACTCCTACGCCGGCTGGCGACAGCCGCGCAGTGGCTGACGTCGCCGCTGGGTCCCGAGGACTATTTCGAGTTGATCAATCCGCTCTGGGGCGCGGGGGAACTGTGCGGCCGAGTCGAGGCGGTGCACGCGGAAACCGCCGACGCGGCGACCCTGATCATCCGCCCGGGCCGGAGCTGGATCGCACACTGTCCCGGCCAATGGGTCCGGATCGGCGTCGACATCGACGGACGGCGACACTGGCGCACCTTCTCACTGTCGTCGGCCCCGGGCAGGTCCGGCGATTGCGTCACCATCACGGTAAAGGCCGTGCGCGGCGGGCTCGTCTCCAACTACCTGGTGCGGAGCACAGCGCCCGGGGCGGTGCTCAGGCTGAGCCGGCCCGAGGGAGCGTTCGTCCTTCCCGAGCCACCACCGCCGCGCCTGCTGTTCGTCACCGCCGGGAGCGGCATCACACCGGTGATGGCGATGCTGGACGGCCTGCGTCTAGACAATGCGGACGGCCCGGACGTCGTGCTGGTCCATTCGGCGCCGACATCCGCCGACGTCATCTTCGGCGGGCGACTCCGGAGCCTGGCCGCGCGATGGCCGCGGCTGCGCCTGCACGAACGGCACACACGCTCTGAGGGGCGACTGCGGCCCGCGGAGCTGGCCCGGCTCTGCCCGGACTGGACCGAGCGGTCCATCTGGGCGTGCGGGCCACCGGCGATGCTCGACGACATCACGGCGTACTGGACCGGGCCCGCGGACGGCCTCCATGTCGAGCGCTTCAGTCTGGTGCCGGCAGCGGCAGCGGGTTCGGGGGGACACGTCCGCTTCACCAGGAGCGGCCGAGAAGCCGAGGCCGACGGCGAGACGCCGTTGCTGGCCGTCGGCGAGAACGCGGGGGTGCTCATGCCGAGCGGCTGTCGCATGGGCATCTGCTACGGATGCGTCGCGCGCCTTCGCTCCGGTCAGGTACGTGACGTACGGACCGGCCAGGTGCACGGAGACGCGGGGGAGATGATCCAGCCCTGCGTGTCGGTGGCGGCCGGCCCAGTCGAGATCGAGCTCTGAGAGGAACACGCATGCCTGCCACATCCCATCTGGCCCCAGTCGACGCCGAAGAGTTCGGCCGCGAGCTGGACAAGATCCGCGACGAGGTGCTCGCGAGCCTCGGCGAGCGGGACGCGGCTTACATCCGGGGTCTCATCGCCGTCCAGCGCAAGCTGGAGCTGGGCGGCAGGGCCCTGCTGTTCGCCTCCTGGCTGCCCCCCGCCTGGGCCGCCGGCACAGCGGCACTGGCTGTCGCGAAGATCCTGGAGAACATGGAGATCGGTCACAACGTGCTGCACGGGCAGTGGGACTGGATGCGGGACCCGAAGATCCATTCGACCACGTGGGAGTGGGACACCGCCTCCCCCGCCGACCAGTGGAAACACTCGCACAACTTCGTCCACCACACCTGGACGAACGTGCTCGGCAAGGATCGCGACATCGGCTATTCGGTGGTGCGGATCAGCCCGGAGCAGCGATGGCACCCGATCTACCTCGCCCAGCCGTTCTACAACGCGCTGCTGGCGCTCTTCTTCGAGTACGGCATCGCGATATACGACCTGGAACTCGAGCGCATCCCGTCAGGGAAAAAGGACCTCAAAGAGGCCCTGACCCAGCTCCGTGCCGTCGCGGGCAAGATTCGGCGCCAGGTTGTCAAGGACTACGTCGCGTTCCCGCTGCTCGCCGGTCCGGCCTTCCTCCCGGTCCTGCTCGGCAATCTGACCGCGAACATCGCGCGCAACGTGTGGGGGCACACCATCATCTTCTGCGGCCACTTTCCGGAGGGCGCGGAGGTCTTCACCGAGGACCGGCTCGAGAACGAGACCCGCGGCGAGTGGTACGTACGGCAGCTTCTCGGCTCGTGCAACATCGACGGCGGACGCCTCTTCCACATCATGAGCGGCAACCTCAGCCACCAGATCGAGCACCACCTGTTTCCCGACCTGCCCAGCAACCGGTACGCGGAGATCGCGCCGCGGGTCCGCGCCCTGTGCGAGCGGTTCGGCCTGCCGTACATGTCCGGCTCGCTGACCCGCCAGGCGGGCTCGGTATGGAAACGCGTCCTGCGGATGGCCCTGCCGGGGCCGAGCCCGCGGCGACCGGCGGCCGGGCTGCCGGCGTCGTTCACGGCGGCGGCCTGAGCCCGAGCGGATCCACTGCCGCATGACACGGCCCCCTACACGATCAGGTGTCAGCGCCGCACGCGGGAAGGCGTAGCGCGAGAAGGGCGACGTCGTCGGTGGTTCCGAGGGGTATGCGTCGGACGATCCCGTCGCAGAAGTCCTCCAGCGGGCGGTGAGCCGCGGCCGCGGCCTGACGCAGCAGCCGGGCCAGTCCGGTGGCCAGGTCGCTGCCGGGGCTTTCGACGAGGCCGTCGGTGTAGAGCACGAGGGTGCTCCCGGCCGGCATCGGCTCGACGGCGTCGCGCCTGGTTGATTCGATACCCAGGCGGAGCCCGAGCAGCAGATCCTGCCTTTGTTCCAGGTAGCGGGCACGCCCGTCAGGGGTGACCAGTAGAGGCGGCGGATGCCCGGCGTTGCTCCAGCGCAACTGCCAGGGACCCCCTTCGGGGCCCTCCACACGCGCGAAGATCATCGTGGCCATGGGCACGTCTGTGACGGCGGACATCGCCTGGTCCACCCGGTTGACGACCAGGCTGGGCGAAACGCAGCGGTCCCACGCCAGCGTGCGCACCATGCTGCGCAGCTGGGCCATCTCGGCGGCGGCCGTGATGTCGTGGCCCACCACGTCACCGATGACCAGTGCGGTGACGCCGTCGGGCAGCAGGAAGGCGTCGTACCAGTCACCCCCGACCTGAGACCCCACCGGGGCCGGCAAGTAGCGCGCGGCCAACTGAAGGTGACCCACCTTCGGCAGGGGAGCCAACAGGTGATGTTGCATCGTTTCGGCCACCTCGCGTTGCTGGCCGAACAGGCGCGCGTTGCCCACCGCCAATCCCGCGCGACGTCCGATGTCGGTGACCAGCGTCACATCGGTGGCGTCGAAGGGGCGGGCCGGGTCGGTGCGTGCCACGGTGAGAGCCCCCAGCACCTGCCGCTGGGTGCGTAGCGGCGTGATGATCGCCGACACCGCCCGCCAGGCAGCGAACAGCTCACGCTGCGCGGCGGCCATGCAGGAGCCCGCCTCACCGACCATCTCATCCGGGCCCAACAAGACGGTCTCACCCCGATCCAGCACCCGCGCCAGCAGGGGACTCGAGGGCTCGGGCAGCGGGGACCTCCTCGCCTCATCCGCAGGAGGGATCACCACCACCCGCTCCACCTCATCGTGATCGATACGCAGATCCACCACCGCCCAGTCGGCCAGCCGCGGGACGATCAGCCTGCCCAGCCGTCGCAAGGCCTCGTCCACTTCCAGCGTCTGGGTCAGCACAGAGGTGATCTCAGTGACCAGCGTCAGGCGGGCGTTGAAGTCCTCCAACATGGCCAGTTGGTCGGCCTGCTGACGAGAGAGGTTCAGCCGCTCGGTGATGTCGGTGAAGACGACGATCAGCCCGAGCACCTGCCCGCCCTCCTGCACTATCGGAGCGGCCGACAAGGAGACCGGCAGCAGGCTGCCGTCACCCCGCAGGAAGATCGACTCATCGCCACGCGCCGGACGACCGTGCTCCAGCACTCCCATCAGCCGACAGGGGGAGCGAGGAGTCAGCCCGTCGTCAGGGCCCCTGTGCAGCAGATCGTGGGCATTGGCGCCCACCATCTCCGCCACGGAACGGCCCAGCAACGCCCCGGCCTGCCGATTCGCCATGGTGATACGCCCAGCATGATCAGTCAGATAGATACCCGCCCCCGCGCTGTCGAAGGCCGCCTGCACCAACCTCTGGCCGGGCAGCCCGACATGACCCTGTGCCCCGGGCAGATGCCGCATCATCGACGCTCTGCCTTCCTCCGATCCATCGCTGTCTACGCCCTACCCGCCGACACCCCGAGCACGCGGGGGACGCGCGGCCATATCGGGCCAGCCGGCTCCCGTGAAGAAGCCGGAGGATCCCGTCGACGACGAGGCACGGGCAGTACTCGCCAAGCGGGCCGACCCGTAGTGGGTCATCCCGGGCGCAACGCCGCTCCGAGCGCCTGCACTTCGCTTTCGACGCGACCTAAAGGGCGCATGGTTGCTCGGTGGTTGCTCGTGTGTACGGGACACGGCGCGGCACACAGGGTGACTGAGCGGCAGAATCCCGGGGCCAATAGCGGACGGAATGATAGAAGTCGGCACGCGGCGACAGCAGACGGTACCGATCAAGGGCGCTTTTAATCCGTCGGTTCAGGGTTCGAGTCCCTGGCGCCCCACCCTCAATGAGCTGGGCAGACTCCACCGGTGGAGGGCGGCCCCACAGGTGTGCGGATCTGCGCAGCCGTGCCGGTAGCGCTGGTGCTTGATCTGCCAGAAGATCCGGAGCTGCCCCCGCTTCAGGTCCACGTACTTCCACCGCAGGCCAAGCGCCTCACATTGCCGAAGACCGAGCGCGAGCGCCACCGACCAGCGCGTGCCGTTCCGGCGATCCTTGGCGACGTCAAGGCGGCGGCGCGGCGCGCCGCCGCAGTGCGGCCCGTCGCTCGCTCGCCGTCCGGGCGTGCGGCCTAGAAGGCCACTGAAGATCTTGCGTTCTGGCCTCGTTCTTTCTGGGATGAGGCCACAGTGGGTGCTGTGCAGGGTGAGTGGGCTGGGGAACTGGTCGGGCCGGATGTGTGGCAGACCTGCAGGGAGCTGATCCCGGCAGGCAGCGTGTTCGCGTTCTTGGCCGAGCATCGCCAAGCCCTGTTTCCCGCAGGGATGTTCGCGGACATGTATCCCTCACGCAACGGGCGGCCGAGCATGCCGCCGCAGGTCCTGGCGGCTGCGGTGGTGCTGCAGACGCTGCATGGCCTGTCGGACACCGACACCGTGCAGGCGTTGCGGTGTGACCTGCGCTGGAAAGCGGCCTGCGGGCTGGGACTGTATGACACCGCCTTCGATCCGTCGCTGCTGACCTACTTCCGGCGGCGGCTGGCGCGCTCCCGCAGGCCGAACCGCCTGTTTGAGGCCGTGGGTGAGGTGGTCGCGGCGACCGGGGTCCTGGCGGGCAGGCAGCGGCGGGCGCTGGACTCGGCGGTGCTCGACGACGCGGTCGCAACCCAGGACACCGTCACCCAATTGATCGCCGCAATCCGGCGGGTGATCCGTCACGTGCCCGGCGCCGCCCAAGTCGCCGCCGAGGGTTGCACCGCTCATGACTACGCCGATCCGGGCAAGCCGCGCATCGCCTGGGATGACGAGCAGGCCCGGGCCGTGCTGGTGGACGCCCTGGTCACCGACGCCATCCGGCTGCTGGCCGGCCTGCCCGCCCAGCCCCTGGACGAGCAGGCGGCCACCGCCGTGGGACTGCTGGCCCTGGTCACCGGCCAGGACGTGGAACCGGCCGAAGACTCCGACGGCCGGGACGGGCGCTGGCGCATCGCCCAGCGCACCGTCCCCGACCGGGTGATCTCCACCGTCGATCCCGAATCCCGGCACGTGCACAAGACCCGCACCCACCGCCAGGACGGATTCAAGGCCCACGTGGCGGTCGAACCCGAAACCGGCCTGTTCACCGCCGTGGCATTACGGCCCGGATCCGGTGCCGCTCATCACGAGGCCGCCCTCGCCGCCGACCTGCTCGCCGAGGAGACCAGCCCGGTGGAGGTCTTCGGCGATGCCGCCTACTCCACCGGGGCCTGCCGCCACGCGCTCACCGACGCCGGGCATCGTGCCGTGATCAAACCCGCACCCCTGCGCCCGGCCGTGCCCGGCGGATTCGACCTGGACGACTTCGCCATCGACACCGCAGGCAGCACCGTGACCTGCCCGGCCGGGCACCAAGTCCCGTTGTCGGCACCGTCGGGCCGCAACCAGCAGCGCAAGGCCTTCTTCACCAGCCAGTGCGCCGGCTGCCCACTACGCCCGCGCTGCACCAAAGCCAAAGCCGGGCGCATCCTCGCCATCCGCCCGCACCACGACGAGCTTGCCGCCGCCCGCCGGCAAGCCGCCACCGATCCGATCTGGCAGAACGACTACCGGCGCTGGCGGCCACCCGTCGAACGCGCCATCGCCTGGATCGTCGCACGAGGCAACCGGCGATTACGGTACATCGGCACCATCAAGAACAACGCCTGGCTCCACACCCGCGCCGCCGCCCTCAACCTGCGAACCCTGATCAACCTCGGACTCACCCGGACCGGCAACGTCTGGACACTGGTTCCAAACTCACCTGCGTGAACCACGGGCCGACCACAAGCACCGGCGGTCATCGAGACAAGATCTTCAGTGGCCTTCGGGACTGTAAGAACAACGGTGTAACTCCTGATCAAGGAGACACCTGTGACGAGTACGGTGATCCAGGCATCCGAAGCGTTGGACCTGGAGGACGCCGCGGTGGCGCGGAAAGAGGATGAAGCGT
>NZ_JABBWZ010000022.1:0-37847 GCF_014161435.1 Microbispora sp. H10949 | reverse complement strand
TCTCCGGACGCACCTTCTCCGGAGCGTTCAGCACCCGCGACACCGTCATCGCCGACACCCCCGCCAGCTCCGCGACGTCTTCCATGACCGCCGCCCTCGGGCGCTCGGCCGGGCTCTCTCCAGGCCGCACCATCGTCATCCCCCGCGTCCCCGCTCTTCCCGATCAGTCGCCCTGAACGAACCCGACAGACTCCGACACGATCCCGGCACAGTCCCGGCACGTTGCCGGGACTGCCGGGACCAGCGGACGGTGCGAGCGCCGACGGCGATCACCGGCGGGACGCGTACCGAAAAGGAACGTTCCGCCTGGCGACCGCGCGCTTCACACCATCCACCCGATGGTACCGTTAACAGCTCGGCTTCCCTGGTCGTGACCCCTGCGCCGGCCCGCCGCGCAACTCCGCGCGGGCGAGCCAGGTGAGGGCGGTCAGGAGGAGGGCTGCCCCGCCCACCTGTACGGCGGTCATGCGCTCCCCCAGCAAAACGACGCCTGCGACGGCCGCGACGAGGGGTTCGAGCAGAGAGACGACCGACGCGGTGACCCCGCCCACGACGCCCAGACCGGTGAAGAACAACCGGTACGCGAGCGCGGTCGGCACGATCGCCAGATAGCCGAGGAGCAGCACGCTGGTCGTCGTGTGCCCGGTGGGCAGCAGCCCCCCGCCCACGGCGAGCGGGAGCAGGCACAGCGCTCCCCCGGCGAAACCCCACACCGCCACCCCCTCCGCGGGCATACGGCGCGTCACGAGGGTGACGAAAGAGTAGGCGGCCGCCGACACCAGGCAGTAGCCGACGCCTGCGGGGCCGGCCGGGGCCGCTCCGCCCGTGAGCATGGCCAGCCCGGCGAGTGCGAGACCGGCGCAGGCGAGAGCCGTACGGCCCAGCGGCTCACCCTGGAAGATCCGGCCGCCGGCCGCCACCAGGAGCGGGGCCGACCCCATGGTGATCATCGTCGCGACCGCGACGCCGGTCTCGGCGATCGCGGCGAAGTAGGCGGCCTGACACACCGCCATGGCCGGGCCGACGAGCAGCACCGCCCGCCAGGAAGGGCGGCAGCGCGCGAACACGAGCAGCAGTGCCGCCCCGCAGGCGAAGCGCCAGAAGGACACGGCGACGGGGCTCAGCCGGCCCGCGTCGTGGAGCATCGCCCCCGCCGCGCCGCCGGTTCCCCAGGCGGCCGCGGCGGTGGACACGTGGACAAGGCCCTGCCGTACGGACAGGGCTGGAGCATGATTCATCGACGTCTCTCCAGTGAAGTGGGCCCGATTCCCGTACGCGGGCAGGGGCCACCGGCCGGGCCTTCCAGACCCGGCTCACCGGATGACGCCGCCCGCTATCGGGCGGGCGGCGGAGAGACGATCATTGGCACGCGGGCCACACTAGCGGGCTCTCCCGAAACACGGCATCGGCTTTTCCGGCATTTGGGGGGTGCCGGTGCGCACAGCCGGACATCGAAGTCGTAGTCTTGGCATCGTGACAGCCCGAGGCGAGGTCAGGTCGCCTCGGGCTGTCCGCTGTCCGGCCCCCCGATAGTGCGGCGTAGTGCGGCGGCCGGTAGGCAGCGCGGCGGCGCGGCTCAGGACCCCGCCGGCACACGTTCCAGGAAGGCGAGGACGCGCGACCACGCGTCGGCGCAGGCCTCGGCCAGTTCCGGCCGGCCGAGTTCGAAGAAGCTGTGCGGGGCTCCCGGATAGGTGACGAACTCGTGCTCGACTCCCGCGCCGTCCAGCGCCTCGTCGAACGCCTTCACCACCTCGGGCGAGATGCCCTCGTCCGCGCCGCCGAACAGTCCGAGGATCGGCCCGCGCAGTTCACCGGCCAACTGGGTGGGGCCGGGATTGCCGAACAGCGTGTCCGGATATCCGTACAGGCCGACGACGCCCCTGAATCCGAGTTCGGGGCGGGCCGCCAGGAACGCCAGCCTGCCGCCGAAGCAGAACCCGAGCGTGACGACGTCCTGGTGCCCCTCAGCCCGCAGGCACCGCGCCCCGGCGGCGATGTCGGCGAAGAGGGTGTCCTTGTGCGCCTTGCCCAGGTGCTCCATGAAGGGGAAGCCGGCCGGGCGCGGGCCGGTCCCCGCCGTACGGCCGAAGTAGTCGATCGCCAGCGCGGGATGCCCCTGCTCGGCGAGCCGTCCGGTCAGCTGCTCGTAGAACCCCGAAAGGCCCCGGTTGTCGGGGAGGACGAGTACGGCGGCACCGGCGCGTTCTCCGGGACGGGACAGGAAAGCCGCGAATTCCGCTCCGTCGCCCGAGGTCAGGACGAGGCGCTCGGACGACGTGGTCGTGAGCGAAGCACCGTGAACAGGGGGTACGGCGTCGGCGTCATAGCACACGGGCGGGCATCCCTTCATAATCAAATGAACGACGCCCGAAAGGCTATATTATTACTGCTCAATCATATCACGACAAAATAAATTACCGATAATTCTCTAATATCGGCATCATAACGAGAAGAGGCCCACCTCCCTGTCCCTCGGGAGATGGGCCTCTTCGGACGACCCGCGCCTAGATGACCGGGCCTGGATAACCGCGCCTAGATGACGCGCCTAGATGACGGGGCCGGGCGTGTCCCGCGGCGGCAGAGGTCCGCTGCCGGGGAGCGGGCCCGTACCGGGCGCCGGCGGGATCGGACCGCTGCCGGGTGCGGGCAGCGGCGTCTCGCGGGGGTAGTCGGGGTTCACGGTCTGGGGCGGCATCGGCTCGCCGATGTCGTAGCCCGTACCGGATCCTCCTCCGGAGAAACCTCCGGAGCCCGTTCCGTCCTGCTGGTGCGGGCCGGGCACGTCACCGCGCCAGGCGCCGGTCTCGCCGCCGCGCGACTCGATGAAGGTCTTGAAACGCTCCAGGTCGCCCTTGACGCGCATGCGCACGAGCTGAAGAGCGTCCGCCGCCTTCTCGAGGAAGCCCTCGGGGTCGTACTCCATCTGGAGGGTGACGCGGGTGGTGGCGTCGCCGAGCCGGTGGAACGTGACGACTCCGGCCTGCCGCGGCGTGTCCAGTGAGCGCCAGGCCACGCGCTCGTCGGGGTGCTGCTCGGTGATCTCCGCCTCGAACTCCCGGCGGACTCCCGCGATCTCGACGACCCAGTCGGTACGTGTGTCGCCGATCTGCTTGACCGACTCGACGCCTTCCATGAACTCCGGGAAGCTCTCGAACTGCGTCCACTGGTTGTACGCGGTACGGATCGGGACATTCACATCGATGGACTGTTCGATCGAGCTCATGCCTCCTCCTTCTCTCGTGGGCTACACGACAAGCCCTGCCCTCTGAGGGCTGCCTAAACCCGGAGGCGGGAAGCCCCCTCGGCGCCCGCGTCCTCCAGCGTCCGGTCGCCGCCCGCGTACCAGCCGGTGACGACCTGTACGGCGAGCGCGGCGAACAGCAGGCCGAACGGCAGCGCCCAGCCACCGCTCACCTGGTGGAGGAGGCCGAACGTGATCGGGCCCGCGCCCGCGATGAGGTATCCGGCGCTCTGCCCGAAGGCGGAGAGGGCGGCGGTGCCCGGCGCCGTCCGGGTCCGCAGCGCCAGCATCGCCAGCGCCAGCGGGAACGTGCCGCCGCCGAGCGCCACGAGGATCGCCCACGCCCACATCGCGTGCCCGGTCAGCATCCCGGCGAAGCCGGCCGCGTACAGGGCGGCGAAGGCGACCACCAGCGGGCGCTGCCCGGACAGGCGGGTCGCCAGCGTGGGCACCACCATCGAGATCGGGATGCCGAGCCCGGTGAACACGGCGAGCACCACCCCGGCCTGGCCGCTGGTGTAGCCGTTGTCCTGCAGCAGCAGCGGCAGCCAGCCGAACATGACGTAGGCGATGAGCGACTGCGACCCGAAGTAACCGGCCACGGCCCAGGCGAGCCTGCTGCGCAGGAGGCTCTCGCCCGCCGTCCGGGCGGGGGTGCTACGCCGCTCCGGCTCACCGCGCCTGAGCGCGAGCCACGGAATCGCGGCAACGGCGGCCAGGGCCGCCCACACCCCGAGTGCCACGTGCCAGTTGCCGCCCGCGGCCTGCTGCACCGGGACGGTGGCCGCGGCGGCCACCATCGTCCCGGCCGCGAGGGCGGTCGAGTAGACGGTCGTCATGGCGCCGGACCGTCGCGGGAAGTGCTTCTTGATCAGCGTGGGGATGACGACGTTGCCGACCGCGCCGCCCGCCAGCGCGACCGTGCTGGCGGCCATGAACGGCGCCGCCGAGTCGACGAGGGAGCGTACGGCCTGGCCCGCGGCGAGCAGCACGATCGCGGTCAGCAGCAGCCGGTGCTCGCCGATCCTCCGGGACATGGCCGGCGTCAGCGCCCCGAACAGGGCGAAGCTCACCACCGGCAGCGTGGTCAGCAGCCCGGTCATCGCGCCGGACAGGCCGAGCCCGGTGCTCACCTCGTCGAGGACGGTGCCCACGCTGGTCACGGCGGTGCGGAGGTTCAGTGCGGCGAGGGCGATGCCGCCGGCGATGAGCCACGCCATCGATCCGCCCGGCGCTCTCCACGCGGCTCTCCACGGAGCCTCGCCGGTGGCCCTTCGCGTGACGACGGCACTCATCGCCGCAACATCTCCCCTCATCCAGTCATCCTACGTTTAACACCCTACCAAAGGCCTCAAACTCCTCGTTTGTTCCCGGTTCCTGGAGTAGTCCTGAAAAGGATCGTCAGCGGCGGACGCCGCGCAGCAGCCACAGCAGGCCGACGACGGGCAGCACCAGCGGCACGAAGCCGTACCCGCTGCCGTACCCCGACCACACGGTGGCGTGCGGGAAGGCGGCCGGGTCGGCCAGGCTGAGCGTGCCGACGACCAGCACGCCGGCCAGCTCGACCAGGCAGGCGGCGAGCGCCACACGGGCGGCGCCGCGGGCCAGCGCCACCGTCAAGGCGATGTAGACGACCGCCGCGAACGCCGACAGCGCGTACGCCAGTGGCGCCTCGGCGAAACGGGTGGCGATCTGCACGGCGGCGCGGGAGGTCGCGGCCAGCGCGAAGACGCCGTACACCGCCACGAGCACCCGCCCGGGCCCGGACCGTACGGCCGCGTCGCTCACGGGACCATGCTCCAGACCTGCAGCAGCCGCCCGGTCATGACGGCCACGGTGAACGCGGCCACGGCGATGACCCCGGGGCCCCAGCGGGTCCGCTCCGCCCGGCCCCACCACACCGCGGCGGGCGGGATCACCACGGTCCCCGCCAGGTATCCGACGAAGGTCGCCTTCTCCGCGACGCGCCCCATCCCGGCGAGGGCGAACCCCGCCTGCGCGAGCACGGCGATCTCCAGCAGCCCCAGCCCGATCAGCAGCACCGGCCCCATCGGCCGGTTCCGTACGGTGGTGACCACGGCGGCCAGCGCCAGCAGCAGGGCCGCGCCGATCAGCCAGCCCGAGTAGGCGCCGTTCATGCCGTGCTCAGGGGGTGGGCGGACAGTGGAGGCATGGCCAGAAGGCTATCGGCCCGACCGCCCACCCCCTCGCGCGGCCCGGTCCGCGCTCAGCAAGGGCTCTAGCTCTGCCGGGTCTCCGCGAGCAGCAGGTCGACCGCGTCCTCGGCTCTGCCGTTGACGGCGTACGCCCCCCGCTGGCGGGAGGCGGAGCTGCCGCGGAGCAGGGCCTCGTTGGCGAGCTCCGACACGATCTCCCAGTCGCCGAGTTCCTCCAGGGTCGGCCGCAGCTCCTCCAGCATCCACGCGACGAGCCGCGGCGCCGGCGCCGGCCGGCTGGTGACGGGCGACATCAGCTCGCCCTCCAGCCCGTCGCGGGCCGCCCGCCAGTTGGCCGCCCGCAGCAGCGCGAGACGCTGCTCCCCGACCGGCGGCTCACCCCGCTCCACGGCCTCGATCTCCCTGCTCATGAGGGCCCGGAAGAGCCCGGCCAGCAGCACCACGTCGTCCGCCAGGGGGCACGAGTCGCAGACGCGCATCTCCACCGTCGGCACGTGGGCGCTGAGCCGCAGGTCGTAGTAGATCATGCCGGCGTCCTTGATCACGCCGGAGGCGACCAGGTCCTCTGCCGTCCTGTCGTATTCGGAGGCGTCGGCGAACGGACCGAGCGGCCCGGCCGTCGGCCACCGCTGCCAGGTCAGCGCCCGGCTGCTGGCGTACCCGCTGTCCTCGTTCATCCAGAAGGGCGAGCTGGCGCTGAGGGCCAGCAGCGGCGGAAGCCACGCCTCGACGCGCTGCGCGGCGAGCACCGCCACGTCCCTGTCGTCGATCTCCACGTGCACCTGCGCCCCGCAGATGAGCTGCTCCTCGGCCAGGAACCGGTAGGACTCCGACAGGTAGCGGTAGCGCTCCCCCGGGGTGAAGGTGTAGCCCTCGATGCCGGTGTTGGGGGTCGTCCCGGCGGCGATGACGCCCACGCCCAGCGGCTCTCCGGCCGCGACCAGCGCCTGGCGCAGCCGTACGATCTCGGCCCGTACGTCGCTCAGGTCCTCCATCGGGGTGCTGTTGGTCTCCACCACCGATCGCTGCAACTCGGCCGAGAACCCCTCGTCCGGCAGCCGCTCCAGCATCGACTCCGCCAGCGGCGTGAGACGCCGGGACTGGAGGTCGACGACAAGAAACTCCTCTTCAACGCCGACAGGCCGTCTCTTCATCATGGCCGGGTCACTACCCCCGTCACGGAAAGTAGGCCTGGCCTGCGCGGAACGGCGGGAAGCCGGGGCCACCACCGCCCCGTCCTTCCGACCCCGCCGTTTCCCCGGTACGCCGAACCTTTTCCATGGATGATGGCTCTCATCGGTAGGGGCCCGACATTTCCACTAGGGGGGAAGGAACCGACATGCCGGTCAACCTGTCCAACGGAAAGCCGCTCGCCTGGGATTCGGCGAAACTCGACGCCGACACCAAGGCGATGCTCGACAACCTGCAGCCGAACATCCTGCAGGCGCACGTGCGCGAGAGCATGTCCCTGCTGCTCGTGCATTTCGGCGACGGCGCGGACGGCAGGCGGTTCCTGCGCTCCCTGGTGCCGCTCATGAAGTCGGCCAGGAAGCACCTTGAGGAGGTGCGCGAGTTCAACCGCTCGAAGAAGCGCGGCACGCCGTACGTCGGCGTCGGCATCAGCAAGCTCGGATATCTCAAACTGGGCGAATCAACCACTAAATTCACCGACAACGCGTTCAAGTCGGGGATGAAACGGCGCAAGGACACCTTGAGCGACCCGGCGGTCGACGCGTGGGAGAAGCACTACCAGGGGGAGATCCACGCGATCGTGCTGATCGGGGACGCCACGCCCGAGCCGGTCGCCGCGACGCGCACGCGCGTCCTCGCGCTGCTGCCGAAGACCGCGAAGATCCTCGGCGAGGAGACGGGCGAGGGCCTGCGCGACGCCCAGGGCCGGGGCATCGAGCACTTCGGCTACGTGGACGGCCGCAGCCAGCCGCTGTTCCTCGCCGACCAGGTGGCCGCCGAGTCCGGCACCAACTGGAACCCGTTCTTCCCGCTGAGCCACGTGCTCGCCGCCGACCCCCTCGCCCCGCACCCGAGCCGTCACTTCGGCAGCTACCTCGTGCTGCGCAAGCTGGAGCAGAACGTCCGCGCGTTCCGCGAGGCCGAGGAGGCCCTCGCCGACGCACTCGGCTTCAAGGGGGAGGACCGGCCGCTCGCCGGCGCGATGCTCGTGGGCCGGTTCCGCAACGGCACGCCGCTGCGACTGCACGGCAGGCCGAGCGCCGAGGGCCACCCGGTGCAGAACGACTTCAGCTACCGCGACGATCCCGGGTCCAGGTGCCCGGTGAGCGCGCACATCCGCAAGGCCAACCCCCGCGACTCCCGTGACGGCGGGCTGGAGCGCGCGCTCGGGGTCATGATGGCCCGGCGCGGCCAGACGTACGGCAGGCGCACCGACAGGCCGTGGGACGACGCGTCCCCGGCGACCAGGCCGACCGGCGGCGTGGGCCTGCTGTTCATGGCGTTCAACTCCAGCCTGCAGTCCCAGTTCGAGTTCACCCAGCAGAGCTGGGCCGACGAGCCCGGCTTCCCCGCCGAGGGCACCGGCCACGACCCCGTGATCGGCCAGGGCAGGCGGGACGTCAAGGTGCGCTTCCCCACCGAGTGGGACGGCAAGAAGCTGAGCGCCCCCCGGCAGCAGGTTCCGCAGACGGTGACGATGAAGGGAGGCGAGTACTTCTTCATGCCGTCGCTCGCCTACCTGAAAGGCCTGTGACGCCCGGCTGAGTCACCAGCTGAGTGACCGCGCACCCGAGTGGGTGGAGCTATGGGGACTCGAACCCCAGACCCCCTCCATGCCATGGAGGTGCGCTACCAGCTGCGCTATAGCCCCTTGCCACCGCTCCGAGTCCTCCCGGCGCGGCGCTCGGAGAGCATATATCCATGCCCTTCCGTTTACCTAATCGTCACCGGTCACCCGCGTAGCACCGGTAACAGGCGTATCAGCCGTCCGCGGTGGCGGCGGGGCTGTCGTCGCTGCTGACCGGCTCAGGCAGGGTGCCCGCGTTGTGCTCCATCAGGCGCCATCCCCGGCGGCCCTCCTCCAGCACCGACCACGAGCAGTTGCCCAGGCTGCCGAGCGCCGACCACAGCTCCTGCGGCAGGCCGAGCAGGCGGCAGATGCCGAGCCGCAGCGCGGCGCCGTGCGAGGCGATCACCAGCGGGCCGTCGTCGCCCAGGCGGCCCGCCCAGCGCTCGACCGCCTCGGCCACCCGGTCGGCGACGTGCGTCACGTCCTCGCCGCCCGGCGCCTCCCACGCCTCGTACTCGACCGGCCAGCCCGCCCTGATCTCGTCGCGGGTCAGGCCCTCCCACTCCCCGCCGCCGCGCTCGCGCAGGTCCTTGTCGACCATGACGTCGAGGCCGGTGATGCGGCCGAGCGCGGAGGCCGTGTCGTAGGCCCGGCGGAGGTCGGAGGCGACGAGCATCGTCGGGCGCAGCGACGCGAGCAGGGAGGCCGCCCGGGCTGCCTGGGCGATCCCCGTCTCGTCCAGGGCGATGTCGGTGTGCCCCTGGAAGCGCTTCTCCACGTTCCACAACGTCTGCCCGTGCCGCAGGCAGACCACACGGCGGCCCATCACGCCGCCCCGGTGCCGGCGTCCGTCACGGGTTCGCCCCGCGCCCACGCTGGGCGGCGACCCGCCGTACGCTCTCCGGCAGCTCGATGGACGGGCAGTCCTTCCACAGGCGCTCCAGCGCGTAGAAGGCGCGGTCCTCCTCGTGCTGCACGTGCACCACGATGTCGAGGTAGTCGAGCAGGACCCAGCGGCCCTCCCGCTCGCCCTCCCGGCGTACGGGTTTGGCGTCGGCCTCGACGCGCAGCCGCTCCTCGATCTCGTCGACGACCGCGCGGACCTGCCGGTCGTTGGACGCGGAGCAGAGAAGGAAGGCGTCGGTGATGACGAGCTGTTCGCTCACGTCGTAGGCGATGATGTCGTCGGCCAGCTTCTCGGCGGCGGCCTCGGCCGCCACCCGCACAAGCTCTGCCGCTCTCTCGGATGCTGTCACGATTCGGTTCTGTCCTCCGTTGACGGGCTCTTCAAGGGTGCACAGTCCGCGGCCCCCGTACAACCCGCTTTTCCGTGGAGACCCTACCGTCACACCCTGTCGATACCGGAGTTATGCCCGGGATCGGAGCTTCAACGTCCTCCCGGGCCCGATGATTCCGCCGGAGGGACGCGTGCGGCCCCGCGCCCGTACGGGTGCGGGGCCGCATCGGACAGGTCGCCCGCGGACCACGCGGGCCGGCCGTCAGTGCCCGTGACCAGGCCCGTGATGAGGCTTGGTGTGCTTGTGCTGCTGCTGGTGCTGCTTCGGCTTCTTGTGGTGCTTCCTCGGCTTGTGAGGCTTGGTCGGCTTGACGTGCGGCACCCGCTGCGCCTGGCCGGATCCGGTGCCGTGCCCTGTGCCGTGTCCCGTGCCGTGTCCGGTGCCGTGTCCCGTGCCGGTGGTCGTCACCTGGGCGGGAGCGGCCGAGCCGGCCGTGGCGGCGGCCGTACCGCTCAGCAGCGCGGCCCCTCCCACCACGAGCGCGGAGCCGAGAACTGTCGCGACGGCGAGCCGCATCGATTTCGGGTGCATGGTCCCTCCTTGCGCCCGGTCAGGGCTGGGACGGGTCTGGCGACCAGGCAGGTCCTGGACCGCGGGAACGGACCGCGCGCCTTCCCCGAGCCGGGTCGGGGGACGGCATTCCTCCGGCGACATCGCGCCTTACGGCCGTACTCCGATCCTGTATCGCCGGACCCGAAGGTTTCCAGGGGAGTTGGCGCAAGCCTGCCCGGCGGTCTCGGACCATTTGACCGCGCAGAGTGATCCGGCGGGCGCGGGGCGCCGACGACCACGCGTCCCTTGCCCGCCCGTTGGCGGCCCCGATGGCGCCCGGCGATTCAGCCGGCCGGGTCCCGGTACAGGCGGCGCTTGTTGATGTACTGCACGATGCCGTCGGGGACGAGATACCAGATGGGCTCCCCGGCGGCCACGCGGTCGCGGCACTCCGAGGAGGAGATCGCCAGGGCGGGGATCTCGACCAGGCTCACCTTCCCGGCCGGCAGGCCGGGGTCCTGCAGCGGGTGACCGGGCCGGGTGCAGCCGACGAAGTGCGCGGTGTCGAAGAGCTCGCCGGCGTCGCGCCAGCTCAGGATCTGCGCGAGCGCGTCGGCGCCGGTGATGAAGTAGAGATCGGCGTCCGGTCCGTACGCGGCGGCGATGTCGCGCAGCGTGTCGATCGTGTACGTGGGCCCCGGCCGGTCGATGTCCACCCGGCTCACCGAGAAGCGGGGGTTCGACGCGGTCGCGATGACGGTCATCAGATAGCGGTCCTCGCTGGAGGAGACACGCTGGTCCGCCTTCTGCCACGGCTGCCCGGTCGGGACGAAGACCACCTCGTCCAGGTCGAAGTGGTGCGCCACCTCGCTCGCCGCCACCAGGTGGCCGTGGTGGATCGGGTCGAACGTCCCGCCCATCACGCCCAGCCGCCGGATCTCCGTCCCGTTTCGCATGGAACGGACCTTAACGTCCTCGCCCGGCCGGCCCGTGAACCGGCCTCCTCGGACGCCGTCAGGGCTCCTCGCGGCGTCCCGCGCGCGTCCGCCCCCTGAGACATAGCATGCGGGACATGACCACTCCCGATCGCAATCGCGTGCAGCTGCCCGGCATCAGCTCACGAGCCTACGAACATCCCGCCGACCGGTCCGCGCTGGTCGCGATGCGTTCGCTCTCCGGGTTCGACGCGGTGCTGAAGCGCACGTCCGGCCTGTTCAGCGAGCGCAGGCTCCGCCTGATGTTCCTCGCCTCCGCCGTGCGCACGACCGACACCCAGTTCCGCGCCCTGTACGACATGGGCCGCGACAGCGCCTACATCCTCGACCTGCACCGGATTCCCGAGATCTACGTGCAGCAGGACCCCAAGGCGTACGCGATGGCGATCGGTTTCGACGAGCCGTTCATCATCGTCTCGACGGGCCTGCTCGACCTCATGGACTCCGAGGAGCTGCGCTTCGTCGTCGGCCACGAGACCTCCCACATCCTGTCGGGCCACGCCGTCTACGGCACGATGCTCGCGATCCTGACCCGGCTGGCCACGCGGGTGGCCTGGATCCCGCTCGGCTACATCGGCCTGCGGATCATCGTCGCGGCCCTGGAGGAG
Organism: Microbispora sp. H10949; assembly: GCF_014161435.1. NCBI lineage: Bacteria > Bacillati > Actinomycetota > Actinomycetes > Streptosporangiales > Streptosporangiaceae > Microbispora > Microbispora sp. H10949. Next base: position 26,272 of record NZ_JABBWZ010000022.1, on the reverse strand, counting down.
TGGCAGCGCAAGGCGGAGATGTCCGCCGACCGGGGCGGCCTGCTCGCCGGGCAGGACCCCGACGCCGCGCTGCGCGCGCTCATGAAGCTCGCCGGCGGCTCGCGCCTGCACGAGATGAACATCGAGGCGTTCCTCGACCAGGCCAGGGAGTACGACACCGCGGGCGACGTCCGCGACGGCCTGCTCAAGGTCCTCAACATGCTCGGCACGACCCACCCGTTCGCCGTGACCCGGGTCGCCGAACTCGACCGCTGGCGCCGCGACGGCGAGTACGACCGCGTCCTCGCCGGCGACTACCCGCGCCGGGAGGACGACGCCAACGCCCGGCTCACCGACGAGATCAAGGCCGCGGCCAACTCCTACCGGGAGTCGTGGGCGCAGTCGCAGGACCCGTTCATCGGCGTGCTGCGCGACGTCGCGGAGGGCGCGGTCAACGCGGGCGAGCGCATCTTCAACCGCTTCGCCCGGCGGGAGAACTGACCCCGGCCCGGCTGCTCAGAAGAAGTAGGAGACGGCGCGTACGGCGGCCGCGCACAGCGGCACGAAGCCGCCGAGCACGGCGAGCGCCCGCAGGCCCTCCCGGCGCAGGCCCGGAATGGCCCCGCCGGCGCGCTCGATCTCCCGCCCGACGAGCCCGCCGCTGACCACTCCGAAGGCGACCCCGGCGATCGTGACCGGCACCACCTGAGACCACCAGTCGGGGTCCAGGCGCGCGCCGGAACCCACCCAGATCGCCGCGAACGCCGCCGCGGCGGCCGGCAGGCCCGGCCACACGACGGCCGACAGCGCCGAGCCCGACAGGGTGAGGGGGAACAGCAGCACCCGCAGGAAGGTGCGTCCCCGGCCGGGCCGGCGTCGTCGCACCAGCCAGTGGCTCGTCCAGATCGCCCTGGTCACGACGGCGAACACCGCGGTGATCACGAAGGTGGCCAGCGGGTAGATCACCGCCGTCACCACGCACGGCACCGCGAGGAGCGCGACCAGGACCAGCGCCGCGTTCCCGGTCGGGATCCCGAGCGCCCCCTCGGGCGCGGCCGGGCCGGTCGCCGACTTCGCCGCCGTCTTCGCCTGGGTCCGCGCCGCGGTCCTCACCGGCGTTCTCAAAGGGCTTCTCAACGGTGGCCGCACCGGGGACCGTGCCGTCCCGGTGCGGGCGGCGGCCTCCGCGGAGGCCCGGACCTGCACGGCCGGGCCGCCCGCGCCGTTCTCCCGGCCGTTCTCCCTGGCGCGCTGCGGGGCGGGCGGCCCGGCGCCGCGGTCCGGCGGGTCGACGGCGACCCGCGCGAGCCTGGACAGGCGGTCGGCGAGCAGCGCGGCGGTGGGACGGCGGGAGGGGTCCCGGTGCAGCGCCGCACGCACCAGCGACAGCAGCGCGGGGGGCACCCCCACGAGATCGGCCTTGCCGTTCAGCACGGCGTACATCTGCGACTCGGCGGTGCCCCGGCCGAAGGTGGGCCGCCCGGTGGCCGCGAACGCGACGGTGGCGGCCCAGCCGTGCACGTCGGCGGGCTCCCCCACCGTCTCGTCGGAGAACACCTCCGGCGCGCAGTAGCCGGGCGTGCCGAGGAACGTTCCGGTCATCGTGACCCGCGTCGCGTCGAGCACCTGGGCGATCCCGAAGTCGATCAGGACGGGCCCGTCCTCGCCGAGCAGCACGTTGGCCGGTTTGACGTCGCGGTGCACGATCCCGCCCGCGTGGATGATCGCCAGCGCGGCGGCGAGCCCCTGCGCCAGCGTGATCAGCTGTGGCTCCTTGAGCGGGCCGCCGCGCCGTACGGCGTCGAGCAGGTTCTCCCCCTCGATGTACTCCATCACGAGGTACGGCCGGTCGCCCGACAGGTCCGCGTCGAGCACCTGGGCGACGTACGGGCTCTCCACCCTGCGCAGCGCCCGCACCTCGCGCTCGAGGCGTAAACGCGCGTCCGGGTCGTGCTCGATGGGGTCGCGGAGCATCTTGACCGCGACGCGGTCGCCCCGGCGGCCGTCGGCGAGGTACACCTCGCCCATGCCACCCCGGCCCAGCCGCTCCAGCAGCGTGTAGGGGCCGACCCGCCCGAGACGTCCAGCCATAGGAGCGCCAACCATAGCGGGCCCGGAGCCAGAATCGGCGGAGGCGCGCCGATGACCCGATACAAGCGAACACCAACCGGCCCACAAGAGCGTCCCGGCAGAGTCTGCTCCGGAAACACAGGCAAGACGGAGACAACGATGCCGATGACCGACTCCTCCGGCCCGATCACCGTCGTGGTCGCCGCCGATCAGCCTCTGCTCGTCGAGGGCATCCGGTCCGCCCTCGACCAGGCGGCCGGACTCCACGTCGCCGGCACCGCGTGCGACGACCTCGACGCCCTCCGCCTGTGCGTACGGCTGTCGCCGCGGGTGCTGCTGGCCGACCTGGCCATGCTGGGCGCTCTGGAGTCCCTGCCCCGCCGCTGCCCCGCCGTACGGGTGCTCGCGCTCGGCGCGGACGACGGCGAGGCGGGCTTCACGGGCGCGCTGCGCGCCGGGGCGTACGGCTACCTGCTCAACGGGTCACGCCCCTCGGAGATCGCGGCCGCGGTCACGTCGGTGGCCCACGGGCAGGTCGTCTTCGGCGGCGGGCTGGCCCCCCGGCTGCTGGACCGCCTGACGACGCCGCCGGCCCGCAGCCCGTTCCCCGGCCTCACCCAGCGGGAGCACGAGATCCTGGAGCGGCTGGCCGACGGCAGGTCCAACGCCGAGATCGCCCGCGAGCTGTGCCTGGCCACCAAGACCGTGCGCAACCATGTGAGCAACGTGCTGACCAAGCTGGAGGCGCCGAGTCGGGTGGACGCGGCGCTGCGGGCGAGGGACGCGGGCCTCGGCTCGCGTCCCGTGCTCACCCGCGTCTGAGCCCGCGTCTGAGGCCGCCTCCGGGCCCGGGTGCGAGGGTCACACCCGGATGTGCCCGTCCCCGGTGTAGATCCACTTGGTGGAGGTCAGCTCCGGCAGTCCCATCGGCCCGCGGGCGTGCAGCTTCTGCGTGGAGATGCCGATCTCCGCGCCGAAGCCGAACTCGCCGCCGTCGGTGAAGCGGGTCGAGGCGTTGACCGCCACCGCGGCGCTGTCCACGGTCGCAACGAACCTGCGGGCGGCCTGCTGGGACCGGGTCACGATGGCGTCGGTGTGGGCCGAGCCGTACCGCCGGATGTGCGCGACCGCGTCGTCGAGCGAGTCGACCACCGCGGCGGCGACGTCGAGCGAGAGGTACTCGGTGGTGAAGTCCTCCTCGGTGGCGGGCACGACGTCGGCGCCGTAGGACCGCACCCGCTCGTCGCCGTGGACGGTCACCCCCGCGTCCTTGAGCACCGTCAGCGCCTTGGGGACGAACTCGTCGGCGATCGCGGCGTGCACCAGGAACGTCTCGGCGGCGTTGCACACCGAGGGCCGCTGCGCCTTGGCGTTCACGAGGATCTTCAGGGCGGTCTCGACGTCGGCGTCGGCGTCCACGTAGACGTGGCAGTTGCCCACCCCGGTCTCGATGACCGGCACCGTCGACTCCTCGACCACGCTGTTGATCAGCGAGGCGCCGCCGCGCGGGATCAGCACGTCGACCAGCCCCCGGGCGCGCATGAGATGCCGGACCGACTCGCGGGTCTGGCCCGGCACGAGCCGTACGGCGTCGGCCGGCACCTCGGTCGCCGCCAGCGCCTCCCGCATGATCCGCACGAGCGCGGTGTTGGAGGAGTACGCGCTGGACGACCCGCGCAGCAGCACGGCGTTGCCGCTCTTGAGGCAGAGCGCCGCCGCGTCGACGGTGACGTTGGGCCTGCCCTCGTAGATGATGCCGATGACGCCGAGGGGCACCCGCACCTGCCGCAGCTCCAGGCCGTTCGGCAGCGTGCTCCCGCGTATGACCTCCCCGACCGGGTCGGGCAGGTCGGCCACCTCGCGGACAGCCCCGGCGATCTTCGCGATCCGGGCGGCGTCCAGCCGCAGCCGGTCGATCATCGCCTCGGGGACGCCGTTCGCCCTGGCCTGGTCCACGTCGACGGCGTTGGCCGCGACGATCTCGTCCGTGGCCGCCTCCAGCGCGTCGGCCACGGCACGCAGCGCCGCGTCCTTCGGCGCGCGCGGCAACGGCGCGAGCGCCGCCGCGGCGTCCTTCGCCGCCCGGGCGACCGTCAGGAATTCCTCTGCCTCGGACACAACCTCAGACATTGCCTCGCGCTCCGTCGCTTCTTCTCGGTGGACTACAGGATCACGATGTCGTCCCGGTGGATCAGCTCACGCTCGTACTCCGGGCCGAGTGTGCTGGCCAGCTCCCTGGTGGAGCGGCCGAGCAGGTCGGGGATCTCCCCCGCGTCGTAGTTGACCAGGCCGCGGGCGACCGCGACGCCCGTCGGCGCGCACAGGTCGACCGGGTCGCCGGCCGCGAAGTCGCCCTCGACCTTCACGACACCGGCGGGCAGCAGCGACATCCGCCGCCCCACCACGGCCTCGACCGCGCCCGCGTCCAGGTGCAGCCGGCCGCGCCCGGTCGTCGCGTGGGCGAGCCAGAGCAGCCGGGTGCCGGGATGGCGGCCCCCCGGGTGGAAGCAGGTGCCGATGTCGGCCCCCGCGAGCGCCTGAGCCGCGTGCGCCGCCGCCGTGAGCACGACGGGCACGCCCGCCCCGGTGGCGATGCGGGCCGCCTCCACCTTGGTGATCATGCCGCCGGTGCCGACCCGGCCGGAGGTGCCGAGCTCGACGCCCTCCAGGTCCTCCGGTCCCCTGACCTCCGCGATGCGGGCGGCGCCCTCCCTGCGGGGATCCCCGTCGTACAACGCGTCGACGTCCGACAGCAGCACCATGCCATCGGCGTGGATGAGGTGGGCCACCAGCGCCGCCAGCCGGTCGTTGTCGCCGAACCGGATCTCGTCGGTGGCCACCGTGTCGTTCTCGTTCACGACGGGGACGATGCCGAGCTCCAGCAGCCGGGCCAGCGTCCGCTGGGCGTTGCGGTGGTGCGAGCGGCGCATCATGTCGTCGGCCGTCAGCAGCACCTGGCCCACGCGTAAGCCGTACCTGGCGAAGGAGGAGGTGTAACGGGCGATCAGCACGCCCTGCCCCACCGAGGCGGCGGCCTGCTGGGTGGCCAGGTCCTTGGGCCGGGCGCGCAGCCCGAGCGGGCCGAGCCCGGCGGCGATCGCGCCGGACGACACCAGCACGATCTGCGCGCCGGCCAGCCGCCGGGCGGCCAGCACGTCCACCAGCGCGTCGACCCGGTCGACGTCGATCGTGCCGCGGGGGGTCGTCAGCGACGACGAGCCCACCTTGACCACCAGCCGCGCGGCCTCGCCGATCCGCTGCCTGCCCGTCACGCCGTCTCCCCCTCTCTCACCGCTCCCCCTCTCACCGCGTCTCCCGGTCAGCCGAGTCTCAGGTCGGTGCCGCGCGGCCCGAGGACCGCCTCGGCGCCCCGCGACGGCTGCCAGTCGAAGACGTAGCCGCCCTCCATCGGCCCGATGACGACCTCAGCGCCGGCCGTCGCACCGGCCTTGATCAGCTCCTCCTCGACGCCGAGCCGGTCGAGCCGGTCCGCGAGGTAGCCGACGGCCTCGTCGTTGGTGAAGTCGGTCTGGCGGATCCACCGCTCGGGCTTCTCGCCGGTCACCTGGAAGCGGTTCTCGTCGATCCGGCGTACGGAGAACCCGGCCTCGCCGAGCTGCTTGGGCCGGATGACCAGACGCGTCGGCTCCTCGACCGGGGCCTGCGCGCGGGCCGCCGCCACCATCTCGGCCATCGCGAACGACAGGGGCCGCAGGCCCTCGTGGCTCGCCGCGGAGATCTCGAAGACCCGCACGCCGCGCTCCTCCAGGATGGGCGTGACGATGTCGGCGAGGTCCCGGCCGTCGGGGACGTCCACCTTGTTCAGCGCGACCAGGCGCGGCCGGTCCTGCAGGGAGCCGTACGCCGCGAGCTCGGCCTCGATCACCTCGAAGTCGGTCACCGGGTCGCGTCCCGGCTCCAGCGTGGCGCAGTCGAGCACGTGCACGATCGTCGAGCAGCGCTCGACGTGCCGCAGGAACTCGTGGCCGAGGCCCCGGCCCTCCGAGGCGCCGGGGATGAGCCCGGGCACGTCGGCGACCGTGAAGACGGTCTCGCCCGCCGTGACCACCCCGAGGTTCGGCACGAGGGTGGTGAACGGGTAGTCGGCGATCTTCGGCCGGGCCGCGGAGAGCGCCGCGATCAGGGACGACTTGCCCGCGTTGGGGAAGCCCACCAGCGCGACGTCGGCGACGGTCTTGAGTTCGAGCACGATCTCGGCCTCGTCGCCCGGCTCTCCGAGCAGCGCGAAGCCGGGGGCCTTGCGTTTGGCGTTGGCGAGCGCGGCGTTGCCGAGGCCGCCGAAGCCGCCCTGCACGGCGACGTACCGGGTGCCCGAGCCGATCAGGTCGACCAGCACCTCCCCGGTCCTGGCGTCCTTCACGACCGTGCCGTCGGGCACCGGCAGGACGACGTCCTCGCCGTTGGCGCCGTCCCGGTTGGAGCCCATGCCCTGCTTGCCGTTGCCCGCGCGGCGGTGCGGCCGGTGGTGGTATTCGAGCAGGGTCGAGGTGTTGGGGTCCACCTCCAGAATGACGTCCCCGCCGCGGCCGCCGTCACCGCCGTCCGGCCCGCCCAGCGGCTTGAACTTCTCCCGGTGGATGGAGGCGCAGCCGTTGCCCCCGTCACCCGCCTTGATGTGCAGGACGACGTGGTCCACGAAGTCGGCCATCAGCCGCTCCCCCTTACTGCTGTGCCGGAATCGACCGGAGTACGGCCGGAGAAAACGAATGAGGCGGACCGAATGCTCGATCCGCCTCATCGTGCTGCTTCAGGTGTCCGGGCGGATCTACTCCGCGGCCGGGACGATGCTCACCGCGCGGCGACCGCGCTTGGTGCCGAACTGCACCCGGCCGGTGGCCAGGGCGAACAGCGTGTCGTCGCTGCCGCGGCCGACGTTGTCGCCGGGGTGGAAGTGCGTGCCGCGCTGACGGACGATGATCTCGCCCGCGTTCACCAGCTGGCCGCCGAAGCGCTTCACGCCGAGGCGCTGGGCGTTCGAGTCACGGCCGTTCCGGGTGGACGAGGCGCCCTTCTTGTGTGCCATGGTTCACTCCCTGTCGGGGGTAAGCCGGGGTGTCCCCCGGGAGACTACTTTCCGGGGTTGATATCGGTGACCTTGACCTGGGTGTACCGCTGGCGGTGACCCTGGCGCTTCTTGTAGCCACTCTTGTTCTTGTACTTCAGAATCCGGATCTTCGGTCCCTTGGTCTCGCCGAGGATCTCGGCGGTCACCTGGAACCGGGAGAGAGCGGCTGCGTCGGTGGTGACATCGCCGTCGTTGACGACGAGCACCGCCGGCAGCGACACCGAGGAGCCAACCTCTCCGGCGACCTTGTCCACCTCGAGGACGTCCCCGACGGAGACCTTCTGCTGCCTGCCGCCGCAACGAACGATCGCGTACACCGCGGAACCCTTCTACTGGCTAATGCTGAGATGCCGCGCCCCGCATCCAGCTGCTGTCGATACACGACCGGCGGTCCGGGCAGGCGCGCGAAGCCAGGCACGCCGACACCAGGCGCACCGGATGACCAGGGTACCGGATATCCGGTACCCAGGTCGAACCGAGCGGACCGCCAGGTGAGGAAGTCGCTACTCCGCCGTCTTCCTGCGGGAACGTCGCCGTCCCCGGGAGGACGGCGCGGAGCCTTCACCCTCGTCTGAGTCGATGGCGTCGGTCACGCTCTCACGCGCCGACCCCGTCGCCGCGGCGACCGATCCCTCGCTCGCCGCCAGCTTGTCGGCCACCGCCTTCTCGATGGCCATCTTGCCCTGTGTGCCGCGTGGCTCGGGCCTGCCCTCGACCGGTTCGGTCGACACGATGATCCCGCGCCCGTGGCAGCAGTCGCACGGCGTGGAGAACGCCTCCAGCAGACCCTGGCCGACCCGCTTGCGGGTCATCTGCACCAGGCCCAGCGAGGTGACCTCGGCCACCTGGTGCTTGGTGCGGTCCCGCGCCAGGCACTCCAGCAGCCGGCGGAGCACCAGGTCGCGGTTGCTCTCCAGCACCATGTCGATGAAGTCGATGACGATGATGCCGCCGATGTCCCGCAGCCTGAGCTGGCGGACGATCTCCTCGGCCGCCTCCAGGTTGTTGCGGGTGACGGTCTCCTCCAGGTTGCCGCCCTGCCCGGTGAACTTGCCGGTGTTGACGTCGACGACGGTCATCGCCTCGGTCCGGTCGATCACCAGGGAGCCGCCGGACGGCAGCCACACCTTGCGCTCCATCGCCTTGGCGATCTGCTCGTCGATCCGGTAGGCGGAGAAGGCGTCGGTCTCCTCCTGCCACTTCGACAGCCGCTCGGTGAGGTGCGGGGCGACGTAGCGGACGTACTCGTCCACCGTCGTCCACGCCTCGTCGCCCTCGACGACCAGCGAGGTGAAGTCCTCGTTGAACACGTCGCGGACCACCCGGACGGTCAGGTCGGGCTCGCCCGACAGCAGCTCCGGCGGGCTGGCCGACTTGGCCTTGCGCTGGATGTTCTCCCACTGGGCCGACAGCCGGGCCACGTCGCGGTCGAGCTCCTCCTCCGAGGCGCCCTCCGCGGCGGTGCGCACGATGACGCCCGCGTTCTCCGGCATGACCTTGCGCAGGATCTGCTTGAGCCGGGTTCGCTCCTTGTCGGGCAGCTTGCGGCTGATCCCGGTCATCGAGCCGTCCGGCACGTAGACCAGGTAGCGGCCGGGGAGGCTGATCTGGGAGGTCAGCCGGGCCCCCTTGTGCCCCATCGGGTCCTTGGTGACCTGCACCAGCACCGACTGCCCGGACTTCAGCGCCGCCTCGATCCGCTTCGGCTGGCCCTCCAGCCCGGCGGTGTCGAAGTTCACCTCGCCGGCGTACAGCACCGCGTTGCGGCCCTTGCCGATGTCGACGAACGCCGCCTCCATCGAGGGCAGCACGTTCTGGACCTTGCCGAGGTAGACGTTGCCGACGTACGACTGGCTCGACTCGCGGTCGACGTAGTGCTCGACGAGGACCCCGTCCTCCAGCACCGCGATCTGGGTGCGGCCACCCTGGCGGCGTACCACCATGATCCGCTCGACCGACTCGCGGCGGGCCAGGAACTCCGACTCGGTGATGATCGGCGGGCGGCGGCGGCCCAGCTCGCGGCCCTCGCGGCGGCGCTGCTTCTTCGCCTCCAGCCGGGTCGATCCCCGTACGCCCTGGACCTCGTCGACGGACGTGGACCGGGTCGCGCGGGGCGCCCGGATGCGGACGACGGTGTTCGGCGGGTCGTCGGGGGTGGGCTCGGCCTCCTCGCTGCCCCTGCGGCGGCGACGGCGGCGACGACGTGTGCCGCCCTGGGCGTCGGACTCGTCCTCGGCCTGCTCGCGGTCCTCGTCCTCGTCCTGCGCGGCCCGCGGCTCCTCGCCCTCGGCCTCGGACTCCTCGCCTTCCTCGGCGTCCCTCGTCCGGCTTCCCCGGCCCCGGCCGCCGCGACGGCGGCGACGACGACGGCCGCCGCCCTCGGACTCGTCCTCGCCCTGCTCGGCGGTCTCCTCCGGCTCCTCCTCCGGCTCTTCCGGCTCAAGGTCCTCGTCCCCGGCCGTCGCCGGCGCCGGGACGTGCGCGGCGGGCCGCTGCACGGGCGCCGCGAAGGGGTCGGGAGCCTGGAAGAGCGGATGGAACAGCGCCGACGGCGCCTGGAAGGTCACCGAGGGCGAGGGCTGCGACCGGGAGGACAGCCCGAAGGGGTCGGCCACCACGTCAGGACGGCCGTTCTCCTCCTCGGTCTCACCGATCTCCTCGACGTCGATGTCCTCGATGTCGATCGGCTCGTCGTCCAGCGGTTCCTCGTCGGGCAGGTTGAGCCGCAGCGCGGCGGCCACCTCCGCCTCCGCGGCGCTCATCGCCCTGGATCGTTCCGGTGCGGACTCGTCCGCCCGGGCACGACGGCGGCGACGCGGGGCGGGCGTCTCCTCGACGGCCTCGGCCTGCTCGGCGGGCTCGGCCTGCTCCGGCGTGTCGGTCCGCTTGCGGCTACGGCGGCGCCGCGTGGGCGCGGCCGGCTCGTCGTCCCCGCCGTCCACCGGCTCGGCGCCCGCGCTCTCAGGCGCGGCGGCCGGGACCTGCGCCGGCACCGGCGTCTCCACGACCGGCGCCTCCGCCACCGCGGGCTCGGGAGCCGGCGGTTCGGCGGTCTTGGTGCGGCGGCGGGTGGCCCGCTTCGGCCGCTCCTGGACGACCGGCGCCTCCTGCGCCTCCTGGCCCGGCTGCTCGGGCTCCACCGCCTTCGGCGCCGCGGCGGCGGCCACCGTGGTCACCGGAGGCGGCAGTTCGTCTGGCTCGGGCGGGGGCCCGGCGGGCCGGCTCGCCGACCGGCGGCGTGGCGTGGACGCACGGACCGGACCGGAGGAAACCACGTTCCCTCCGGCCTGGCCCTGGTCTTCTGTTGTCGTTTCACCGTCAAGGCTCACAGCCCCGTCAGTGGGCTCGTTGTCGAGCATGCGGGCGCTCTCCCGTCAGCCCCCGGGCACGTCTCCGCGCCGCGCGGAGGCTCTCGTCTCTCGCGGTCCGCCGGGCCTCCTGTCGGCGCCGCGGCGGCAAGTCTTATCGTTCTCCGCCTGCCCGGTCGAGATCGAACGGGTCGGCGGGCTCACCGGTCACCGCGTCGAGCGGCCCCTGCGCCAGCCTGGTCACCGCAGCGGGTGACGGCGGCGCGAAGCCTGCCACGAGACGCAGCCCCATGAGCACGTCATCGGGTCGTACGGCAGGTGTTTCGTGCCGAACAACCATACGAAGTATGACACACGGCTGAACAGGCTCCTGACCTGCCGTCTTTTCCGGCCCCTCCACGAGGGTCAGCGTACGCACCGCCTGGCGGGCGTCGAAGCGCCGCATTCCCTTCTTGGTCAGGCGTTCCACCTCGACGTGACCGGCCGAGAGGAACTCCTTCACCGCCCGCTCGGCCTCCCCCGGATCGGCCCCGGGGAGCCGCAACTCCCAGACCGATCCCTCCAGCCGGTCGGCGAGGCCGCCGTCCCGCGCCTCGACCACGTCGAGCACGTCCAGGCCCGGCGGCAGCGAGGCGTCGAGGTCGTCGCGCACCCGGCGTGGATCGCACGCCCGGTGGACGCCGATCTCCAGGTACTCGGCCTCGCTCGCCACCCCGGTGGGGGCGGCGCCCGCATAGGAGATCTTCGGGTGCGGGTTGAAGCCCGCGCTGTAGGCCACCGGGATCCCCGCTCGCCGCACCGCCCTCTCGACGGCGCGGGAGATGTCGCGGTGGCTGGTGAAGCGCAGCCGCCCCCGCTTGGCGTAGCGCACGCGCAGGCGCTGCACCGTGGGTTCGGGCGCGGGCCCCTCGGGAACGGGTTTCACCAGTTCCGTCGTCCTTCCGGTATCGGTCAGTCGTCTTGTCGGGGCGTCAGATCACCGTGAGGGGCAGGAGCTTCCTGCCGGTCGGGCCGACCTGGATCTCCGTCCCCATCGTCGGGCAGACGCCGCAGTCGTAGCAGGGCGTCCAGCGGCAGTCCTCGACCTCCACGTCGCCCAGCGCGTCCTGCCAGTCCTGCCACAGCCACTCGCGGTCGAGACCGGCGTCGAGGTGGTCCCAGGGGAGCACCTCGTGCTCGTCCCGCTCGCGGATGGTGTACCAGTCCACGTTCACCGGCTCGCCGGCCAGGGCCCGCTCGGCCGCGGCCATCCACCGCTCGAACGAGAAGTGCTCGCTCCAGCCGTCGAACCGGCCGCCGTCCTCCCAGACGGCCCGGATGACCCTGCCCACGCGGCGGTCGCCCCGCGACAGCAGCCCCTCCACGATCGACGGCTTGCCGTCGTGGTAGCGGTAGCCGATGGCCCTGCCGTACTCCTTGTCGGAGCGCAGAGCCTCGCGCAGCGCCCGCAGCCGGCGGTCCACCGTCTCGTGGTCGCACTGGGCGGCCCACTGGAACGGCGTGTGCGGCTTGGGCACGAATCCGCCGATGGAGACCGTGCAGCGGACGTCCCGCGAGCCGGTCGCCTCCCGGCCCGCCCTGATGACCTTCTTGGCCAGGTCGGCGATGCCGAGGACGTCCACGTCCTCCTCCGTCGGCAGCCCGCACATGAAGTAGAGCTTCACCTGCCGCCAGCCGTTGGAGTAGGCGGTGGTGACCGTGCGGATCAGGTCCTCCTCGGTGACCATCTTGTTGATCACCTTGCGCATCCGCTCGGACCCGCCCTCCGGCGCGAACGTGAGCCCGGACCGGCGGCCGTTCCTGGACAGCTCGTTGGCCAGATCGATGTTGAACGCGTCGACCCGGGTGGAGGGCAGGGACAGCCCGATCTGGCTGCCGTCGTAACGGTCGGCGAGGCCCTTGGTGATGTCGGCGATCTCGGAGTGGTCCGCGCTGGACAGCGACAGCAGCCCGACCTCGTTGAAGCCGGACTCCTTGATCCCCGCCTCGACCATGTCGCCGACCGTGGTGATCGACCGCTCCCGGACCGGACGGGTGATCATCCCCGCCTGGCAGAAGCGGCAGCCCCGGGTGCAGCCCCGGAAGATCTCGACACTGAACCGCTCGTGCACGGTCTCGGCCAGCGGGACCAGCGGTTTCTTCGGGTACGGCCACTCGTCGAGGTCCATGACCGTGTGCTTGAAGACGCGCGACGGCACACCGTCACGGTTGGGGACGACCCGCATGATGCGGCCGTCCGGGTGGTACTCGACGTCATAGAACTTCGGGACGTACACCCCGCCCGTGGAGGCGAGGCGCAGCAGCAGTTCGTCACGGCCGCCGGGGCCGCCCTCGGACTTCCACTCGCGCAGCACCTCGGAGATCGCGATGGCGATCTGCTCGCCGTCGCCGAGAACGGCGGCGTCGAGGAAGGCGGCGATGGGCTCCGGGTTGAAGGCGGCGTGGCCGCCCGCCAGCACGATCGGATCCTCGTCGGTGCGGTCCACCGCCTCCAGCGGGATCCCCGCCAGGTCGAGCGCGGTGAGCAGGTTCGTGTAGCCGAGCTCGGTGGCGAACGACACCCCGAGGACGTCGAACGCGCGAACCGGCCGGTGGCCGTCCACGGTGAACTGCGGGACGCCCTCGGACCGCATGAGCGCCTCGAGGTCGGGCCACACCGCGTAGGTGCGCTCGGCCAGCGTCTCGGGCAGCTCGTTGAGGATCTCGTAGAGGATCTGCACCCCCTGGTTGGGCAGGCCGACCTCGTAGGCGTCCGGGTACATGAGGGCCCACCGGACGGTCGCCTCGTCCCAGTCCTTGACCGTCGAGTTCAGCTCGCCCCCGACGTACTGGATCGGCTTCTGCACCTTCGGCAGCAGCGGCTCCAGGCGGGGAAACAACGACTCGACAGACATGACTCCAGGGTATCGGCTTCCGGGAGTGGCCCCTGCGGATCTTGCCACCCCTCGTGGGGCTCCAGGAGGGGTCAGAAGGGATGCCACAGCCGGCCGTCCCCGGCACGCAGCGAGGCCAGGCGGTGACGCAGCTCCGCGTGCGCGGCCGCGTCCCGGTGCCCGATGCGCAGGGCGGCCGTCAGCGTCTGGAGCTCCCGGATGTCGCGCAGCACCGGATATCCCGGCCACTCCCGGATGTCACAGCCGTAGGCACGGACGAAGCCGTCCCGCTGGGCGTCGGACACGCCGAACCGCGCGCCCTGCAGCGTGGGCACCAGGTCGATCTCGCGCGGCCCGGCGCCGGCCGAGTCCCAGTCGCACAGCAGCAGCCGGTCCCGGGTGCGGATCAGGTTGCCCCGGTGCGCGTCGCCGTGGACCAGCCCGTACGGCAGCGTGAACTCGACCCGCTCGTAGTACGCCTCCTCCAGCGCCCCGCACCGCGCGAGGAGCCACTCCCGTTCCTCGTCGTCCAGCACGCGGCTGGCGTGCACGGCCCGCCGCACGCGGCCGAAGGGGTCGAAGGTCGGCAGCTCGAACGGCACGGGCGGCAGGGAGTGCAGGCGGCGCAGCAGGAGGCCGAGCGGGACCGGGTCGCCGTCGCCCGCGCCGTCCTCGTAGAGCCAGAAGGTCGCCAGGCAGCCCTCCACCGCGAGGGGCTGGCGCACGTCGAGCGGCAGCGTGACCGGGAAGCCCTGCTCGTGCAGCCACCTCGTGACCTTGAGCGAGGTGACCAGGCGGTCGTACTTGCCGGGGGCGCCCGACTCGGCGAGGCGGACGACCACCCCCTCGCCCGGCAGGTGGTAGACGACGTTGGCGAAGCTGCGCAGCAGCCGGGCGCCGGACGCGTCGAGCCCCGCCATGCGGCAGGCCTCCGCGAGGGCGGGCGGGGTGCCCGCGACGGTGGAGACGGTCATCCCACGCCTCCTTCGTGCACAGGTGCCTCCGGTAGCGCGCGGGCCGCCGACTGGGGTAGGCCGGACGCGCAGAACGCCTCCAGCCGGTCGGCGAGCGAGCCGCCCACCCGCGGCCGGGCGGCCTGCAGGGTCTCGGCCAGGCTGTCTATCCGGCGCTCGGGCGGCAGGTCGAACAGCGGCGCCATGGCCCGCTCCGCCCCGGCGGGATCGTCCTCCATCAGATGCGCGGCGGCGAGGTGGGCCGCGGCCATCGCCTCGCAGCCGTACGACCTGTTCTGCCGGTCCTCCCGCGCGTACAGGTCGAGCGCCGCGCGGGCCTGGTCGATCGCGCGGTCCGGCCGGCCGAGGTGGAGGTACGCGACGGCCGAGTAGTAGGCGTGCTTGGCGGGCCGGAAGGCGAACTCGCCGGCGAAGCCGTCGTGCAGTTCGTCCCCCGCTCCCGGCTCGCGGGCGTCGGCCGCCCTGAGCAGATCGTCCTCGGCCTCGCGGGTCCAGCCGAGCATGGCGCCGGCGCGGGCGCGCAGCATGTGCAGGCGGGCGCCGCCCTGTCCCCTCGGCAGGTGGGTCAGGCCGGCCTCCGCGTAGCCCGCCGCGTCCTCGTAGCGCCGGTCCCACAGCGCCACCGACGCCTGCATGCCGCGCGCCCATCCCATCAGCGACTGGTGCCCGGCGATCCTGCCGTACGTCCAGGCGGCGCGGGCGAGGGTGTCGGCGGGCATCCGGCGGCCCATGTCCATGCTGGCGTTGGCCATGAGCCCGCACAGCGTTCCCGCCAGGAAGTACAGCTCACCGGCCTGGGCGGGATGGACGCGCCGTTCCAGCGCCCGCCGTGCCTGCTCCTGCAGCGCCCGCATCTCGACGAACAGCGGCAGCGGCGACTCCCAGACGTACCGCCGCGACAGCCAGATCACCTGTGTGCGCAGCCGCTCCAGCGCGCTGTCGCCGACCTCGCTCGTCTCGGCCCGCTCGGCGTGCTCACTGGCCTCGCGGGCGGCGGCGGTGACCAGGTCCGGGGCCGTCCCGCGCTGCCATCCACCGTCCGGGCGGCGCAGCTCCTCGGGCGTGTAGTCGCGGGCGAACCCGAGCTGCACCGGCCCGGTCTCGAACAGCCGGCACAGCAGGTCGGTGTAGTCGCGGTCGGGCCGGGCCCCGGCCTCCCACTCCCGCCAGGACCGCTCGGTCAGCCCCCTGCGCTTGATCTGCTCGCGGTCGCACATCGCGTGGAAGCGCTCGATCGCCTCCTCGACCGTCCACCCGTACGCCAGCCGCACGCACTTGAAGCGCGACAGCCGCGGGCAGCAGAGATGGATCTCCTCGGCGATCTGGTGGAAGACCGCGGTCGTGGGCGGGTCCCCGAGAGCGGCGAGGGTGCGCTCGCGGATGCCGCCGGCGATCTGGATGGCGGACCGGTCCCCGCCGCGTGAGGGTGTCGTCATCGGCTCTCCCAGTGGTGACAACCGCACGCTAACGGTGTCGATGTCACGAACCGGTCACCTCGCGCACTGCGAGTCGCTCTCCTCCACCCGGAGGGGCGCGATGGTCCCGCCGCTGCGCAACTGCGCCGTGAAGAGCTGTCCGCACAGGCTCGCCGGCGTCTCGGCGAACCACACCGTCGGCGGGTCGCCCGCCGCCGCGGCGGCCCACCGGCCGCCGCCGTACACGATCCGGTAGTCGGGAAAGGCCCTGCGCAGCAGTTCAAGGGCACGCTGGCGGTCCCGCGCCTCGTCGTCCGGAGTCACCGTTCCTCCGTAATGGTTCGTTCAGCCCCCGAACCTGTTCCGTTCCCATACTGTTCGCCGCGCCGTGCGGCCGCCAGTGAGAGCGGGGATCCGCCACCCTGCGAACCGCTCTCATGGGAGTGTCACGACGACATCAGGAGATATCAGGAGATATCAGGAGATATCAGGAGGCATCGGGAGGCGTCACGAGGAGAAGGGCCGCGACCTGAGGTGGATCGCCTGGAGGACGGCCACCGCCGTCATGTTCGCGAACGTCGCGGTGCCGCCGTAGGACACGAACGGCAGCGGCACGCCGGTGATCGGCATGATGCCGATGGTCATGCCGACGTTGACGAGGGTCTGGAAGGCGAGCCACGCGACGATCCCGCCCGCGACGAGCGCGCTGAACCGGTCGTTGCACATCCGGGCGATCCGGGCGCCGCGCAGCAGGATCACGCCGAGCAGCGCCACCACGGCGACGGACCCGACGAAGCCGAGTTCCTCCCCCGCGACGGTGAAGATGAAGTCGGTGTGCTGCTCGGGCACGAAGCGGCCGGTGGTCTGCCCGCCGTGGAACAGCCCCTTGCCGAACAACTCGCCCGACCCGATCGCCACCAGGGCCTGCCTGCTATTGTAGCCCACGCCGCGAGGGTCGGTCGACGGATCGAGCAGCGCGGTGAACCGTGCCACCTGGTACGGCTTGAGCAACCCCAGCGACCACACCGCGGCCCCGGCGAGCGCCGCGAGCAGGATCCCGGCGACCACCCAGCGCTTGCGCACCCCGGAGAGCACGATGATCGCACCGGTGATCGTCGCGAGCACCATCGTCGTGCCGAGATCGGGTTCGAGCATGATCAATCCCGCTGCCACGCCGGTCAGCGCGATGCAGAGCGCGACGTTCAGGGCCCGCGGCCGGTCCTTGTCCCGTTCGGACGGCCGCGCGAGCAGCCGCGCGAGCATCAGCACGAGCACCGGCTTGGCCAGCTCGTCCGGCTGTACGGCGAAGCCGCCGCCGACCATGATCCAGGAGTGGTGCCCGTTGATCGTGGAGCCCATCGGGGTCAGCACGAGCACCAGCCCCAGGAGCGCCACGGCGTACAGGACCGGCGCGTACGTGCGGAGCCACCGGTAGTCGCTCACGGCGACGGCGCTGTAGAGGGCCAGCCCGATGAGCAGGTTGATCACGTGCTTCTTGGCCATCGCGGTCGGCTCGATGGACGACCAGGTCCTGGTCGACGACCACACCAGCAGCGTGCCCACGACGCTGAGCGCGAGGACCGCGCCGAGGAGGAGCCAGTCCATCCGCCAGACGACCGCGCCGCGGCCGATCGCCCGCCGCGCCAGCGACCCGCGTCCCACTCTCATGGCCTCGGTCATGGCAGGCGCCTCACTGGGTCCCGTCGCGGCTGATGGCCGGCAGCCGCGTGACCGGTTTGCCGTCGGGGAGCGCCGGCTGCACCGGCTTGCCGTTGTCCCCCTTGCCGAGGCCGAAGATGCCCTCCCAGATCCGCCGTACGGCGGGCGCGGCCGTCGAGGCGCCGAAACCGCCCTGCGCCACCATGACCACGGTGACCAGCCGCGGGTTGTCGGCGGGCGCGAAGGAGGCGAACCACGAGGTGTCCTCCTTGCCGTAGACCTCCGCCGTGCCGGTCTTGCCGCCGATCTTCACGATGTTCAGCGGGAACCCGCGGAACGCGCCGGCCGCCGTGCCGTCCGACGGCACCTCGCTGAGCGCCTTGCGGATGTAGGTGCGGGTCTCGTCGCTGACCGGCAGGTGATACTCCACCGGCACCGGGATCTCCTTGTGCAGCGTGCCGTCGGGCCGCATGAGCGCCCAGCCCAGCCGGGGGCTGCGGACGTTGCCGTCCCCGACGAGCGCGGCGTACGCCCGGGCGAGCTGGAGCGGCGTGACGAGGACGTCGCCCTGGCCGATGGACAGGTTCACCGCCTCGTACGCGTGGAAGATCATGCCCTCCAGGCAGTTCTCGTTGGCCAGCCGCTTGGCGAAGGCGGCGCGGCTCTCGTTCTTCATCTCCGGATAGCCGATCTTGGCCCGCCTGCACATCTCGGCCCTGGTGGAGTTGTAGAGGTCACGCTTCCACGCGCGGGTGGGGATGCGGCCGGGCGACTCGCCGGGCAGGTCGATGCCGGTGCGGCGGCCGAAGCCGTACGCCTTGGCCATGTTCGGCATCGGCTCCTTGACCTTGGACTTGGGCGTCTTGCCGCCGTCGCGCAGCCACTCCTCGTATCCGGACTTGTAGAAGACGGTGTCACACGACTTCACCAGCGCCTCGTGCAGCGAGATCGCGCCGAGGCTCATGCCGCCCGCGTTCGGGTACGACCTGCCCTCGACGGTGTAGGCGCCGGGGCACTGGTAGGTGCCGTGCAGCGGCTCCCCGTCGGCGATCATGGCGGAGGCCGAGCTGATCTTGAACGTCGAACCGGGGGCGTACTCGCCCGCGATCGCCCGCGACACCAGCGGCTTGCCCGACTTGTCGGAAAGGAGGCGCCGGTAGTCCTTCTCGGTGATGCCGCCCGTCCAGACCCTGGGGTCGTAGTTGGGCCGGCTCGCCATCGCGATCACCCGGCCGGTCTTCACGTCGAGCACCACGCCCGCCGCGCCGTCGGAGTTCGGGATCTCCTGCATGGCCTGGTCGAGCGACTTCTCCACGATCCGCTGCACCTTGGCGTCGATGCTGGTCACCAGGACGTCGCCGGGCACCGGATCGGACTGCTGGTCGACCGTGATGACCTTGCCCATCCGGTCGACCTGGACGGCGCGCAGGCCCGCCGTGCCGCGCAGCGCGGCGTCGTACGTCCGCTCCAGCCCGTCGCGGCCGGTGAGGTCGACGCCCGAGTAGTTGGCCTTGAGGCCCTCGCGTTTCTCCAGCTCGCTCTGCGTCACCGGCTGCAGGTAGCCGAGCAGCTGGGCGGCGTCCCTGCCGTTCGGGTAGTCGCGCATCGCCTGGATGTCGGCGGTCACGCCGGGGAAGTCCTCCTGGCGCTCCAGGATCTGCAGCGCCGCCCGGGGGTTGACGTTCGTCGCCACCGGGATCGGCGTGTACGGCGAGCCGGGCCAGCACGGGCGGCTGACGCCGGGGCCGCACGCCCGGATCTCCATCTTCAGCTTCGGCAGCGGCACCTTCAGCACGCCGGACAGCCGCCGCAGCACCGCGTCGCCGCCGTCCGGCATGCGCTCCAGACGGCCGCGGTCCACCGAGACCACCAGCGTCGTGCGGTTGCGCACCAGCGGACGGCCGGAGGAGTCGAGGATCGCCCCCCGCAGGGCGGGCACCCGCACCTCGCGGGTGCGCGTCTCCGTCGCGACCGTGACGAACCGCGATCCCTGCACCACCTGGACCTGCCACAGCCGGACGACGAGCACGACGATCATGGCGATGACCATCACCTGCAGGACGATCAGCCGCCCGCGCAACCGTGTCATGCCGCCCCCCGTCTATAACCCGGAACGAGCTCCGTACGGCCCGCGCGTCTGCGGTGGCCGCCGTACAGGGCGTTGACCGCCCACAGCACCAGTGGAGCGGCCACGAGATTGCAGACGGCCGCCCGGGGCCACGCCGTCGCCAGCACGCCCCAGGTGACCCCCGGCGCGCCGAGCAGCGCGCCCAGACCGGCCACCATGCCGGGCGCGAGCACGGCGCAGCCCGCCATCACGAGCAGCGGCAGGCGGTCGCCCGCACGACCGGCCGCGTAGCCCAGGAAGCACAGGACCAGCGCGTACTGGCCCAGCGTGTGGTTGGCGGGCGGCAGCAGGTCGTAGGCGAGCCCGCCGCAGAATCCGATCACCGCGCCCGGCAGGGGCCCGCGCCTGGTAGCGAGCACGGCGACCGTCAGGAGCACCAGGTCCGGCGCCCACGTGAACAGCAGCCGGTTCACCAGGACGACCTGCAGCACCAGGACGGCGAAGAGCAGCAGCGCAGGGGTGACGTTGCGGAGCATCGTTCAGTTCCTCCCGCCGCGGCCCTCGCCGGCCGCCACACCCTCGCGGGCCCGCTCGTCACGCGGTGGCGCCGGCCGCCGGAGTCCGAACCCCTCCTCCAGCGACCTCTGACCGGTCCTGTGCTCGCCGGGCCGCCGTTCGTCGCGCGGCTTCGGCGGCGGCGGCACCGGCGGAAGCACGGAGTCGCGGGGGTCCCGCTTCGGCGCCGCGACCACGACCCCGACGACGTCCAGCGCGGAGAAGTCGGCGAAGGGCCGCGCGTAGGCGGTCCTGGTGACCTCGCCCGGGGTGTTGTCGATCCGCTCGACGACCCCGATCGGCACGCCGGGCACGTACGGCAGGCTCCGCTGCGAGCCGAACGACACGATCCGCCGCCCCACTCCGATCGGCACGGTGGAGTCGAGCAGCCGGAACTTGATCAGGTTGCCGCCGCCGCCCGCCTCGCCCAGCCCGTTCACGACACCGAGTTCGTTGCCGCCCTCCAGCCGGGCCCCCGCCGACAGGGCGGGATCGGTCAGCAGCGCGACCGTCGAGCTGGCCGGGCCGGCCTGGATGACCCTGCCGACCAGCCCCTGGTCGCTCAGCACGGTCATGTCGGCCCGGATCCCGTCGGCCGCCCCCACGTCGATCTCGACCGTGTCCTCGAACCCGGCCACGGTGCGCCGCGCGACGACCTGGGCCGGCACGATCCGGTAGCGGCCGAGACCCGCCAGCCCGAGCATGCGGTCCAGCTTGTCGGACCGCGCCCGGTCGAGCCGCTGCGCGGAGACCTCGTCCCGCAGCCGCGCGTTCTCCTTGCGCAGGTCGCCGATCATGCGGCGGGCGGACGGCGCGTCGCGCAGCATGCCGACGAAGCCGGTGATGGGCCCGGTCACGGCGGCGCCGACGCGCTCGACCTTCCCGAACACCGCCCCCGCGAAGCCGCGCACCGGGCCGAGGACGCGGTCGCTCCCGGCCCGGTTGTCCACGGTGATCAGGATCAGCGCGACGGCGAGAAGGAGGCCGAGCATGAGCCGGGCGCGGCGGGTGTCTCTCATGACCGCTCCTTAGCTGCGGGGCTCCGGCACGAGCACCTGCTGGAGGGCTTCAAAGTCCTCCACGCACTTCCCGGAGCCCAGCGCGACGGAGTCGAGCGCGTTCTCGGCGAGGTGGACCGGCATCCCGGTCTCCTCGCGCAGCCGGTCGATCATGCCGCGCAGCAGGGCGCCGCCACCGGCCACGGCGATCCCCCGGTCCATGAGATCTCCCGACAGCTCGGGCGGGCACTTGTCGAGCGTGGACTTCACCGCGTCGACGATCGTGTTGACCGGCTCGGAGATCGCCCGGCGGATCTCCTCGGCGCTGATGACGACGGTCTTCGGCAGGCCGGTGACCAGGTCACGGCCCCGCACCTCGGCGTGGAAGTCCTCACCCGTGGCGCAGGCGGAACCCACCGCGATCTTGACCTCCTCCGCCGTGCGCTCCCCCAGCATCAGGGAGTACTCCTTCTTGGCGAAGGAGATGACCGCCTGGTCGAGCTCGTCGCCGCCGACGCGGATCGACTGGCTGGTCACGATGCCGCCCATCGAGATGATGGCGACCTCGGTGGTGCCGCCGCCGATGTCGACGACCATGTTCCCGGTCGGCTCGTGCACCGGCAGACCGGCCCCGATCGCCGCCGCCATCGGCTCCTCGATGATGTACACACGGCGGGCGCCGGCCTGGTAGCCCGCTTCCTTCACCGCGCGCTGCTCGACCGCGGTGATGCCACTGGGTACGGCCACGATGATGCGCGGGCGCACGAAGTGCCGGCGTTTGTGGATTTTCTGGATGAAGTACCGCAGCATCCGCTCGGTCACATCGAAATCGGCGATGACCCCGTCCCTCAGGGGCCGGATCGCGACGATGTTTCCGGGCGTCCGCCCGATCATCCGCTTCGCTTCGATCCCAACTGCCACGATCTTGCCGGTCGTGACGTTGATGGCGACGACGGACGGCTCGTTCAGGACGATGCCGCGCCCTCGGACGTAGACGAGAGTGTTCGCCGTGCCAAGGTCGACAGCCATGTCACGGCCCAGGAATGTCAGCTTGCTGCCCATGCGGAAGGAAGCCTTCCTTCAGGTGGTGAGCGGTTACCGGGTTCAGCGGGAGTGCGGGATGACGCATCGCATTCGAATCGTAACCGCACGTGCTCATCACTGGGCACATCGAGCTCCCAAGCCCCCGGAAAAACCGGCCTGCTCCGGTCTAAGCTCGATCACCACCTGGGAAAACACGAGAGGCCCCGGTTTAAACCGGGGCCTCTCGTGGGGCAAGGACTAGAAACGGTCGGGAAAGAAAATCTTGGTTTCCCGGGCCGCGGACTCCGGCGAATCGGAGCCGTGGACGACGTTCTCGCCGATCTCCAGCGCGTGGTCGCCGCGGATGGTGCCGGGCGCGGACTTCACGGGGTCGGTGAGCCCGGCCAGCGCGCGGAACGCCTCGACGGCCCGCGGGCCCTCCAGCACCATCGCGACGAGCGGGCCGCCGGTGATGAACTCCACCAGCTCGCCGAAGAACGGGCGCTCGGAGTGCTCGGCGTAGTGGGCCTTGGCCGTCTCGGCGTCGAGCGTGCGCAGGTCCATCGCCACGATCTTGAGGCCCTTGCGCTCGATGCGGCCGATGACGTCCCCGACGAGGCCGCGACGGACCCCGTCGGGCTTGATCAGGACAAGCGTACGCTCGGACACGGTCTTCTCTCCTATTGTCGTCGTGGGTGACGCTCACGTGGCGTCCGACCCGCCGGTTCTCGGGCATGCCCGGGAGCTCCAACGCAACGGCAGCTTACCGGTCCAGGTGCGCCACTCCGCTCACCCGGCGTGGTCAGCGCACGGTGTCCGGCTCCTGCGGTCCGGGGTCGTCCCCCTCGGGCGAGGGCGTCGGCAGGGGGATCACCACCTGACCGGCGGACGCGGCGGCGGCGCTCCGCCGCGCCAGGACCGACGAGAGCACGATCACCCCGACCACGACGAAGCCGCCGACCAGCGCCCACATGTGCAGCGCGTCGACGAACCCCTTCACGAGCGCGTTCCCCCCGTCCCGGCCGGCCGGCGCGGACCCGGCGGCCTCGCGCAGCCGGTTGACCTGGATGCCGGTGCCGAGCAGGAAGCCGGCGAGCACGGCGGGGAAGCACAGCGACAGGCCCAGCAGCGCGGAGCCGAGGCCCGCCAGCCGGAACGCGCCGACCAGCGCCACCGCCGCCCCGGCGGCCAGCAGGACGAACGGCACCACCAGCGGCGTGCCGGAGGGCGCCGGAACGAGAAGCCTGACGGCGCACATCCCGCCGACCACGGCGGCGAGACCGACAGCGGTCATCCGCGTGGCGGACGTCTCCGGCGCCCTTCCCGCCAGGACGGCCGCCGCGAGCGCGGCCAGCCCGGCCACCAGGAACGGCACCCACAGACCCAGCAGCCCGGGACCACCCAGCGGGCCGCCGAGCTCGATGTAGGTCATCTGCGCGGCGGTCGGCAGCACGACCAGCCCGACGGCCACGTTGACGAGCGCGAGGGTCCGGCCGCCCTGTCCCTCGATGGCGCCGAACGCCGCGAGGGCCAGCATCGCCACCGTCGCGAGCGCCGCCGCGGCGACCACCAGCAGGGGCGGCCAGTCGAAGGTGACGCCCACGCCCAGCGCCGCGATCGCCGCGGCGGGCACGACGGCCAGCGCGAGCCTGCCGCGTTCGGCGGAGGTGGGCCGCCGCAGGGGCAGCACCTGCCGTTCGCCCTCCGCCTCGGCCGCGCCGGCGCCGCCGGTGACCATCCACAGGACGAGGTACACCGCGGCGAGGGCCAGCGCGACCCCGGTGAGCAGCGGGTACGGCTGGAGGGTGACCCGCCAGGACGACACGTCCCGGATCGCCCACAGCGCCAGTGCCTGCGCCGACAGCAGCGACACGGCGAGCGCGCCTGCCCAGATCGGCAGCAGCACCCGGTGACGGGAACGCTCGGCCACCGCGGCGAGCGTGGCCGGCACGAGCATGCCCGCGCCGATTCCGTGGAGCACGCGCAGCACGCCGACGAGCGTGACCGTCTCGGTGTATCCGCCCGCGGCGTCCGCGAGCGCGAGCAGGGTCAGCCCCGCGACGAGAATCGGCGCCGCGCGGAACCTGCGCACCGCCACCGCGGCGACGGGCACGGTCACCAGCATGGCGGGCAGCGCGAGACCGTGCGCGCGGATCATCTCGACCTGCGAGACCCCCGGCGGCAGGAGCGCCGCCACGACGGAGATCGTGTTCGGGATCGCGACGACCGCGAGAGGAAGGGCGACCACGGTGAGCAGCCCGATGACGACGTCGACCAGCATGGGGACGCGCACGGCACGGACCGGCACGGCGGCCCGTGCCTGCGGTACGGGAGGGACGGCCATGGAAGCCGACTTTAGCGCTTCGTCGTCCCTTCGACACGGCGAGCGACGAAGATGGCGGTTATCCACAGGGCGGCGAAGATCACCCCGAGGAAGAACATGGCCGGGACCAGGAATCCTGTGGCGATTGTCAGGATCTGCAGCACGCTGCCCGCGATATAGGCGTACGGCCGCTTCAGCTGGCCGGCGATCAGCACGCACAGGACGGCCAGGCCGAGCCCGACGGTCACCGCGACCGGCGGGGACACGTGGTTGATGGTGATCGCGACGGGAGTCACCAGCGCCACGACGATCGCCTGCATGCCGAGAACGCTCGCGCAGAGCCGCCGCATGCCGGGAGTCACCTCGAACATGCCGCCGCTCACCGCCCTCACCTGGCGGCCTTCAGCAGGACCCGGGCGTCGCCGGCCGTGACCACCGACCCGGTGATCAGGACCCCGGAGCCCAGTTCGTCCCCCTGGTCGGCCAGTCCGATGCCCGTGTCGATCGCGTCGTCCAGCCGGTCCTCGATGTGGACGCGGTCCGGGCCGAAGACGGCCTGCGCGCGGACCGCCAGGTCGTCGGGGCTCAGGGAGCGCGGGGAGGAGTTGCGGGTGACCACGATCTCCTCGGCCACCGGTTCGAGCAGGTCCAGGATCGTCTCCACGTCCTTGTCGGCCATCACCGCCACCACCGCCACGAGCCGGGTGAAGCCGAACGCCTCGGTCAGCGCCTCGACCGTCGCCTCCATGCCCGCGGGGTTGTGCGCCGCGTCGACCAGGACGGTGGGCCCGCGCCGGACGACCTCCAGCCTTCCCGGGCTGCTCACCTGGGCGAAACCCTGCCGTACGACCTCGTCGCCCAGCGGGTCGTCCCCGGCCGTCAGCGCTTCCACCGCGGCCAGGGCGCCGGCGGCGTTGCCGGCCTGGTGCGCGCCGTACAACGGCAGGAAGACGTCCTCGTACACGCCCTTGAGGCCCCTGAGCTGGAGCATCTGGCCGCCCATCGCCAGTTCGCGGTGCAGCACGCCGAACTCCAGCCCTTCCCGGGCGACGACCGCGCCGACCTCGGCGGCCCTCCGCATCAGCACCTCGGCGGCGGGCAGCGCCTGCTGCGCCAGCACGGTGGTCGCCTTGGGCTTGATGATCCCCGCCTTCTCGCCGGCGATCGTGGCGATGTCGGGGCCGAGGTACTCGGTGTGGTCGAGCGCCACCGGGGTGATCACCGCGACGGTGCCGTCGGCGACGTTGGTGGCGTCGAAGGTCCCGCCCATGCCGGTCTCGACCACCGCGACGTCCACGGGGGCGTCGGCGAACGCGGCGAACGCCATCGCCGTCAGCACCTCGAAGAAGCTGAGCTTCCCCACCCTGGCGTCGATCATCTCCAGGTAGGGCGCGATGTCCTCGTACACCTCGGTGAACCGCTCCTCCGAGAGGGGCTCACCGTCGACGGAGATGCGTTCGCGCATCGACTGCAGGTGCGGGCTCGTGTAGCGGCCGACCCGGAGGTTGCGCTCGCGCAGCAGGGCCTCGGTCATGCGCGCGGTGCTCGTCTTGCCGTTGGTCCCCGCGATGTGAACGACCTTGTACGACTTCTGGGGATCGCCGAGGATCTCCATCAGCGCGGCGATCCGATCGAGAGAGGGATCGAAATCCCACTCCACCCCCCGCGCCATGATCGCTTGCTCGACGGCTCGATATTCCACGACCCTCAGCGTACGGGACGTCGTCATCGCCCTTCACCTCACACCCATCGCCGGGGCTGGGTTCCGGGCACAAAAAAAAGGGGGGTCATCCCAAACGGGATGACCCCCCTCAAAAAGATTGTCCGGCGGCGTCCTACTCTCCCACACCGTCCCCGGTGCAGTACCATCGGCGCTGGTAGGCTTAACTTCCGGGTTCGGAATGTAACCGGGTGTTTCCCCACCGCTATAACCGCCGTAAC
>NZ_JABBWZ010000021.1:0-74692 GCF_014161435.1 Microbispora sp. H10949 | reverse complement strand
CCCGCCAACGCCGCGAGCTGCTGGCCAAGGAGAACCGCGCCAACCGCGACTGAGCCAACCCCGGGGGGTTAAAGTTCCCGGAACCGCTGGGGGTCACTATCGGGAGTCCGTTGACAGATCCTGGCCAGTGTCCACCTGGCGACCGCGACCTGGACGCTGCACGCCATTGCCACGCCGTTTTGAAGGACGTGCCGCCAAGACCGAAGACGCCGCACGCATCAGCCTCACCGAAGGAGTTCGACCCTACGCCACACTGCCACGGAGGAGGCTTGGCTGATGATTGAGGCCCACCGAGAGCGGCGTGTGCTGGGCGAGCAGACCGAACTCCGTATCAAGGACCTCGACCGCATCTCCTAGCCGTGATGGTCGAAGACCCCTGTTCCTGAGGTTGATGCCGCCATGCAGAACAGCGCCGAAGCGAACATCGAGAGCAGGTGCGCGCCGCAATAGAGGTGACTGCAGCGTGACATTGTCGTACGTTATACCTTCATCTGCATGTCATATCGTGGCTGGGGAACGCCGCAAAAGCCAGACGAACTGAATCTCGAAGGAGCTGCCGATCGTGGCTTTCCAGACGCCCGTGACTGTGGAGGAGATCCTGACGTCAATCCATCGGAAGGAATATCTGCTGCCGGCGATCCAGCGCGAGTTCGTCTGGAGTGCCGACCAGATCCGGTGGCTCATCGACAGCCTCATGCGGGGATACCCGATCGGCTCGTTCCTGCTCTGGAAGGTCGAGCCGCAAACAGTGGCTAACTACACCTTCTACGACTTTCTCACACACTATCACGAAAGGGACACTCCCTATGCAACTAAGGCGACGGTTCCTTCCGGAAGTGGCGTGACCGCGGTACTGGACGGTCAGCAGCGACTGACCGCCCTAAACATCGCCATATACGGCAGCCACGCCGAGAAACGAAAGTACGCCTGGTGGAGCAGCTCCGACGCATTTCCCAAGAAACGGCTATATCTCAATCTTCTGGAGGATGCCGACCCGGACGAAATGGGTCTGCGATATGATTTGAAGTTTCTCACCGACGCCGAAGCTGCCCCAGGAGACGGAAATCCGGACCGCTGGTACCCGGTCGGGGCGATTCTCAACCTGGAAAACGCGGGCCCAGCGCTGAATAGCGAACTGACAAAACGCGGCATCGACCTCAATGATGTACACCCATACCAGCGCCTATATGACCTATACGAGGCGGTACGTTCACGTAAGCCGATTAACTACTTCCTCGAAAAATCACAGGACTCGGACAAGGTCCTCGACATTTTCGTCCGGGTCAACAGCGGCGGCACCACGCTGTCGTATTCAGATCTACTCTTATCGATGGCGACCAACCAGTGGCAGCAACTCGACGCACGAGAAGAGGTGCGCCAGCTGGTTCAGGAACTCAACACCGGCGGCACCAGAGCATTTTCCTTCTCCAAGGATGCCGTACTCAAGACCGCGCTCATGGTCGCCGGGGTCGATCTTCGATTCAAGGTCTCCAACTTCACCGCCAGCAACATGCAGAGGGTGGAGAATGCATGGAGCACTACGCGAGCTGCCATGATGAAAGCGGCGTCGCTACTTGATCTCTTCGGCTTCACCAGTCGAACGCTCACGGCGGCCAGCGTCATAGTCCCCCTGTCCTACTACCTGGCCCGCCGAAATCTCCCAGACAGCTACCTAACCTCAAGCGCAGACGCGAAGGACCGACTGGCGGTTCGGCAGTGGGTGACTCGGTCCCTAGTGAAGCGCGGGATCTGGGGATCCGGGCTGGACACCCTGCTGATCCGGCTTCGCCAGGCGATTGACGCCCACGGTGCCGACAGCTTCCCAGTGGCCGAAATCGAGAAGGAGATGGGAACACTCGGTAAGTCGCTTACCTTCGAGCCAACGGAGATTGATGAACTGCTAGAGCTCAAGTACGGCAGCCAGCGCACCTTCCCAGTGCTTGCGCTGCTGTATCCCGGTCTGGACCTATCGAAGGACTTCCACGAAGATCACATCTTCCCGCGCTCCCGATTCACACCCAAGCGACTCCGGGACGCCGGCATTGATCATGCTTTGGTGGGCACCTACCGAGCGACGGTTGACCTGTTGCCGAACCTTCAACTCCTAGCAGGTGTACCGAACACCGAAAAGCATGCCAAGCTACCGGCCGAATGGCTCGCGCAAGCTTTCGCCACCGACGCCGAGCGGCAAACCTACCTTCATGAGAATGACCTCCAAGACTTGCCGCTTGACCTGCGGGAGTTCCTCGCGTTCATCGAGCAACGCAAGCAGCGCATGCGGACGCGACTGAACAGCATGCTCGGGGTCGACTGAGCCCCAGCTATCAACCAGCAACGGTGTCTCCACACCGTTCCCCCATCGGCACTGATGGTGTAACGCTGGGTAAACGACCGGTAATGTCACAAGCAAGTATCGCCTCGCCCGCCTGCTGCCGTACCCGGATGCGGAGCGGTAGCGTGCTGGCGCACGGGCGCGAAGATCGCAGGATACGGGCGGGATGGACGTTTTCAAGGTTCACCAACAGCTGATCGCCGACTACGCGGCGTTCACATCGGGTTTCACCGAGATCGAGGACGAGCGGATCAAGGAACACGTCCAGAAACGGCTCGGTGAGGGCGAGCAGTGGCCTGATCCCTACCTGTCGCTGAATCCGAACTTCGCGCCCGGCGGTTCCATCACCCAGCTCATCGGGCAGGGCCTGCTGGTCGAAGAGTGCGAACGCATCTTCCGCGTCGGCAAGGACGACTCTTCTGAGGGTCACGTCCTCAACCTGCACCGTCACCAGCGTGAGGCTGTGGAGATCGCGCGGACCGGCGCAAGCTACGCGCTCACCACCGGGACGGGGTCGGGTAAGAGCCTCAGCTATATCGTGCCGATCGTCGACTGGGTGCTCCGCCAGAAGGAGAGTGGCGCCTATCAGCCGGGCGTGAAGGCGATCATCGTGTATCCGATGAACGCCCTTGCCAACAGCCAGGTGCACGAGCTCGACAAGTTCCTCAAGGAGGGGTACGGCCCCGGCCGTGAGCCGGTGACGTTCCGCCGGTACACGGGGCAGGAGAAGGGGCATGAGCGGCAGCAGATCCTGGCCGACCCTCCGGACATTCTGCTCACCAACTACGTCATGCTCGACCTGGTCCTGACCCGGCCGGGTGAGCGGGACAGCCTCATCACCGCGGCGCGGGGCCTGCGATGGCTGGTTCTCGACGAGTTGCACACCTATCGCGGCCGGCAGGGAGCTGACGTGGCGATGCTGGTCCGCCGCGTACGGGATGCATGCGAGGCCGATGAGATCCAGTGCGTGGGCACGTCCGCCACGATGACAACCGAGGGCAGCGAGCAGCACCGCCGCGAGAAGGTGGCGGAGACCGCGACCCGGCTATTCGGTGTTCCCGTGGCGCGGGCGCATGTGATCGGCGAGACGTTGGAGCGTGCCACCACAGCGGATCCGGACGCCGTGACCGGGCTCGAGATCCCTGAACAGGACTACGACAGTTTCATCGCAGACCCGCTGGCGGCGTGGGTGGAGGCGCAGTTCGGCGTGGTCGCCGATCCGGCCACGGGTGCGCTGACCCGTCCGCCCCGTCCGCGTACGGTCCCGGAAGCCGCTCACGATCTGGCCGCTCGGACCGGATACACCCCGGAGGAGTGTGCGGCGGCGATCCAGGAAACGCTCAAACGAGGCGCTGCAATCAGCCATCCGCGGACGCAGCGGCCGGTGTTCGCCTTCCGGCTGCACCAGTTCCTTTCCAAGGGTGACGACGTCTACCTGAGCATCGAGCCGGAGGACGTCCGGTACATCACCAGCCGCTATCAGAAAGTGGTTCCACAGCCCGGCAAGGAAGACCACATCCTGCTACCCGCGTCGTTCTGCCGGGAGTGTGGTCAGGAGTACCTGACCGTGCGACGGGTGGACGACAAGGGGACCATACGGTTCAAATCCCGCCGTGACGTGGATCAGACCGGTGATGAGCTGGACGGCTACCTCTATATCTCGAGCGATTTCCCCTGGCCGGACACGACACAGATCGCGGTCGACGATCAGCGGGTGCCGGAGTCGTGGCTGGAGACGTCGAGTGACGGATCCCCCAGTGTGATCGCGGCCAAGCGGAAGTACCTCCCCGAGATCGTTCATGTCGCCCCGAGTGGCTATGTGGACGAAGACGGCACCCGCGCAGCGTATATCGCTGCCCCTTTCACCTTCTGTCTTGCCTGCCGGACGTCGTACGAGCAGGTGCGCGGCAGTGACTTCGCCAAGCTGGGGTCGCTCGCGGTGGAGGGCCGCAGTTCGGCCACAAGCGTGATCAGCTCAACCGTCGTGCGGACCCTGCGCGAGAACCCCGAGACTGAGAAGCCTCAGCGTAAGCTGCTGGCGTTCACGGACAACCGGCAGGACGCCAGCCTGCAGGCCGGCCACTTCAACGATTTCGTGCAGGTCGTCCAGCTCCGCGGCGCTCTCTACAGGGCCCTTCAGGCGGCCCCTGACGGCCTCACCCACGAAGTGATCGCGCAGCGAGTCACCGAGGCGCTGAATCTCGCTTTCGCCGACTTCGCACAGAACCCCGAGGCCAGGTTCACTGCGGAGCGCAACACGTGGAAGGCGCTACGCCAGCTCATCAACTACCGGCTCTACCTGGACCTGGAACGCGGCTGGCGGATCACGATGCCGAACCTGGAGCAGACGGGCCTGCTGAAGGTCGATTACTTGGACCTCCCAGACATCGCTGCGGCGCAGGATCTCTGGGACGGCGCGCACTACGCGCTGCGGGACGACCGGCCCGAGTTACGTGACGAGCTGTTGCGGATTCTGCTGGACGAGCTGCGCCGGGTCTTGGCGATCGACGCCGACTGCCTGACCGAGCCCGGGTTCGTGCAAATCAGGGAAGAGAGCCGCCACTATCTCAAGGATCCGTGGGCTATGGAGCCGACGGAGAACGTGGTCTACGCTGCGGTCGCCTATCCCCGCGCTGGGCGGCATGGTGGGCTGCGATCCAGCGAGGATCTGCATCTGACTGGGTTCGGCGCGTATGGGAAGTACCTGCTGCGCGAGCACACGGGTCTTTCCCGGGACGACGCGCACGCGATGATCCGGGACATGCTGGCGGTCCTGGAACGCTGCGGCGTCCTCGTCCGGGAACGGGACGGTTACCAGCTCAAGGCCTCGTCGATCATCTGGCGACTCGGGGACGGCAAGGCGGGGGCGGAGGACCGGATCCGCAAGCATGTGGCGGCCGAGACCGGCCCGCGGATCAACCCGTTCTTCCAGCGCCTCTACACAGAGAAGGCAGCCAACCTCGCCGGCCTGCAGGCCCGGGAGCACACCGCCCAGGTCATGAACGAGCTGCGCAGCATCCGTGAGGAGCTGTTCCGCGCCGGTGATCTCCAGGTCCTCTACTGCTCACCCACGATGGAGCTGGGCATCGACATCGCCAGCCTGAACGCGGTCGCGATGCGCAACGTCCCGCCCACCCCGGCGAACTACGCCCAGCGGGCGGGCCGGGCGGGCCGGTCCGGGCAACCAGCCCTGGTGGTGACCTACTGCGCCACCGGCAACGCCCACGACCAGTACTACTTCCGGCACCGTGACCAGATGGTGGCGGGGTCGGTGGCCGCACCTCGGCTCGACCTCACCAACGAGGACCTGATCCGCTCTCACGTGCATGCGATCTGGCTGGCCGAGACCGGGCTCCCCCTCGACAGCTCGATCAGCAAGATCCTCGACATCGACGCCCCCGGATTCCCTCTACTGAAGAAGGTGTGTACGGCGGTCGCCAACGCGCACGCTCAGACCCGGGCGGGAGAACGGGCCCGCGTGGTCCTGGCGGAGCGCGTCAGCGAGCTGGACCTGACCTCATGGTGGCACGACGACTGGATCGATCGGACCGTTCAGGACGCGGCGAAGGAGTTCGACGCCGCATTCGACCGCTGGCGCGAGCTCTACCGTACGGCGCAGGCCGAGCGGGAGGAACAACACCGCATCATCGGCGACCACTCCACCGGCAAGAAGAATCGCGACATCGCGACCGCCCGCCGGCGCGAGGCAGAAAACCAGCTCAAGCTCCTCCGCAACGAGGACTCCGAGGACTTCCAGACGGACTTCTACTCCTACCGATACCTCGCCTCCGAGGGGTTCCTGCCGGGCTATTCGTTCCCCCGGCTGCCGCTGCGTGCCTACATTGCCGCCCGCAAGGGCAAGACCACCGAAGTCGAGTTCATCCACCGGCCGCGTTTCATCGCCATCCGCGAATTCGGCCCGGATGCCCTCATCTATCACGAGGGCTCGCGCTACCAGGTCAAAGAGGTCCAGCTCGCCCCAAACGAGCAAGGAGGCAGCGGGCTCGACACCAAGTCCGCACGACGCTGCGAGTTCTGCGGCTACCTGCACGACTCCGTCGTCGGCATCGACATGTGCGAGTCCTGCGGCGGACACCTCGGCAAGACCATGCACCGGCTGCTTCGATTGCAGACCGTCAAGACGGTACGCCGCGATCGCATCTCCTCCGACGAGGAGGAGCGGCGCCGTGCCGGATACGACCTGGTCACCTCCTACCGCTTCAACGACCACGGCGTCCGTCCCGGTCGTCTCGACACTGCGGCCGTGAACAAGGGCGCCGTGCTCCAGTTGCAGTACGGCGACACCGCGACGGTGCGGGTCACCAACATGGGACGCCGGCAGCACACCAGCACCGGGTTCTGGATCAACGTCCACACCGGCAGGTGGTTGTCGGAGAAGGACGCGCTCACCCCCAAACTCAACCCCATCGACGACGCCGGCCGGGTTCAGGCCAAGCAGCAGGTCATCCCGTACGTCGAGGACCGCCGCAACATCTTGGTCACCCGCATGGCGGCAGCGGTGCGCGAGGAGACGGCGATCAGTTTCATGTACGCGCTGGAGCGCGGGATCGAGGCCGAGTTCCAGCTCGAAGATAGCGAACTGACCAGCGAACCCCTGCCCGACGAGGCCCACCGCGGCCGGGCGCTGTTCATCGAGAGTTCCGAGGGCGGCGCGGGGGTGCTGCGCCGCCTGGTCATGGAGGACGACGCCCTCGCCAACGCCGCCCGACGGGCTTTGGAGATCGCCCACTTCGACCCCGACACCGGGGAGGACACCGGTGGTGCGATCAGCGGCGAGCGCTGCGCCAAGGCCTGCTACGACTGCCTGCTGTCGTTCAGCAACCAGGGCAAGCACGAGCAGATCGACCGCCATCTGGCGCGTGATCTGCTGCTGGCCCTCTCCCGGGCCTGCGTACCCCGGCCCCCGGCGACTAAGCCTCAGGACACCTGGGAGCCGGTTCGCTCCGACGCCGAGTCGAACGATCCGCTGCACGCGTTTGTGCGCTGGCTGGAGGAGTGGGAGTACCGTGCGCCGAACGCAATCAAGGTGAACCTGAACGGCATACGGGTCGAAATGGTCTATGAAACTCCACACGCGCAGGTGGCGGTGTTCGTCGACGGCCCGGACAACGCCGATGTACCCGGCCGCGATGAGGACGCCGAAGACGAGCTTCGCGATCTGGGGTGGAGCGTCGTGCGTGTCCCCTACGGTGGGGACTACGCGCAGATCGTGAAGAAATACCCGAGTGTGTTCGGAACGAGCCGCAGGGAGCAGCGTTGACCCCCGTCTACAGCCCCGGATCACTGGTCCACGCGCGTGGCCGCGATTGGGTCGTGCTCCCGGAAACCACAGACGCGTTGCTGGTCGCCCGGCCGCTGGGCGGTGGCGATGACGAAGTCGCCGGCATCCTACGCGGGGTAGAAGACATCACCCCGGCCACATTTCCGCCCCCGCAAACGGCCGAGGCCGGCAATGCGGTGAGCGCAGGGCTGTTGCGCACCGCGCTGCGGGTCGGGTTCCGCGCGACGGCCGGGCCGTTCCGATCCTTAGCCGGGCTCGCGGTGGAGCCGCGGCCATACCAGCTCGTGCCCCTGCTGATGGCGCTGCGACAAGAGACCGTACGGCTGCTGATCGCCGACGACGTCGGCATCGGAAAGACGATCGAGGCATCCCTGATCGCCGCCGAGCTGCTCGCCCAGGGCAGCGCTACCGGCTTGACCGTGCTGTGCAGCCCTGCACTCGCCGAGCAGTGGCAACAAGAACTGGCCAGCAAGTTCCACATCGACGCCGAATTGGTCCTGCCGAGCACCGTCAAGCGACTGCACCGCAACGCCGTCCTGGCCGATGACGAGTCGATCTTCCACTATTACAAGCACACGGTCGTCTCCACGGACTTCATCAAGTCGCCAACCCGGATGAAGGAATTCATCCAGTCGTGCCCGGACCTGGTCATCGTGGACGAGGCGCATACCTGCGTCGCGGACGGCTCGACCAGTGGCAGCCGCACCCAGCGCTACAACCTCGTCCGCGAGCTGGCCGCGGACAAGGACCGGCATCTGCTCCTGGTCACCGCGACCCCGCACAGCGGCAAGAACGAGGGTTTCCACAACCTGATCGGCCTGCTCGACCCGGCCCTGCCAGGCCTCGATCTCGATGACGCGAAAGGACGCGACGAGCTGGCCAGATTCATGGTCCAGCGCAGGCGTGGCGACATCCGCAAGTATCTGGATGAGGAGACCAAGTTCCCCTCCGATCGCGAGACCCACGAGGAGCGCTACTACCTCACCGACGACTACCGGAAGCTGTTTCGCCAGGTCCTCACGTACGCCCGGGAGACGGTACGCGACGCCTCGGGTGGGCAGCTTCGCCAGCGGGTCCGCTACTGGTCGATCCTCGCGCTGCTGCGCGCCCTCGCGTCCTCGCCAAAGGCCGCGGCGGCCACTCTGCAGACGCGGGCCAAGAGCATGGACTCCGAAACGCCGGAGGAAGCCGACCGGATCGGCCGCGCCACGGTGCTGGACATGGCGGAGGACGAGGCCGCCGAGTCGATCGATGTCATCCCCGGCGCCGACGACCTTGACGATGACGACCAGAGCGAGCGGGCGAGGCTCCTACGCTTCGCCAAGCAGGCGAGCGCGCTGACCGGAAAGGGCGACGCAAAGCTCACGAAACTCACCGATGTCGTCCAGGGACTGCTCGCCGACGGCTACGACCCCATCGTGTTCTGCCGATTCATCGACACGGCCGAATACGTCGCCGACCACCTGCGCAAGACGCTCGGAAAGACCGCGGAGGTCGGCTGCGTCACCGGCACCCTCCCGCCTAGTGAACGCGAGGCCCGCATCAGCGAGCTGAGTGCGACCGAGGGCCGCCATGTCCTCGTCGCCACCGACTGCCTTTCCGAGGGAGTCAACCTGCAGGAGGCATTCCAGGCCGTCGTCCACTACGACCTGGCGTGGAACCCGACACGGCACGAACAGCGCGAGGGACGTGTCGACCGGTTCGGCCAGCCCGCCGACACCGTCCGCGCGGTCACCATCATCGGCGCCGACAACCTCATCGACGAGGTCGTCATGCGGGTCCTGATCCGCAAGCACGAGGAGATCCGCAAGAGCCTCGGCGTGAGCGTCCCTGTGCCGAACTCCTCGAACCAAGTGGTCGAAGCGCTGATGGAAGAGCTGATGAGCTCCCCCGGTGAGACTTGGCAGCAACTGCCGCTCGACGGCTTCGGTGCGGGCGACCTGCACGCCGAGTGGGAGAGCTCCGCGGCCAAGGAGCGCCAGTCGCGCACCAAATTCGCCCAGGTCGGTATTAAGCCCGACGAGGTCGCCCGGGAACTGGCGGAGGTCCGCGCCAGCCTCGGCTCCTCCAGCGAGATCGAAGCCTTCGCACGCGAAGCCCTGGACGCGCTCGGCGCATCGATGACCGACCAGGAGGATGGTTTCACGGCGGTCACCGCGACTCTGCCGAGCGGCCTACTGGACACGCTCCCACCAGGGCAGGCCCAGCCGCTGCCGTTCCATCGCGTCCTTCCCGTGCCTCGCCGGCATGCCCATCTCGACCGTACGGACCCCTCCGTCGGTGCGATCGCCCGCTATGTGCTGGATGCGGCGCTGGACCGCTCGGTGTCCTGGCCGACCTCGAACCGTCCGAGCCGGTGTGGCGTCATGCGCACGGCCGCCGTGCAACGCCGTACGACCCTTCTTCTCGTCCGGTTCCGCCTGCATCTGGAACTGCCGGCCAAGAGCGGGAAGAAGCTCCTTGTCGCGGAGGAGGCGCGAGTCCTCGCCTTCCGCGGCAAGCCGACCGCACCGGAGTGGCTGCCGCAGGGGGAGGTGGAGACGTTGCTCACCTCCAAGCCGAGCGGCAACGTGGCCTCCGACATCGCCCGCGACGACCTCGACCGGCTGCTTGCTCTCGAAACTGGCGTGGATCAGAACGGCGAAGAGCAGACCTGGCCTCGGTTGATGTGGGAGCTGGGAAGCGCCCTCGACGCCGAGGCGCACGCGATGGCGGAACGACTGCGCGAGTCACACGCCCGAGCGCGGGCCGCCTCGCGGCAGAGCGGCATCAGCAAGATCACCGTCACCCCGAACACCCCCGCCGACCTCCTCGGCGTCTACGTCTACGTCCCGGTCCCCTCCGGAGTCACCAAGTGAGCGAGCGAGACATCAACCAAGGCGCCCAGGTCGTGGCGGCACCAGCCAGTCGTGAGGGCAGCGCATGAGCCGTTCCCCCTTCCCTTCGGTTCGCACCGCCGGCGGCCTGCTTCCGGCCGACCTGTTCAACCGGATCCTGGAGGCCAAATCCGGGGAGAGCACGCTCCCCGGCCGGGAACCGCAGACATACGGGCTGCTCCCGCACGAGAACGTCCGCGAAGCCGCCGCGCGTGCCTTCGACTACCTCAACAGCGCCTGGCAGGCATTCACGAAAGAGCGGGAGAAGGCCGCCCAGGAGGGCCGGACGCCGCGTACCCGCGACCGATGGCTGGTGCCGCTGCTGCGCCAGTTTGATTACGGCCATCTGACCGCGGCGAGCGGCATCACCGTTGATGGTGTTTCCTTCCCGGTGAGTCACCGCTGGGAGCACGTGCCCATCCACCTGCTCGGCTGGAACGTCGACCTCGATCACCGGACTCCCCGTGTCACCGCCCAGGCTCCGCAGTCGATGGTGCAGGAGCTGCTCAACCGTAGCGACGACCATCTGTGGGCGATCCTCTCAAACGGAAGCAAACTCCGGCTGCTGCGGGACTCACGGGCGCTGGCCGGGTCGGCGTTCGTCGAATTCG
Source organism: Microbispora sp. H10949 (assembly GCF_014161435.1). Lineage (NCBI taxonomy): Bacteria > Bacillati > Actinomycetota > Actinomycetes > Streptosporangiales > Streptosporangiaceae > Microbispora > Microbispora sp. H10949. Next base: position 63,571 of record NZ_JABBWZ010000021.1, on the reverse strand, counting down.
ATCTGGAACTGATCTTTTCCGAGCAGCTCTTCGCCGACTTCGTGCTGCTGTTCCGGCTGTTCCACGCGTCGCGCTTCGCCGTACCTGCGGAGAAGACGCCCGCCGACTGCTGGCTGGAGCGCTGGCGCGCCGATGCCGTCCAGTTAGGCGAGCGAGCGCTGGCACGGCTGCGCACCGGCGTCGCGCAGGCCATCAACACCCTCGGCACCGGTTTCCTCAGGCACCCGGCGAACGACGCGCTGCGCGCCGCCCTGGAAGGCCACCGGCTCAGCAAGGAGGACTACAACCGGGCGATCCTGCGCCTGGTCTACCGGCTGCTGTTCTGGTTCGTGGCGGAGGACCGCGACGTCCTGCTGATCCCGCTCCCCGACGGCCCGGAACGGGCCCACGAGCGCAAGCTTGTCCTGGCCGCGCGAGAACGCTACACGAGGTACTTCTCGGCCCAACGCCTGCGGGAACGGGCCATTCGGGGGGGCACGGATCACCACGACGACCTCTGGGAGGCTGTCCAGCTCGTGCTCCAGGGCCTTGGCGAGGAGAACGGACGTCCCGAGCTGGCGATCCCCGGTCTCGGCGGGTTGTTCGAGCGCGTCACAGAGGACGATGAAGGCACTCCCTTGGAGCGAAGCCGGCCGGATGCGCTGGACGCCCCGCTGGAAGGCATGCGGATCGAGAACGGACACCTCCTCAAGGCCATCCGCCGCCTGGCCGTCGTCGACTCGGAGTTCCAGCGGCGGCCGGTCAACTTCCGGGAGCTCGACTCGGAGGAGCTCGGCAGCGTCTACGAGTGGCTGCTGGAGTTCCACGTCGAGCTGGACACCGCCGAGCGCACCTTCACGTTAAAGAAGGCAGACGGGAACGATCGCAAGAGGTCGGGTTCCTACTACACGCCGTCCTCACTTACCGAGGCGCTGCTTGACACTACGCTCGACCCGGTTCTGGATGAGGCCGCTGGCAGCGCCGACACGGTCGACGCCAAGGTCGATGCCCTGCTGAACGTGACGGTCTGCGACCCGGCCTGTGGCTCCGGTCATTTCCTGGTCGCTGCCGCCCGTCGGATCGCCCGCCGCGTCGCGCAGATTCGCTCCGGGGAGGACGAGCCCTCACCCGATCTCGTACGGCATGCCATGCGCGAGGTGGTGTCACGCTGCATCTACGGCGTGGACATCAACGATCTGGCGGCTGAGCTGGCCAAGGTGTCGCTGTGGATCGAGTCGGTCGAGCCGGGCCGGCCTCTGGCGTTCCTCGATACCAATATCCGCGTCGGCAACGCTCTGCTCGGCGCCACGCCCGCCCTGATCGACGCGGGTATCCCCAAGGAGGCGTTCAAGCCGATCGAGGGCGACGACCGCGCGGTGGCGTCGGCCGTGGCCAAGGAGAACGCGATCGAACGGGATCATCGGTCGCATGGTCTGACGCAGGTCAGCCTGTTCGACGAGGCTCAGCTCGACCGATCCAATGCGGCGATCGCCGAGGGCACCCGTGACATCGTCACGTTCCTGCCCGACGATCTCACTAAGGCGGCCGTGCAGCGGCGCAGGCTGCGTCTGGTCGACGCGGAACGCCGCGCCGCCAAGCGCGTCGCCGATGCCTGGTGCGCCGCGTTCGTGCAGGAACTCACTCCCAGGACCCGGACGACCGCCATCACCCAGGCGGCCCTGGGCTGGATCGGCGGCGAAGAGCTCGATGAGCACCAAGCCTTGATCGCCGACCGAGTCGACGAACTCACCAAGCAGTACCAGTTCTTCCACTGGCATGTGGAGTTCCCGCATGTGTTCCGGGTATCGCAGGATGGCCGGGAAGACCGGAGTACCGGCTGGAACGGCGGTTTCAGCTGCGTCATCGGCAACCCGCCCTGGGAGCGGGTGAAGATCCAGGAGAAGGAGTTCTTCGCCTCCCGCAACGAGGACATCGCGAACGCCAAGAACGCGGCCGCCCGTAAGAAGGCCATCGCCGCGCTCAAGGACAGCGACGAGGAGTTCGAGCGCGACCTCTACGCGGCGTTCACGAAGGAGTTGCGGCAGGCAGACGGCATCACCCTGCTTCTGCGTGACTCGTGCCGCTACCCGCTGACCGGCCGGGGCGACATCAACACCTACGCCGTGTTCGCCGAAACCGGCCGCATGGTCATCTCCCCGTACGGCCGGGTCGGCATGGTCCTGCCTACCGGCATCGCCACCGACGCGACCACGCAGTTCTTCTTAAAGGACATGGTGGAGACCAAGACCCTCGCCTCGCTGTACGACTTCGAGAATGAGGAGAAGCTCTTTCCCAACGTGGACCATCGTGTCCGGTTCTGCCTATGGAGCGGCTCGGGCCGCCGCGCATCTCAGCGGCGGATCAGTCTGGCGTTCCGGCTCCGGCAGGTGCCGCAGATCGCCGAACGCAGGTTCGTCCTCACTCCCGAGGACATCACCCGGCTGAACCCGAACACCGGCACTCTCCCGGTTTTCGACTACAAACGGAACGCCGACATCACGATCGGCATCTACCGCCGCGTTCCCGTCCTCTGGCCGCAGTCCCCCGAACACAATCCGTGGGGCCTGTCGTTCTTGGCCATGCTGCACATGGCGAACGATTCCGATCTCTTCCGGCCCAGCGCCGCTCGGGACGAAAGCATGCAGGACATGCTCGACGACGGATGGACGTTCGACGGCAACGTTCTCGTCCGCGACGGTGAACGGCTGCTGCCGCTGTACGAGGCGAAAATGCTTCACCACTTCGACGACCGGTTCGGCACCTACGAAGGCCAGACCGAGGCCCAGGCCAACGTCGGCACCGTCCCTCGTCCGACCCCGGATCAGAAGGACGATCCAACCTACGCCACGATTCCTCGGTACTGGGTACCGGAGGAAGACGTCGAGGAGCGGCTGTGCCCCAAGGAGGACCTTCGAGCCCGAAGAGTCGTTCAGTGGGACCGCGGCTGGCTGCTCGGCTGGCGTGACATCTGCCGCAGCTCCGACACCCGGACTGTGATCAGCTTTGTGCTTCCGCGCACCGCTATTGGGCACACATCGCCCCTGATGCTCCCGCAAGTCGAGCGAGTGACTGGTCTATATGCCAACCTCTGCTCGTTTGTTCTGGACTTCGTCGCCCGCCAGAAGATGGCTGGTACACACCTCACCTACAGCTATCTCAATCAGCTGCCGGTGTTGCCCCCTTCGACGTACGAAGTGGAGTGCCCCTGGGATAGCGGCGAGCGGCTGGACGGCTGGGTACGGGCGCGGGCGCTGGAATTGACCTACACCTCCTATGCGATGGAGCCGTTCGCCCGAGACCACGGTGATGACGGTCCGCCGTACCGGTGGGACGAGGAACGGCGATTCAAGCTGCGGGCTGAGCTCGACGCAGCCTATTTCCACCTCTATGGCGTCACTCGCGACGACGTGGAGTACATCATGGACAGCTTCCGCGCGTTTCGAAACGTCAGCCCGGATCTGTTCGCCCGTACCAAGAATGTGATTCTGGAGATCTACGAGACTATGGCGAAGGCGATCGCGGATCGCACACCCTACCGGTCCGTCCTCACTCCCCCGCCCGGCCAAGGCCCCCGCCACCCTCAGCAGAGGCCCGGCCCCTCGGAGAACGATCGTGGCTGACAGCGTTCGCATCGAGGCGATGTTCCGTACCGCCATGGAGGTGCTCCGGGACAGCCCGGAACCCCTGACCAAGCGACAGGTCACGGAGGCGATCGCGAGCCGGTTCGAGTTCACTCCGTATGAGGACCAGCGCGACGACCACGGCCGCCCTCGCTGGGAGGTAATGCTCGGCTGGCGGACCGGCGACGCCGGCACCGTCGGTTGGATCACCAAGCGCGATGGCCAGTGGGCGCTCACCGAGCCTGGCCTCGATGCCCTGGAGACGCATTCCGAAACCGAACTTTTTGCGGAACTCCTGCGTCGCTACCAGGAGATCAGGAAGCACCGTCTCCAGGCGCACAAGGCGCTGTCGGGCAGCGAGCAGTTGCTCGCTAATGCCCTTGGTGTGGTCCCAGGAGGCAGCTGGACCTCGTACCGGGACCTCGCAGAGGCGACCGGCCTTCCGGAAGAGCAGCTTTCCCATTTCCTCGCACATGTCGACATCCCCGGTGCGTACCGAGTGGCTTACGAGAACGGCACGCTGCCCAGCGACGGTATGCGTCACTTCCGCTACCGGGGCGGCGACATCGCACGACGGCTCAAAGCGGAAGGCGCGACATTCGACGATCAGGGGCGCCTGGCCGCCGAGGACCGTGTGCCCGGCGGGGAAATTCGGGAACGCCTGGCCCAGCTCCCACCTGCTGATCCGGAGTCGCAGATCCAGCGGGCCTGGCTGGTGCGCGGGTCATCGGTGGATGGGCGCGACCTGGTGCCGATCTGGCTGCACAAGGGGTCCGCCTCTCTGGCCGCGTCCAGCCTGCAGGACATCCCCATCCCCGTCGCCCGCGACGAGTTGAAGGCGATCGTCGAGGACAACTATCAGCACAAGTCCTACGCGGTGCGCGAGGCGAAGTTCGCTGAGTTCGACGCGTTCTGCAACCGGATGCGGCCCGGCGACTACGTCCTCACCACCACTCAGGGCAAAACATACGTCGGTCGGATCACCGGGGATGCCGCGTACGTCGCCTCCTCCGACAAACGCTCCAACCTCCGTCGATCCGTCGAGTGGCTCAACCCCACGGCTCCGGTGCCGTTCGCGAACCTGCCTCAGCCGCTCCCGGCGAAGCTGCACAGCCAGTCGGACGTGGTCGAGCTGACCGAAAACATCGGCGCGATCGAGGAACTGCTGGCCGCCCTCGACATCGACCTCGGCGACGCCGCGTCCAACCCGACCAAGGAACTGGCCTTTCCCGCAATCAGCCAGGATCTGGCCAACGAAATTCTTGTCGACCGCGTGCAACTCCAGCGGTTCGCCGACCTCCTCTGGGAGAACAAGCAGCTCATCCTGTACGGTCCGCCCGGCACGGGAAAGACCTTCATCGCTCGGAAGCTCGCCGGAAGCCTCGCCGAACCGAGCGCAATCAAGCTGGTGCAGTTTCATCCGTCCTACACCTATGAGGACTTCTTCGAGGGGTTCCGCCCGGTGCAGCGCACGGACGGGCGACTCGCCTTCGAGCTACGCCCAGGACCATTCCGGCAGCTCGTCGAGGCTGCCAAGCAGCACCCCTCTGACCCGTACATTCTGATCATCGATGAGATCAACCGGGCGAACCTGGCCAAGGTCTTCGGCGAGCTGTACTTTTTGCTCGAATACCGTGACGACGCCATCGGCCTGCTCTACTCGGGCGAGACCGACTTCACGTTGCCTCCGAACGTGTTCGTGATCGGCACCATGAACACCACCGACCGATCGATCGCGCTGGTGGACGCGGCGATGCGCCGCCGGTTCCGCTTCGTCGAGCTGCACCCGGGCCTCGATCCCGTCAAAGGCCTGCTCGGCCGCTGGCTGGAGCGGCTCCGCAAGGATGACGAGGCTGCCGTGCACAACCTGGACGCCCCCGAGGTGCTGAACGCGCTCAACGCCCGCATCGAGGACCACGACCTGGCGATCGGCCCGTCGTACCTGATGAAGCCCGGCATCTACCGGCGCGAGGACGGATTGGCCGACGTCTGGGAGACCGCGATCTTACCGTTACTCGCCGAGCACCACTACGGCAGCCCGCCCAGCGTCCTCGACCGCTACCGCCTCGCCTCCCTCCGCCGAGGGCTGGCCGCGCCCGAATGAGAATCGAGGTCGCCGAAACCGGCCACACTCTGGAACAGCTCAGACCCTCGCAGGGACGCCGGCTGGCAAGCTCCGGAGTCGTGGACGCGCGGCCATCGCCGTACGAGCCGGACCTATGGGAGATCACTCCGCGCGGCAAGGTCGGCGTCGCGCTAATCGGCGACGTCGAGGTCTGGGTGACACCGAAACTACCGATCGACCGGCTGCTCTTCCTAGTCGGATACGCGATCGATCCCAAAGGGTGGCGGGACGAGACCGTCCACCTGGACGTCAGGGACGGACTGCTCCCAGCCGTAGCACAGGCCCTGTGGCGACAGAGCGAGCGCGCCCTGCGCCAAGGGCTGCTCCAGGGATACCGCACCATCGAGGAGACCTCGTACGTGCTCCGCGGGCGCCTCCGGGAAGGCGATCAGCTCCGGCGGCACCATGGGCGCGTGATCCCGATGGAGATCCGCCACGACGACTTCGCCGTGGACATCCCCGAGAACCAGATCCTCCTGGCCGCCATCACGCGGCTGCTGACCGTACCGCGAGTGGATGGAGAGTCCCGGCGGCGGCTGGCCGCTCTGCGGGCCAGACTGGCCGATGTCACCACCCTGGTCCGGGGGACTACGCTACCGGACTGGCACGCCTCACGACTGAACACGCGCTATCACACGGCACTGCGACTGGCAGAAATCGTCTGGCGGGCGACCTCCCCGGAGCACTCCCCCGGCGCGCTGGCCGCCAACGGCTTCCTCTTCGACCTACCGAAGATCTTCGAGGACTTCGTGACCGTGGCCGTCTCGGAGGAACTCCACGCCAGGTACGGCGGAGCCGCGTACCCCCAGTACAACTGCCACCTGGACGAGGCATTGGCCGTACGGATGCGGCCCGACCTGGTGTGGGAGCTGAGCGGTTGCCCCTCGGCCGTGGTTGACGCCAAGTACAAACGAGAGAAACCGGCCGGCTACCCGGACGCGGACCTCTATCAGATGCTGGCTTACTGCACCGCGCTGCGGCTGCCACGCGGCCATCTGATCTACGCCAAAGGGAACGTCAATGCAGCCTCTCACGTGGTACGGCATGCGGGGATAGAAATCGTCTGTCACGCACTCGACCTCAATGAAGCGCCTGAGGTGCTTCTGTCGCAGGTAAGTCGCATAGTGGCCAATCTGGCGGCGGAGTCTCGGACGCCTGGAGGGAGGATAGCGTGGCACGGCTGAGGCATCGAGAGCGGTGGCCGCTTACACCGGAATCCACTCAGAGAATCAACGACCTCCCACAACAGTGTCGGCGACAGGATCGACCAACGCCTACTGCAGCGTAGTCCTCGCGCCGCATCCAGACGACCTCTACATGCTGTATCAATATGGCCCATTGCGGCCAGTTGTACACGTGGACGCGCCGCCTATGAGTCACCGCAAATTGCGCAGTCGGCGTATCCGAGTCACCGACATCATGGCGGTCGAGGATGCTACGGCCAAGAACTATCACCGAACATGCTGCGAGATGCTTTACCTGGTTGAGCGAAGCAGAACCACCCGCGATCAGTACAGGCGGTGCCATCATGTGTGAGAGCGACTTGGCGGTGTTCGTTCACGATACGAATCACAAATCAGGGGAGCTGAAGCTAGGGTACGAACAGGCGAAGGACCGAGGCTGGCTGGTGTTCCGCTACGACATTTGGGAGCAACGTGTGGGAAGGTTGACCATCATTTTCAACCCTAAACGGAGAGCCCGATGACAGGCCCTCCCCTACGGGACGACCTGATACAGGACTATCTACCCGGAGCGCTGGTGCGAGCTCGTGGCCGTCATTGGGTAGTGCTGCCAGAGAGCACAGCTGACCTCGTGGTGGCCCGCCCTATAAATGGTGACGGCGCGTTTGTAACTGGGCTGTTCCGGGACGAGGTCCTCCCCGCGAAGTTCCTGCCGCCGGTGCCCGTGCCGGGCGCCATCGGTGACCACCGCGCCGCATCAATGTTGCGCACCGCATTGCGGTTGGGTCCCGCAGCAAGCGCCGGGCCACTGCTGTCGCTCTGCGCGATTACCGTTACCCCACGACGGTACCAACTCGCCCCCCTGATTCTTGCCCTGCGCCAGCAGACGGTACGCCTCCTTATCGCTGACGATTTCGGTATTGGAAAAACAGTTGAAGCTGGGCTCATCGCCAAGGAATTACTCGCGCGAGGGGACGCACAAGGACTTTCGGTGATATGCCCACCGGCACTGGTCGAGCAATGGAGAGATGAACTGGCGAAGAAGTTCGCTATAGATGCAGAGCTGGTTCTGCCCTCTACTGCGGCGCGCCTACAGAGGGCAGCGGGAAACGACTCAATCTTCGAACGGCACCCGTTTACCATTGTCTCGACGGAATTCATCCAGCAGGAACGGCGCTGGAATCTATTCGCCCGTACATGTCCTGACCTCATTATCGTGGACGAGGCACACATCTACGTCAACTCGATCGGTAGTAGGCAACGCCAGAAACGGTATGAGCTACTGCGCAGGATCGGGATGAACACCGCCGCCAACTGGTCCTCCTCGTGCCGCGGGCAGAGTTTGTGCATGGCCTGAACGAGACGACTGCCACGATCAGCGCCAGCAGAAAACACACCGGCGATCGTCATCCGCTGGATTCGGCACACAGCAACGAGGTCCCCAGCCATCGCTGCTCAGGCCTCCTCGTCGAGGGAAAGGTCAGCGGCAACGATCCGCGCATAGTGATTTGGTTCAAATCCCCCTCCGGCATCAACTCTTGTGTAAGATCAAGGGTTACTCCCGGGCTGCGGCTCCACTCCAAGGAGCCTGAGCAGTTCGGCGGTTGGGACGAGATAGGCGACGCCGACGCGGATGATGCGACAGGGGAACTCGCCCTTCTTGGCCAGCTCGTACGCCTTGGTCCGCCCAAGCCCACGAGCCCGGGCGGCGGTGAGCAGGTCGACCGTCGCAGGCAATTGCTGCAGCTCGGCCAGGGTGAGGCCCTTCATTTCTTCTCCATCAAGCTTGCCGGCCGGGTGAACCCGACCACATCAGAACGAGCCGAATAGGACGCGTAGCGCACGACGTCTCCGGTGTGCGGCGCATGGATCATCTGGCCGGGAGCGACGACGATCCCGACATGCCCGGGCCCGCCGGCTCCCGGGTGCATGAAGACCAGGTCGCCTGGCTGCTCCTGGCCGCGAGTGACAGCGGGCCCCTGGCGCCACTGGTCGGCGGCGACGCGCGGCAGCAGGATCCCCGCGTACTGATAGGCGCGCATGGTCAGCCCCGAGCAGTCGAACGCGCCGGGCCCCTCAGCTCCCCAGGCGTACGGCTTGCCAAGCTGCATCCGCGCGTAGGCGAGGACACGGCCGGCCACGGCAGTCGGCGCCAAAGGAAGCGCGCACAGCTCCTCCCCCACGCCAGCCGAGCCCGAAGAGTAACCGCGGGCGAAGTCGAGGACCCGGCGGACGTACCAGTCGGCGTGGTTGTAGCGCCAAATGGCCCGGTACATGTCCGCCGGCGCTCCGCTCGCCTTCAGGTACTTCGCCGCCGACGGGATCGCGTCGGCCGGGTCGTAGACGTCGGTCCGCCCGTCGCCGTTCCCGTCCACGCCGTACGCCGCCCAGGTCGAACCGAGGAACTGCATGGGCCCCATCGCGCCGGCGCGGTTCGCACCATCCCGGGTACCGACGCCGGTACCGCGCCCGTGGTCGCTTTCGGCCTTACCGATCCCCGCGAGCACTTGCCAGGGGATGCCGTACCTCTGCCCGGCCTCCTGATACAGCCGTAGGTAGTTCGGCGGGATGTCACCGTCCTGTCCCTGACCGCAGCCAACGGAGCCGCTCAGGGCGGTGAACGCCAGGATCAGCCCGAGCGGTATCGCGATGAGCAGACCGGCGGCCGCCACGAGCAGCCGCACGGTCATCGAGACCGGCCGGTGTCACAACTCCCGCGCAGCTCGGTCCCGAGCCTGCTGCGTCGCCAGTCGTCCGGCACCCGGCCTGCTCTCGTCATTCCCACTGCCCCCCGCTATCGGATGGGGCTGTCGCAGCACGTCGAGGACCGCGTTCCACGAGTAGCGATAGTCCTTGCCGGTCCGCAGCGCCGGGATCTGGCCGGCGCTGGCCATGCGGCGAACAGTCTGCGCCGACAGCCCGAGCTTGGCGGCCAGCTCCTTGGTGGTCAGCACGTCCGGGTCACGGCCAAGCGGATCGCTCATGGTCACTCCTCGTGGTCAGCGGTCACCGTTCAGTTTCCCCCACGCGACTGCGACAGCACGTCTTGTGAATACCTGAAGACGGATGCAGCCGTTTGAGACTGCTTGCGCTCTGGAATACCCACGGAGCGTGACAGTCACGCTACCGATTGCGACAATCCATCGACCCCATGTCAGCAAAGGGAGGGCAATCCATGCTGGTCAGCGCAGTTGCCGACATGCTTCAGGCGGGGCCGGTGCCGAATCCGGCGCCGATCGCACCGCCGGGCCTAGAGAGGCCGATCACGACCATCCTCGGCTGGGGGAAGTGGGGCGTCATCGTCGCTGGCGTCGCCGGCCTGCTCATCTGCGGCGCGCAGATGGCGATCGGCCGCAAGAACCGCTCCTCCTTCGCCGCCGACGGCGCATCCGGCATCCCCTGGGTGCTCGGCGGGCTGAGTTTGGCCGCGACCGCCTCCGGCATCGTCGGGATGTTTCTCCGATGAAGGCACCCGTCCTCGTCCTGGTGCTGCTGACGGCGTGCGCCTGCGGCACGTCGACAACCCCGGCTTCCCCGGCTCGCCAGGCGCGCATCACTTGGCAGGACTTCCATGGAGTACGGCTGCCGCTGTCGGACCTCGACGGCCCACGCGTGCTTGACCATGACCGCGCCAAGGGCTTCTCCCACACCCGGGACGGTGCGCTGCTCGCCGCACTGCACATCGGCATTCGGGCGAACTCGCAGTGGGGTCCGACCGTGTTCGAGCCCACAATCACGGAGCAGGTAGTCGGTCCGGACGCAGGTCGTCTCTTGGAGCAGACGCGGACCACATACGAAGAGAGCAGGCAGGAAGCCGGGCTCCCCCAAGGCAGTCCGCTCGGGAAGGCCTACGTGGACGAGGAGGCCTACCGCTGGGAGTCCTATGCCACCGACGCCGCCACCGTCGACATCGTCAGCGCCGGCCCGGACCCACGTGGCACCACGGTCCGAGCCACCACCCGCATCCAGGTCGTCTGGCGGGACGGCGACTGGCGCGTGGTCGCGCCGCTGGACGGCGACTGGGGCAATGCCGCGACGGAGCTCAAGTCTCTCGACGGCTACACCCGCTTCGAGGAGTGACCAGCCATGCCGTGCGAAAGCCTGCTTTCTCCAAGCTGTTCGGTGACCGAGTACGTCGCCGGCAAGGTGGCCGCCGGGGCCGCCAACGGCGTGCTGGGTGAGATCGCCAAAGCCATCCAGGACGGCGTGGCGTGGGTGGTCGGCAACAGCATCTCCTGGTGGGTCAGGGTTCCCTCGCCCGACCTCGCCACCGAATCAGCCGTGGACCGTTTGCGCGAATGGACGTTGCCGATCGCGATCGCGGTCGCCGTGCTCGGCGTGCTCAGTGCGGGCGGCAAGATGGCGTTGACCCGCAAGGGCAGCCCGCTGGTCGACGTCGGCTCCGGCCTGGTCGTCATCGCGGCGACCTCGACCATCGGCGTGATGACCGCTTCGATGCTCGTCAAAGCCGGCGACGCCTGGTCCACCTGGGTTCTCGACACCGTCTCCCACGACGACTTCGGTCGGCGCCTCACGAAAATTCTGGCCCTGACCGGCGCGGCACCCGGTGTGGTGATCGTGCTGGGGATCGTCGCCATCTTGATCGGCGTGGTGCAGGCCGTGCTCATGCTGTTCCGCGAGGCGGCCCTGGTCGTGCTCGCCGGCCTTCTCCCCTTGGCCGCCGCCGGGTCGATGACCGTGATGACCAAGCCGTGGTTCCGCAAGGTGACCGGCTGGATGCTCGCCCTGATCTTCTACAAGCCCGCCGTCGCCGCCGTGTTCGCCACGACGTTCACCATGGTCGGCGAAGGCAAGGACGTACGGACCATCCTCATGGGGTTCGCGATGATGCTCCTGTCGCTGATCGCCATGCCGGTGCTGATGAAGTTCTTCACCTGGACGACGGGCTCGCTGGCAACCGCCGGTGGAGGTGGCGGCATTCTCGGTGCGAGCGTCGCCGGAGCCGTCGCCCTCAGCTCCTTCCGTAACTCGTCTTCGTCCTCCTCCCCCACAGGCGCGAGCAGCCACGCCGATTACTTGTCATCTCAGCTCGGGGGCACACGAGCGTCAACTGGCGCCCCTTCGTCGTCCGGGGCGGCCACCGCGGGCTCGACGGCGGCAGGAGCAGGAGCCAAAGCGGCGGGACCGGCCGCCGCTGCGGCGGCGACCGCGGCGAGTGGCGTGGCATCCGGTGCGAAGTCCGCGGCGAACTCCATGCGAGAGGACCACCAGCGATGACGGACATCCGTACCTACGGAGGCTGGCGCCGGCGGCGCGGTCTCGGCCTGCTCGGTCTCGGCACGACCGGGACGTTCGTCGCGCTGGGCGCGCTCACCGCACTGGTCCTCACCGTGTCCGTGGACCTCCGTGCCGCGCTCTACACCGGGCCGCCCGCTGCCCTGGCAGGAGCGCTGGTGCTGATCCAGGTCAGCGGCGTTCCCGTCGCCCACCTCATCACGCGTCGGATCCGCTGGTCGTACGGCAAGGCCCGCGGTCACACCCGCTACCGCGCCGGGGTCGTCGTCGCTCACCCGCGCGCCTTCCAGCTCCCCGGAGTTCTGGCCGCGACCCGGCTGATGTCAGCCGAGGACGCCTTCGGCCAGCCGTATGGCATCGTGTGGGACCGCCGCGCCGGGCTGTTCACCGCGACGCTGAAGGTATCGCCCGCCTCGACCTGGCTGGCGGAGCGGTCGGATGCCGACGCCTGGGTGGCCAACTGGGGTGCCTGGCTGGCCTCGCTCGGGCACATGCCGGCCGTCCGCTGGGTCACGGTCACCGTCGAGACCGCACCCGAGCCCGGATCCGCGCTCGCCGACGCCGTCGGTCACGCGCTGTCTTCCACGGCTCCTGAGGCGGCGGCCCTGCTCATGCGGCAACTGGTCAGTACGGCACCGCGTACGGCCGCCCGCGTGAACACCTACGTGAGCGTGACCTTCGACCCGGCCCGCTCCCCCGCCGGACAGGGCGACATGAGCACGGCGATCGGCGAGCTCGGCCGCACCACGGAGGCGCTGGCCTCCGCGCTCGGATCGTGCGGCGTCACCGTCACCGGCCGGGCAACCGCACCCGAGCTGGCCGGGATCGTCCGCGCCGCCTACGATCCCGCGGCCAGAGCCGACACCGCCCGCGCCGACGAGCTGACGTGGGCGGACGCCGGTCCGGTCGGTGCCGAGGAGCACCCGGATCGCTACCGGCACGACAGTGGCATCAGCGTGAGCTGGGCCTGGCACGAGGCGCCGCGCCAGAACGTGCCCGCCGACGTGCTCAGTCGGCTGGTCGCTCCGGGTCCATACCCGAAGCGGGTCAGTCTGCAATATCGCCCGCTGCCCGCCGCCGAAGCCACGCGGGTGCTCGAAGACGAGGTCAATGCCGCCGCGTTCCGTGAGCAGTACCGCCGCCGGACCGGGCGGGACGAGACCGCCCGCGACGCCTACGACCAGGCCCGCGCCCGGCAGGCCGCCGCCGAGGAAGCCACCGGGGCCGGGGTCACGCTCGTGACGCTGTACGTCACCACCACGGTCACTCACGAAGAGGACCTGGCCCAGGCCGTCGCGGTCACCGAGGCCGCCGCAGAAGCCTCCCGGATTCGGCTTCGCCGGCTGTGGGGCAGCCAGTCCGCCGGATTCGCCACCACCTTGCCCTGCGGCGTCTGCCCGGCCGAGCTGACCAGGAGGTCATGGTGAAGACTCCCGCGCGCGGCTGGCGAGAGCCGTACGGCGGATGCGTCGTGCACGTCGAGGCCGGCGCGGAGTTTCAGGCGACCACGGCACAGGTGTGCGGGCTGTTCCCGTTCGTGGCCGGCTCGGGCTCCCCCGCCGTCGGCACACCGATCGGCCGCCATCAGCTGTTCGGGGAGGTCGTGTGTCTCGACCCGCTGGCCTGGCTGCGCGCCGGGCTGGTCACCAACCCGGGCGTGTTCGTCCTCGGTCAGCCGGGGACCGGCAAGTCGACCCTGGTCAAACGCCTCATCGTCGGAGCCATCGCGTCCGGCTCCACCGCGCTCATCCTCGGCGACACCAAGCCCGACTACACGATGCTCGTCGAGCACGTCGGCGGGCAGGTCATCCGCGTCGGTCGCGGCCTCGACCGCATCAACCCTCTCGACGCAGGCCCGCTCGGCGCCGCCGTACGGACCCAGCGCGGGGCCGAAGCCGAACGTACGCGCTGGGAGCTGCGCGGACGGCGGCTCTCGCTGCTGATGGCGCTGTGCACGCTCATCCGCGAGGCGCCGGTCGGCAACGCCGAAGAGGTCATTCTCGGCCGGGCTATCGATCTGCTCGACGAACGACTCACCGCACCGACCGTGCCTGATGTGCTCGCCGTACTCGAAGAAGGCCCCGAAGCGCTGCGATCGGCCGCGCGGACCGACGACCCGGAGCGGTACCGCGAGCGGGTCAGCGACCTCGTCTTCACCCTCGAACTGCTCTGCACCGGTTCGCTTGCCGGCGTCTTCGACGGGCCGACCACTCACCCCATTGACCTGACCGCGCCCGCGGTCTCCGTGGACATCTCCCGCGTCGGCGCGGCCGGCGACAAGCTGCTGACCGCCGCCATGCTGTGCACCTGGGCGTACGGCTTCGCCATGGTCGACGGCACCACCGGCCACTCCTACCTGGCGGTGATGGACGAGCTGTGGCGGGCACTGCGCGGGGCACCGGGCCTGGTCGAGTACGCCGACAGCCTGACCCGGCTCAACCGCGCCAAGGGCATGGCCTCCATCATGATCACGCACTCGCTCGCCGACCTGGAGGCGCTTCCGACCGAGGAGGACCGGGCCAAGGCCCGCGGCTTCATCGACCGCAGCGCCATCACCGTGCTGGCCGGGCTGCCCCCGCGCGAGCTGGCCCGCGTCAGCGAGATCACCCGCCTGACCGGGCCGGAGCAGGAGCTGGTCGCCTCCTGGTCGGCACCGGACTCCTGGCAGCCAGGAGCCCGGCACCCGGGGCGCGGCAAGTACCTCATCAAGACCGGCGACCGGCTCGGCATCCCGGTCGAGCTCGCGCTCGTCGGCGTCGAACACGAGCTCTACGACACCGACCAGGCGATCCGATGACGAGGGCGGTGGGACCGCGCACCGGGTTCACCCCGCACGGCGCAACCGGAGCATGGGTGGCGCTCTTCACGGGGTGGGGTGTCGTTGCGTTCTTCGGTCTCATCTGGATTGCGGCCCACGTCGCGGCCAGTCTGTTCGGTGGGAGGGTCCGCGCGTTCGGCACCGGCTTCGCGTGGCGTGTGCTCGAAGGCCGTACGGCTTCCGCCTGGCCCGGCACCCCTACGCTCGCCGTTGTCGTCGTTGCCGCCGTCTTCGTCACAGCCGCGCTCGCCCTTGTCGTGGCCGGCTGGTGGTTCGTCATCGGACGGCTCCCCGATCCCGTGGATCCGGTGGCCGCCCTCGCCGACAATCCCGGGCTCGCTGCGCTGAAGCCGGAAGCGGCGGAGAAGAAGGCCCGCGAGCTGCGTCCCTCCTTGCGCGAGCCGGTGATGCCCTGCGACATCGGGCTGGCGCTCGGCGACCTGATGCGCAGCGGGCCCACGTTGTACGCCTCCTGGGAGGACACCATCGTGGCCTTCATGGCCCCCAGGTCGGGCAAGACGACCTGCCTGAGCATTCCTTACGTGCTCTCGGCGCCGGGACCGGTCATCGCGACGTCGAACAAGTCCGATCTGTGGGCGGCGACCGCCACCCTTCGCACCGCCGAAGGGACGGTGTGGCTGTTCGACCCGCAGCACATCACCTATCAGCCGCAAACTTGGTGGTGGGATCCGCTGCGCGGGCTCGCGACCGTGGAGGACGCTCACCGGCTGGCCGGGCACTTCGTCCTCACCGTCGACGACGGCACCAAGCGCGACCTGTGGGGACCCGCCGCGCAGGACCTGCTGTGCGCGCTGTTCCTCGCCGCCGCGTCCTCCGGGCGCACGATGCGCGATGTGGCCAAATGGCTCGATACGCCTGCCGTACCCACGCCGGTCGAACTGCTGGAGGCTGCGGGCTTCTCCCTGCTCGCCTCGTCGCTGCGCGGCGCGCAGAACGGCGCGGTCGAGACACGCGACGGCATCTACCAGACGGCTCGTACCGCAGCCAAAGCGTTGCGCGACGAAGCGATCATCTCCTGGGTCACACCGTCGACCCTCCCGGTCTTCGACCCGAAGGCCTTCGCCGCCGGAACCGACACCCTCTACCTGTTGTCGAAGTCGCGCTCGGCTGCCGCGCCGCTCATCGCCGCGCTCACCGACACCGCGATGCGGGCCGCCGAACGCCGGGCCGAGCGCATGGGCGGCAGGCTCGACCCGCCGATGGTCGTCTCCCTCGACGAAGCGGCTAACATCTGCCGGATCGCCGACCTGCCCGAGCTGTACAGCCACCTCGGCTCGCGCGGCATTGTTCCGGTGACGATCCTCCAGTCGTACGAGCAGGGCGTCACTGTATGGGGTGAGGCGGGCATGGCCGCCATGTGGGGCGCGGCGACCCGCAAGGTCATCGGTGCCGGTGTCGACTCCCCGCGCCTGGCTCGCGACCTCGCCACGCTCGTCGGCCAGCACGACGTGCCCGTCCGTTCCGTCTCGTATGCCGACGGCCGAGCGTCGGAGCAGATCTCGCTGCGCCGGCAGGACATCCTCGAACCCGCCGCCATCCGCGCGCTACCGCCGGGCACCGCACTGCTGCTGGCCACCGGCGGACGTCCCGCCCTGATCTCACTGCTCCCCTGGTACGAGAGTCGCGACGCCGACCGGATCCAGGCCTGCCGTGACCGGCTCGAGCGGCTCATCGCGGAAGGGGCGGCACGATGACCGAACCGGTCTACGAGACGGTCGAGGAATGGGTGACCGAGCGGTTCGTCCCCATGTACCGGCGGACGCTCGGCGGGGAGTTCCGTTGGTGCGCCCAGTGGTGGAGGCACGCCGAGGCCATCTCGCGGCTCACGGCGCTGTGGCACGCGTGGGAGGCGCTGCGCTTGGAAGCCGGCACCGGCATGGGCGTGTGGTACCGCGACCACCTCGACCACCAGCTGCCCATCCTGCTCGGTGCCCGCGGCCCCTTCTATCAGTGCAGCGAGGACGAACACCTCGAACCCCATCTGGCCAACGTCGACCCCGCCCCACCTGGCTGGTGGGGGCCTTCCACAGAATCCGCTTCGGATGGTCCGGCGGATGAGCCCGAGCTCGACAGTCATGTCTGAATCACTAGGAGGTCTCGTGTCCCTGATCGATGAGCTGTCCAAGGCGCACGCCGAGCTGGAGGCATGGCGCGACGTCGACACCGCTCTGCACGCGTTCCTGGTCGCGTCAGAGGCAGCCCGGGCCATGGAAGGCGCGAGCGCCCCAGAGGAGTTTCCCGCATGGGTTTCGGCCGGAAGCGCCGCGTTCGAGGGCGCGTCCGCGCTGAGGTCGGTTCCCGCCACGGCGTACGACATGCCGCTGGTCTTCAAGGACGCCGACGACCGGTCTGCAGTCACAGAGGCCATGGCTGCACTGGGCGGGCTTCTCCGCGAGGTGATGGCCGAAAGGGCTCTCGATCTGAAGACCCCGGACGCCCGGCTTGCCGCGCTGACCGCCTCACGCTGCGGCACCCGCATCCAGCTTGTTCTGGGCGAGTGAGCCGCCATGACAACGGTCTTCGGCGACTTCCTGCGTGAGGCGTCCGAGCAGATGAACACCGCCGTCTATTGCGCTGAGCGCTCCGTTTCCGGTGTCGCCGCCATCGCAACGATCGAGCCGGCGCACCGGATGACGACGGTCCTGCTCCGATACTTGGACGATCTCGCGCCCGAACGCGCCCCCGCGCACGAGCGGCTGTCTCATCTGTGGAACCGGGTGAACCATCCGCGCGTCCTGATTCAGGAAGCCGACGTGATCCTGCGCGACCTCGACCGGCAACTCGCCGGCCGGAATCGCAACACCGCGCATCCCGTCCCGGTCCATGTTGCCGGCGCCGCGCTCGCCCTCGGCACCGGCCATGACCTGCTGAAGACGCACTACAACCCGCGATCGGACTGGGCGAACGCTATCGAGGACATGGGCGTCCGGCACGCGGTGCTGGACGTCGTGGCACGCCAGGCACAGCTCCTTGGCCGAGTCATGAAGGCGGCCCGAGCCGAAGTGCGCAGGGCGGGTCTGGACAGCGTACGGCTCGACCGGTTGGTCACCGCCCTGCAGACCGCGGGTGACATCGCCTTCCGAGTGACGGCGCCGGGAGCCACCGAGACGCTGGCCGCCGTCCCCCTCAGGACGGCTCCGCCGCCGTCGACGCTACCTGCGATCGCTTCGGTCGAGCAGCTCTGCGCCGGGATCATCACGAACGCCGAGGGCATACGCACGGCCCAGCCCGAGGCGGGAGGACAGCTGTCGTCCGCGGACTGCCGACGCAACGCCACCGCCGCTGTCGTGGCCCTTCACTGCGCCTACCAGGCCGTCACAATGCTGACCCGGCGGCACACCGAACTGCATCCCGCCCGTGAACTGCTTGTCCGCCGCACGCTACGCCTGTCCGCGGAAGGTCTTCACCGCGTGCTCGACCGCTGGCAGGCCGTACGGCACCGCTGGCAGCGGCTCCTATTCGACCAGCGGCGTCCAGGCGCTGCGGATCACCTCGATCAGATGACTATCCGCCTGGGCCGTCTCATCTCGACCAACCCGGAGTGGACTTTCGAGCTGCGGAACCTGCCGACGCTGAAGTCCCCCGCCGAGCTGGCGCCGACGACTGCGGACATGTCGCAGATCCTGCTTTCCGTCCGGCACGCCGTAGAAGCCCTCGCCGTACTCGGCCATCGTGATCTGGCGCAGGTCACCGCCCCCGGCCAGATCGAAGCAATGCAGGCGATGTCGAGAACCACCGCTGCCGTGAACGGCCAGGTGGGAGCATCCGGGATACGAGCTCTTGTGAGCTCATACCGAGAAGTCATCGGCTACACGAACGCGGTGCTTGCGGATTTGAATCAAGCCGCTCTCGATACGGCCACTCCCGCAGAGCGTCCACACGTCATGGTCGCGCTGTCCATCCTCGACCGCCGCCGAAATCCCGCCCTGGTCTCGACACTCTTCGACGACACCACCGCGGTCAACAGAGCGACGGCATCCCAGCACACCTCGAACATCTCAGGGGTTCCCGTCAGCGCGGTCACGGCAGCCTCGAGGTCCGGGTTGCACGGCGAGCGGCGGGCAAGCAACCCGGCGAGGTAGTGGCGTGGAGCGACACGAAAGCAGGGAAGGCCTCACTTTTCTATCCCGCTTTCGTGTGTTCGGCCATTCTGGCCCTAGCCTACGACTTCCATGAGGGAGACCCGAAGCTAAGAGCAGGAGGATGTTCGTGATGGAGGGAAGGAAACGGCTTTTCCTCGTCGCTCGTTGACGCACACCCCCGGAGTTCAAGCCCGGAAGGTCGAGCATGTGACCAGGTCGATACCAGGACTGTCCGGAAATATTACACTTTCCGCCGGGGGAGATTTCGCTGATCAGAACGCCGTCAGCGACTTCACCCCCTTCGAAGACGCGGTAAGAG
Organism: Microbispora sp. H10949; assembly: GCF_014161435.1. Lineage (NCBI taxonomy): Bacteria > Bacillati > Actinomycetota > Actinomycetes > Streptosporangiales > Streptosporangiaceae > Microbispora > Microbispora sp. H10949. The sequence continues at coordinate 44,170 of NZ_JABBWZ010000021.1, read as the reverse complement.
GTGTCTTCGGGTCGCTTGGCTCACCCATATGTCTAGCCGATCTCACCATGCATGGTGAGCATAATGTCGACTAACCGATCTTGCTCTCGCTCTCGTTCATGGTTGATCCATTCCTTTCCTTCGGCAGCGACACCTTCGAGAACGTGCAGGGTGTTTCCAAGTCCTGCGGTGTCGAGCGTCGCTTGTGACACGGTGCGCGCGTCGTCCTCCGCACCAGCCTCGGACTTTGGCGGAGGTCCGGTCACTTGGACCGTGATCGGATGGCCGTTGACCAGCGTCAGTTCGAACGTTCTGTGGCCGTCATCAGCCTCCGCGGCCTGCACCGCAGCGACGGCGTCGTAACGGTAGTTGATTCTTCTCCGGTTGTGAAAAATGGCCTTTTCGAAGTCGAGATCGACGGTCATCTGCCGGACGCCGTCGGCGGTGAGCAGGAAGACGAGGATCTCGTATCTGGAATAACGCCAGGGCCCTTTTGGGACGTGTGCCCGTTTGTAGGGAGTCGACGGGGCTTCGATGAAGGCATGGGCGATAACGTCGTGTGGTTTCAGCTTGTAGTGCTGCATCGCCTCCTCTGTCAGCGCCTTGCGGTCGCAGTCGAGCCAGCGCGCCATCTCCCGGTCGTCCGGCTTGTCGGAGAGCTTGCGCCTCCATCGCATGAAGGCTGCCCGGCGACCCTCCAGCAGCCGATCGGCTTCTTCCTGGTCGGCGGCGTACCTCTTGCGCTTCAGGACGATGTGCAACCAACCGCGTGCGGCGAACCTGCCTGCCGCCGAGGCGGTGATCGCGGCCCCCACGACGCTGAGCGGCGCGATGTTCAGCCCGCCCCAAACCAGCCAGGTCACACCTATCCCGAGGGCCACGACACCGAGAGCGAAGCAAGCCTTCATGGACGCAGGGACTTTGAGCCGGTCGCGGTACTCCCACAGTTCGCCCCTCTGCCAGCGGTCCTTCACGTCGCTGACGAGGTATCGGACGAGCCATGCGACCCGTTTGGCGTCGACCCTGCTCTCCCGGTACAGCTCGACGACCTCATCCCGTAATGCTTGGCGAACACCGGCCGTCTGTGCCAGCCACTCCCCTCTGTCCGTGTTACGCGGTACGTACCGTGCGAAATACTCGGCGAACTGCCGGTCAATCCGGCTCGCGAAGCCCTCTGGCGGCGGTTTCCGCACGGCCTGTCGCTCGCTGTCCTTGGCCCGCAGGCGTTCGGCCCGGAAGCGCCACTCCACACCCTCGCGGCCGCAGGCGTACGAGCCGGCGGTGACGAGCGCCAGAGCGAGAGTGGCCGCCGGCCAAGAATACCGCCACGCGTGGACGCCGATATGACCGATGGCGGCCAGCGTGATGGCCGTGGTCGTCATGGACGACATCCAGGTGCCGATCGTGGTGTCAGGCGGACGCGGCAGCCGTACCCGTGGCCCGATCGGCTCCGGCTGGAAGAACTTCCAGACCCGTTCCAGACGCCCTCGGTCGCATCGATCCCGCTTGGCGGCATCCAGGGCACGCACCCACATCGCGTCCCTGATCGAGCCGTGCAAGAACATCTCGAGATGACGGACGATCTCGTTGCGCCGGTCATCTTTCAGCTCGCTGAGTCGTTCCTCGATGGCGGAGAAATCCACGTCACGCTCCTGAAGCGAGGCCAGGAGGCGGTTGATCACCTTGATCGCGTGGGTCCACTCATCCTCGACGTTGCCGGTGAGCTTCTGCTGCGCGATGGCGAGAGGGGCGAGGTCCTCCTTCGGCACCTGCTGAAGCGTCCGCCCGCTCAGCAGGGCGAGCAGCACGTAGAAACAGGAACGGCTGGTGACGTAGCCGTCCATGACGGCCTCGCCGATGTGCTTTCTCGCCTTTCCTGACATGCCGCCGCTCAAGCAGCGCAGACCCACCTCGAACCTCTCCTCGGGAGAGGCGCCCGGCGGCACCTGGTACACATGGACGTCGCCATGCACGGTCTCGGCCTGAATACCGACCGTGGCAGAGCCGTCCGCGATATTGGTCGCACCGGCGCCAGCACTGCTCATGAGGCGCCTCTGATCGCGGTGATGATGGCTGTCACCTTGGAAGCCAGCTCGGCCAGGTCCATCAGCAAGCCGCGCAGTTTTCTGAGCGCGATCATCGCGCGGTGTCTGCCCTGTTCGCTGTCTCTCGACAGAGAATCGGCGGCGACGCTGAGCTCTTCCTCGGCTGCGGCGAACGTGTCCTCGTCAACCGTCCCTGAGGTCCGTGCCCGCGCGAGCTCGTCACGGAGTTCGGTGAGGAGCGCCCGCGCATCGGCGGTGAGCGCGGGCGGCTGTCCCACCGAGACATTGCCGTAGATGGCGCCCGCTTGCACTCCCACCCGCGCATGGTCGCGGGCGACGTTCCGTACACCGTCTGACATCCCCTTGTCCTCCGCCTTTCTCAACGAGGCAGTGCGCCACTTGTGATGTGGCTGCTTGGCAAGTTCCGCGGCGAGGGCGGTGGCGTAGGCCGCGGCGGCGACGACCGCCCGCGGCTGCCAGTTCGCGCCATCGGTGGTGACCTTGGTGCCGTCGGCTCGGTCGCTGACACCACGAACCACGATCATCGGCAACGACCTGTTGAAGTGGGCAGCCTGCGCAACACCGGCGGCCTCCATCTCGATCGCCAGAGCGTCGTTGTACGTCTGGCGAACCCATTGGGCATGTATGGAGATCGCGGAGTCCTGCACGACCTCACCGGCCGCGATTGGCCCGAACCGCACTTTTGGAATGTCCGCACCATCGGGCAGGCGCCGAGTCCAGGCGCCGCTGCGATCAAGGTGATGCGCCACCTGCGCCACCTCGTGCGAAATCTCCCAGACGCGGGGACGGGCCTTGAACCCGTCGTCCTCGCTGGTGCCCCCGTGGTAGGCGTAGACGTGGGTTGCGACCACCACATCGCCCAGGCCGACTTGCGGCCACAGAGCGCCGGCTACCCCGACGAACAGCAACGCGAGGGGATCGAACTCGCTGATCGCCCGTTCGGCGAGCACAGCGGCGGGGTGGTTGCCCTTGCCCACCAGACCCAGGACCACTTGGCAATCGCCGTCTGCCAGGTGGCCCACCTCGAACAAGGTGCCGGCGCGGTGGTGATGCGTCCGCAGCCCAGCCAGGTGCTTGCGGACGGCCCGATATTCCAGATCCATCGCGGTAAGGATCACGACAGGACGCTCGTTCATGCGAGCTCGCCTCCTTCGGGCGCGATTTCAGCAGCGTGACCGCCGAGGACTTCGTGTCCAGGCTGAGTGGAGCGGACCATGGGCGGATACAAGGCCTGAACCGGCCCAGCCTTGAAGAGCCGGGCGGGGCGGCCGTTCTGTGGACGCCGCATCGGGCCGGCCGCGACGATGAAGCCGCGGGCGCTCTGGACCTTGCGATAGAAGTTACGAGGATCGAGCCGGACTCCCCATACCGCCTCGTAGACCTGCTGGAGTTCGGAGATGGTGAAGGTCTTGCCGCAGAAGGCCGTGGCGAGTGACGTGTGCTCGAGCTTGGTCCGGGCCCGTTCGACTCCGTCGGCAAGGATCCGCCGATGGTCGAATGCCAGTTTCACGTATGCGGAGGCGGACAGGACGTCCTCAACCGGCGTCCAGCAGGCGCTGGCCGCATCCGTACCGGCGATCGGGTCCGGCAACCAGGGCGCGATGGCCAGGTGAGCGACCGAGACCACCCTGCCGCGGGGGTCGCGCCCTGGGTCGCCGTACACGCCGATCATCTCCAGGTGGACGTCGGCTAGGCCGGCCTCCTCTGCCAACTCCCGGCGTGCCGCCGCTTCGATGGCCTCACCCTCGTCGCGCAGGAAGCCGCCCGGCAGGGCAAAGGCTCCCCGATAAGGATCCACACCGCGTTCGACGAGTAGGACGTGCAGGCGGGCGTCGCGCAAAGTCAAGATCACCAGGTCGACCGCGAGTAGAACGCTCGGCGGCTCCCACCGGTCGTCAGTCATGAAACGACCGTAGCTTTTTGTCGGATTGACAGTAACTTACTAAGGGGTGACACTTCCCGTGCCAGCAACAGATCGATCGCCGCCGATCCACCATTCGACAAACAGCGGCTTAGACAACGACGTGCGGCCAGCTGAATCAGCATCGCCGCTCGAAGTCCCCGTCATTGAAGGACAGGCGGAGTCACGGCCTTGTGGGCCTGTGCCATGAAGCGCTTGCGGCGAGCGTCACCGCCAGGAGGGTTAGACCAACTGCGACTGCCAGCGACCTCGGCGCTGTACAGCTGGTCGATCTGCAAGATGGACAGGTGGGGAAGAGAACAGCAACTCCGTGATCTCACTCAGCATGATCAGCAACACGCACGTAGCCGAGCGGTGGAAGATCAGGATCCGCGCCAGGGCCAGTTTTACGTGTTGTAGACAGTTCTGAACGATGATGAATCGGTGCGGATACTGATCCTGGGAGGCTCGTGGTTCGTCGGCCGTGCCGTGGTGGAGGAGGCCGTACAGCGAGGCTGGGAGATCACCCTATTCAACCGCGGACGCAGCGCCAGGCCACCATATGGAGTGCAGCACGTACGCGGCGACTGGGAACGTCCCGAGGGTCTCGCGCAGCTCTCCGCCCATGGGCCATGGGATGTGGTGCTCGACGTGGCGGGAGCCGTACCCGCCCTGGTGCGCAACGCGGCGCGGGCGCTCGCCGGCAGCGTGGATCGCTACGTGTTCACGTCCACGATCTCGGCGTACCGCGACTGGCCGTACCGGCCCATCGACGAGTCCTCCCCCTCGTGGGATGGCGATCCCGATCTCGACCCCGGCACCCGCAGATGGGACCCCGACGCGTACGGCCCGCTGAAAGTGGGCTGCGAGCTGGCGATCCGGCGAGAGTTCGCCGACGACACCCTGTTCATTCGGCCGCACGTCATCCTCGGCCCCGGCGAGTACGTGGGTCGGCTGCCCTGGTGGTTACGTCGGCTCGGCCGCGGTGGCTGGGTGCTCGCCCCGGCTCCGCCTGACCGAACCATCCAGCCGGTCGATGTCCGCGACGTCGCCCGCTTCACTCTCGACCTGATCGAAGGGCAAGCCACGGGGGTCTACAACGTCGCCGCACCGATCGGCCGGGAGACCTACGGCGGCATGCTCCAGGCGTGCAAGCACGCCACCGGTTCGACTGCCGAGTTCGTTTGGGTGGAGGAGTCCTGGCTGGCCGAGCGCGGCGTGCTGGAGTGGACCGAGATCCCCATCTGGCGGACCCTGCCCACCGCATGGGCTATGAACACCGACAAGGCCAGAGCCGCAGGGCTCGTCTGCCGCCCCCTGAGCGAAACCGTCAGGGATACCTGGCAGTGGTTGCAGTCAGGCGGAGTTCCGGTAGATCACGAGCGATTCGCCGAACACGGGCTGAGCCCCGAGCGGGAGGTTGAACTGCTGAAGGAATGGGCGATCAGCAGGCCAACTCCTCGGTGAACATCCCGCTGAGCTCCTTGACGAAGGCCCTGTTGATGGCAGGGTCACGACCGTCTACATAACGCTCGGTCGGCTGGTAGCCGACCCCGGTGTACAGGGCGAGCGCCGCCGTGTTGCGTACGCCGGTCTCCAGGATGGAGCGCCGCGCCCCGTTCCGTGCGGCACGGCGTTCCAGCTCCTTGAGGATCCGCTCCCCCAGCCCAAGCCCACGGAAGCGGGGAACGGTGTACATCTTCTTCACCTCGACCGTGCGCGTCTGCTCGTCGAAGGTGCGGTAGCCACCACAGGCAACCGCGACACCGTCGAGATAGCCGACCAGGAAGAGGCCGTGGGGTGGAAGGTAATACGCGGGGTCGGCTTCGAAGGGATCGGCGTAGCCGTACCGCTCCTTTTGATCGTCGAACAGCGCGCGGACCAGCCGACGCGCATCCGGGTGGTCGTACGGGCGCGGGGACACGACGAAGCGGTGCGGGTCGAGCGAGTTGGTGGTGCCTGTAGTCATACGTGCGCGAGTGCCTTATCGAATGCGGGGAGGAATTCCGAGACTATCGGGGAACGGCTTCGGCGGGCGAAGTCCAGACGTAGCCGCCGCAGGTAGTTGATTCCGCGGATCGACTGGACTTCGCTCAGCCGGGTGAGCGTGGCTCGTGCCGCCGCGACGGCCGCCTCCAGCTCACCGCTCAGCAGGTACGCCTTCGTCAGGAAGGCACCGTGCAGCAGCGCTGACCTGGGGTAGTCGGGCCGCGCGCCGACCTTCGAGATGGGGGCGAGCAAGTCCAGCGCCTCACTGAGCAGGCGCTTGCGATATACCGTCATGTGCTCGCCCAATACCACGAGCGCCTGGCCGGCCTCCGCGATGAGTTGTTCGGGCTCCATGTAGTACAGGTACGCCGGAGCGCCGTCTGCCGAGGCCAGCAGTTCCCTCGCCTTCTCCGAAGCGCGTCGGAAGCCGGACAGGTCACCGGCCGCCGCTGCCGCAGTGGCGACGCGGCCGGTGATCCTCGCCTGGAGGATCGGATCGCGGGGTGAGCATTGCTCCGCCGCCGAAGCGATGTGAACCGCCTCCTGACCGTGCCCCGCGAAAGCCGAGACGTAGGCGAGCATGCCGATGGCGTTGGCCGCCCGGCCTTGCTCGCCGATCCCTCGTGCGACCCGCTCGCTGAGAAGCAGATATCGCTCGGCCGCACCGTACCGATGCGCGTCGAAGTGCACCCATCCGACGAGCTGGGCGAGGTCGGCGACGATGGTCATCAGGTCACGCCCGACGGCGGGCTCGTAGTCGGCGGACTGCACCAGGTCGAGGACGTTGCGCAGTTCGCTGGTGACATACCTCAAGCTGAGCGCGCCGCCACCATGCCGGTCATCGAGCTTGCGCAGGGCCTCGACGTGCGCGCCGATGAGGCGCACCTGCATCGGCAGGACTCGCTCGCGGCCGGCGCGCCGGTGGGTCCAGGACAGGCTCGTCCGAAGCCCGTCGAGCACGGCCGCCGCCAGATCGGGGCCGGACGCGGCGGCGACGTCGGGGTGTTTCCCTGCGCTCAGCGTCGTCAGCTCGCTGAGCGACTGCAGCATGTCATCGACGCTGCCGTCCTGAACCAGGCCGGACGCGGCGGGCACCGCCGCCCGCTGCCTACTCGGCCAGAGCTGATCCACCCGCACCGCATAGCCGAAGTGCTCAGAGAGCACAGCCGCCACGACCGAAGGGATCGGATCGTACGGCTTGTAGCCGTGTCGCACCCAGGCATAGGGCGCGGTGGGGTCGATGCGGCGGGAGCCCAGACCACGGCCTTCGAGCCACGCGTTAACCGCAGCGGCAAGCTGGCGCGGGTTCATACCAGCACGCCGCAGAGCCTCTGCCAGCGCCGTCCCCGGCTCTTGTCCCATCGGCACCTCCCGCTGCGAAGCGACGGTAATCCCATGGTCACCTCTCGTGAACAGTTTGGCAGCCCCAACGGCCCACCTTCACGACCTTCACGTAGAGATCGGGAGCTTCACGACCTTCACAGCGCAGAATCGTTCACTGTTCGCGTCCGTGCTGGTCCACTGGGTGACGAAAACGCGGCCGGTGAGCACCGGCCCGCCGAACAGACCCCCGGAGGTACGGCGTGGCACCCCCAGCCAGGCTCCACGACTACCGCGTGCTCGTGAAAGTCCTGCGGCCCGGCTCCGCCGCTCATCGGGCGCGAACCGTCGTCCGTCAGGTCCTCCAGGCCGCGGGCGTCGACGACGAGGGAGTGAGCGACGCGGAAAGCGCGGTGGCGGAGCTGGCGGCCAACGCCGAAACCCACGCGCGCCGGCCGTACGAGCTGCGCATCGTCACGGTGGACGGTCTACCGGCCTGGTGTGAAGTCGTCGACGGCGACGAGGACCTGGCCGACATCCCGAGGATCCTGCGCGAGTTGCGCACCTCGGACCCGTTCACCCTCTGGCTGAGGGAGAGCGGCCGAGGCCTTCTTATGGTCCACCGGCTCTCGGCCGGGCGGTGCGGCGCCTACCGCACGAGGACGTACGCCACCGGCATCCCAGGCAAGGCGGTCGCCTTCGCCCTGCCCATGAAGACCAGTCCACCTTCTGGTTCCCCCGTGCCGGAAGGCGGACTCCCCCAGGAGGCGGGCACCGCCACCAGCGCTCTCGTGCCGGTGCCCGCCTCCATCTGACCCGTCTCTCAGAGGACCTCTATGAGCACAGACGAACGCCCGATCGGACATGCCGTGGTCGTGGCTTCCGGCGGGCTGGATTCCACCACGCTGGCCTACTGGCTCCGGGCGAAAGGCACCGCCCAGCTCACCCTTCTCGGCGTCGACTACGGGCAGCGCCACCGCGTCGAGCTGTCCTACCTGGTCGGTACGGCCAAGGCGCTCGGTGCCGCCTACGTCCAGCTCGATTTGCCCGGCCTGGCCACTTTGATGGCGGGGTCTGCGCTGACCGACGCCCGTATTTCGGTGCCGCACGGCCACTACACGGACCTGTCCATGCGTGCCACGGTCGTGCCGAACCGCAACGCACTGTTCCTGGACCTCGCCGTCGCGCTCGCCGCGACCGCGAAGGCCGATGCCGTGGTGTTCGGGGCGCACGCGGGCGACCATCCGATCTATCCCGACTGCCGGCCCGGCTTCGTCCAGGCCTACCGGCAGATGTCGGCGAAGGCCACCGAGGGCTTCGTGGCGGACGGCTTTCAGATCATGGCGCCGTTCATCGCGATGACCAAGGCGGAGATCGTACGCCTCGGCGCGGACCTCGGGGTGCCCTTCGCTTACACCTGGTCGTGCTACCTGGGCGGGCGGCGACACTGCGGGCGTTGCGGCACCTGTGTCGAGCGCAAGGAAGCCTTCGCCCTGGCCCGCATCACCGATCCGACCGACTACGACGATCCCTCGCCGGTGGCGCCATGCATGTGATCGCCAAGAGGTTCCACTTCAGTGCCAGCCACCGCCTGGACCTCCTGCCGGAGGGTCACCCGTGCCGGCGGCTGCACGGCCACAACTACACGGTGGAGATCCAGCTCGCCGCTGACGAACTCGACAACGTCGGCTTCGTCGCGGACTTCGGCGAGCTCGACGCCGTACGGGACTTCCTAAGGGACTCCTACGACCATCGGCATCTCAACGACGTACTCGACGTGCCGCCGACCTCCGAGCGGCTCGCCCAGGTGATCCACGCATGGTGCGGCACCAACCTGCGCGTCGCGCCTCTCCTGTACGCGGTCAGGGTCGCTGAGACCGACTCGACGTGGGCCGAATATCGCGGAGGCGCGACATGAACCTCCTCGTCAGCGAGATCTTCGGCCCTACCTTTCAGGGCGAGGGGCCGTCGATCGGCCAGCAGGCCACGTTCCTGCGCCTGAGCAGGTGCAATCTGACCTGCACATGGTGTGACACCCCGGAGACGTGGGACACGAGCCGCTTCGATCTGGCGAGCATGACGCGTCGCATGGCCGAGTCCGAAGTGCTGCACGAGCTGCTGGCCGTTCCCGCCCCGCTGGTCGTCATCACCGGCGGCGAGCCGTTGCTGCAGCAGGACCGGCTCGTCTGGCTCGCCGACATGCTCCGTGCCAAGCAGCGACGGGTCGAGATCGAGACGAACGGCACGGTTGTGCCGATGCCCGGGCTACTCGCCGCGGTCAAGCACTGGAACGTCTCGCCCAAGCTGGCCTCCTCGGGTGTGCCGTACGACAAGCGGGTCAACCCGGAAGCTCTTCGAGTGCTCAACGGCTCACACCGAGCGGTCTTCAAGTTCGTCGCCGAGAGCCCCTCGGACCTGGAGGAGGTCGCCGGTTTGGAGGCCGAGTACGGCCTCGCGCCGATCTGGGTGATGCCGCAGGCGACGACGCCGGCCGCGGTGACGACGGTCATGAGGGAGATCGCGAACGAGACGCTGGCGCGGGGCTGGAACCTGAGCACCCGCCTGCACATCCTGCTGGAGGGCACCGATGTCCGCTGATCACGGGCCTGAGCGGGGCCGTCGTTCCGCGTTTCTCGGGCCGCGCGTGCTGGAGTGCAAGCCCTTGACTGACGGAGAATCGGGGATCGTTCCTGCCGCTCAGGTGACCCCCAGCGTACTCCCGCAGAGCCATTCACTGATGCCGTTTCTCGGCGAAAGACATCTGGCCGCCGCCCTTCGACAGTGCGGGCGGCGGCGTTCCTCCACCGGTGGCGACGGCATGACCTGGGCGGACTATCGGCGAACCGCCGCCGTCCGCATCCCTCGCCTGGCTCGGGCGCTGCGCGAGGGGACGTGGCTGCCGGGGCCGCTGCGCGTCAACCCGATCCCCACCTACTGCGGCAAGCAACTGCCTTGCGTGATTCCCACTGTGGAGGACCGGTTGGTGCACCGTGCGATGCGCAATGCCGTCGAGCCGGTCCTGGAAGCGCACGTCTTCGCCGACTGGGTGTCCGGCTACCGCCCGGGCCGTAACCGCCTGACCGCGCTCCGGCAGTCAATGGCCTTCGTCGAGCAGGGCTTCACCTGGGTCGCGGATGTGGACGTCGCGCACGTCTCACAGGGGTCCGACCCCGAGCAGGTGACGGGTTGGCTGGCCGCGCATGTCCACGACGGTGCGTTCCTGGACCGGTTCCGGACCGCGCTGGCCGGCTTGCCCTCCCCGCTGGCGCCCGGCACGGGTGTGTCCCCCCTCCTGATCAACCTGCGGCTGTCCCGCGCCGATCGGCTGCTTCCGGAGCTGCGCCTCGTCCGGTTCGCCGACAACTACTGCGCTTTCACGGCGAGCCGTACGGAGGCCGAAAGAGCGATGGAGCGCGTCGTGGACGCCCTCGATGCGATCGGGATGACCGCCAACGCGGCGAAGAGCCGCGTTCGCGAGAACGCGTGTGTCGAGGACCTCTTCCTCATCGCCGGATAACCCGAAAGGAGGAGAACCGTGGACGTCACCTGGATCCTCGTTCCCGGCGGAACCTGCCGGTACGGCGACGATGGCCGCCCGGTCGGGATTGCGCCTCTGTACTGGAGCGCCACTCCGGTCGCCGGAGACAGTGGCCATCCGCTGACGGGGCTGAACCGTGAAGAGGCCGCCGCTGCGGCGCGCGCCTTCGGTGGACGCCTGCCGAAGTCGGCGGAGTGGGAGTGGATGGCGGCCGGGCCGGACCGCCGGCTGTACCCCTGGGGCGACCAACCATGGCGGCCTGAGCTGGCCAACCTGCGAGAATCGAAGCTCGCGCAGCCTGGTCCCGTCGGCGCTCACCCTGCGGGTGCCACTCCACTCGGCCTGCTGGACGTGGCGGGCAACGTGTGGGAATGGACCGCTTCGACGATCATGGGCGGCGGGGCCATCATCCGTGGCGGCTCCTTCGCCTCACCGCCCCTCTACGCCCAGTGCACCTTCCTCAACGCCGCCCCGACCGAGCTGCGGTCGCGGGGAATCGGCTTCCGGGTGGTGCGTGAAGCGTGAACCTCGTCATCCTCGGCTGCTCCCGCCGCAAGCGGAACACGGCCGTCCCTGTACCCGCGCTCGACCTCTACGAGGGCGGCTGCGTCCCTCAACTGCGCCGACGCGTCGGGCACATTCCCGAGTTGCGCCACCAGGTCCGCATCCTGTCCGCGGAACACGGCCTCATCGATGCCGACCGGCCACTACTGCCCTATGACCGGGTCCTGACCCCGGCTCGCGCTGTCGAGCTGCGCTCCCTCATCGCCGCAGTGCTCGCCAAGGAGTTCGAGTTGTACGGCATGCCGGCCGAGGCTCTGGTGATCGCTGAACCGCTCTACCAGAGCGTGGTACGCGATCACCTGCTGGGCGTCTCGCTCCATCTTTTCGACAACCCACGCGACTGGGTGTCGGCCTCGGCCGTTCTCGACTCCTGGGGGTGGCCGTGACCGAGTCTCTCCGCGCTTTGCTGCAATGCCAGGGCAACGACCATCGCCGACTGACCCACCGTTTCGAGGCCGAGAACGGGCACGGGTGGCACGAGCCCGGAGCCGCCCCCGTGAACTCGGACGTGTCGGTGGTGATTCCGGCGTTCAACGTCGACCACTGTCTGCGTGCCGTCCTCGACGCCCTGGCTGCGCAGACGCTCACGCCCGAGGTCGTCGTGGTCGACGATGCCAGCACCGACGGCACCGCCGACATCGCCCGATCCCATCCGGTCGTCGACCGGCTCATCCGGCTTCCCGCGCGGCTGGGTGCCGCAACGGCACGCAACGTCGGTACGGCCGCCGCCAGCGGAAGCACGATCGTCTTTCTCGACGCCGACATGGTCATCCCACCCCACGTGATTGCGGACATCGCGGCCAGAGCCACCAGCGACGCGGTGCTCATCGGCTTCCGGCACAACATCGCGCACGGCGCCGAGCTCCCCCCGGCTCCGGACATTCACGCCGACCATCGCGTCACCTGGCGACCTCCCGTGGACACGCCGCTGATGTATTCGAGAATCGTCCTCGACCAGCCTCTCGACGGCCGTCCACTGGACGACACTCGGGACCTGGTCGATCTCGGTTACGGGCGGACGTACTACGACTGGGACCTGCCCCGGATGGTCGTCACGGCGCTGCTCGCCGTACCCCGGTCGGCGCTCATCGACGTCGGCGGGTTCGACCCGGAGTTCGGCCGGCTCGGGTGGGGCATGGAGGACACCCATCTCGGCGCGAAACTCATCGCCGCCGGCCTGCTCGTCGTCCCGCTGCGGCAGGCCGTCGGCTTCCACCTCGACCCGCCCGATGCTGCCGCCGCTTGGCAGGCCAAGCTCGCCACCTGGCCCTCGACGCTGCGTCACTATCGCCGCCTTCTGGAAGCACCGATGCCACGCGACGTGGCCGCTTCCTTCACCGCCACCGCACACCGCCAGCTCTCCCGATGCGAGGTATACCGATGATGCGAACCTTCCGCGTTGCCGAAAGGAAAGGAGCGACGCTGGCCCACGACCCGGCTACCGGCCTCACCCACCGGGCGGGCCGTGACCTGCCGACCGGACGTCTGGCATTGGACGCCCGCGAGGTCGGCCAGTGGCCGGTCGTCCATCCCGCCGCCTGTGGCGGGTCAACCCCTGTCAGCGTCTGCTGGTCCCCCGTCGTCCGCTGCAACCTGCACTGCCCGCACTGCCTGGACGACAAGAACGTCAGCGAACTCGGCACGGCCGAACGGCGCAGGATAGCCGGGCTCATCGGCGAAAGCGACATCCTCGGCGTGGACATCTCCGGTGGCGAGCCGCTCCTGCTGGGCGACCTCGCCGACCTGGCTGGCGAGCTGACCTCGGCAGGATGCGTCGTCAGCGTCACCACCAACGGCTGGCATCTGCGGCGGCGCGCCGCGGAGCTCGCGGACCACGTCGACGCCGTGAAGGTCAGTCTGGACGGCCCGACCGGGCTCGTCCACGACGCCTGGCGCGGCAAGGACTCCTACAACCGGGCCGTCGACGGCATCAAGGAGGCTGTGGACAGGGGCCTGACCGTGCAGATCCAATCCGTGCTCATGGCCTCCAACCGCACCCTCGCCCAAGACCTGGTACGGCTCGCGCAGCGCCTCGGAGCCAACGGCGTCACCTTCCTCCAGATGCTGCCGATCGGCGAGGCCGTACGGCTCGGCGGACAGGAAATGCTGAGCGACAGCGAAGCACGCGCGATCGTCGAAGATCTGGAGGTGCCCGACGACCTATCGGTCCGAGTGCGCACTCGGGACGGCGCGGGCGGGTTCACCGTCATCCGGGCCGACGGGCAGGTGTGGCGCAACGACCGGCCCGCGGAGCGCATCGAGACGCTGCATGCCCTCCGTACCCCGGCCGACCTCGCATTGACCGGCCCGGACGGTTCCGCATGAACCCCACTGCCTCCAGGCGACGTATCTTCGAGCAGAGGCGCCTGTGGCGGATGACGTCAGGCTCCTACCGAAGCGCCACCCGCCTGCTGGCCGAGGCCGCGCTGGAACGCCTCGGCTCTGTTCCTCAGGTCATCGGGATCGGCAACGGCGGGCGGGCCCCCGCGCTCGCGATCGCTATGCAACTGGACGCCTCAGTCAGCATGATCACGGCCAGGCACAATCCTGACGACACTGTCGGCCTGCCCGCCACCAGTGAGGTCTCCTGTGATCTCGGTACGCTCTCCTCTCAGATGCCGCTACAGGGGCCGATCCTGCTCGTGGACGACATCTGCGGCAGCGCCGGCACGCTGAGCACGGTCATCGCGGCCCTACAGGTGCCGGAAAACACGATCTGCACAGCCACCTTGTGCCGTAACGCCGGGGCGCCGGAGGGCTTGCCCGACCTCTACGTCTGGGACGTCGCCGACTGGGTCGTTTTCCCCTGGGAGCGGCTGCCTCACGGACGCGCCTTCACCTCGTTGCCCCCGCCGAAGGAGGTGCGGACAGCGTGATCGCATTCGTGCTGGCCTCGTACGCCCCCGACACCCCGGCCGGGATCGAACGGGCCACTGCCGCCCTGGCGGCCGGCCTCCGGCTGCGCGGCCACGACACCCTCATCATCTCGGCAGCGACCGAAGCCGAGGCCATCGTCCGGCTGGAAAGCCTGCGGGTGACCTTCCCTATGGACGACCGAGCGCTGCGCCGTGCAATCGAGACGTCCTCCGTCTCCGACGAGATCGCCGAGATCCTCGACCGGCATCGGGCTGACGTCGTCGTCTACACCGACGCACTGTGGGGACTCGGACGGGCGATGGCCAATCACCCAGCTCGGAAGGTGCTGGCCGTACACGTCGTGGGGCACGACGAGGATCTCCGTCCGGCGCTGTCGAGCGCGGACACCGTCATCGCTCCCTCGGTCACCGTGCTCCGGGAGGCCGCGCGGCACGATTACGAGACCTCGGCGTGGCAGGTCGTGCCCAACTGCCTGCTGTACGACGAGGGCGCGTGGCTCGACCAGCACCGGCGCGAACGGGTCCGGGCACACGGCCCGGTCCGCGTCCTGGCCCGGTCGGCCCCCGAGAAGGGCGTGGCCGAACTCCTTGACCATCTCCCGGAACTGGACCGGCGAGTGGAAGTGCTGCTGGCCCGCGCCCCGTTCGAGCAGCCCGACGGCCAGAACGAGGAGGTGCTCCACCGCTGCCTCAGCGTCGACGCTCCGTTCCTACAGGTCCGGCGGGGCGGACTGGCATGGCGGCACGTGCCCTCGTGGCTGGCCCAGGCCGCGGTGGTCATCGTGCCGTCGCTCGCCGAGACCTTCGGCCTGGTAGCGCTGGAGGCGATGAACGTCGGCACCCCGGTCGTTGCCTACGACATCGGCAACCTGCCCGAGCTCATCGGCAACGGCGGCGTCATCGTCAAGCGAGATGAGGGTCCGTACGGACTATGGCAAGCCGCCATGACGATCACACAAGATCCGATAACCTACCTGCGCACGTCACGGGCTGCGTACTACCGATCGCGGGACTTCCGGCCCACCACTGTCGCTGACATATTTCTGAAGGCGGTCCGGTGATGGAAGTCCCTCTGCTGCTGGTCGACGGCCACAACCTGGTCTGGCGGGCGACCTTCGGCTTCCCCGCTCCGATTTACTCCCGAGACAAGGTGCGCGAGCTCACCGGCATCTTCGGGTTCTTCGCCCTGCTGCGCGTGGCCATCCGCGACGAGCTGTCTCAACCGCCGGAGGTCGTGGTCGTCTTCGACGGCGAGTACGGCTCGGCTTTGCGGAAGGACGCCGACTCGGCGTACAAGGCGAATCGGCCGGCCGGCGAGGCCGCGCTCAAGCCGATCCTGGCCCTGCCCGACGTCAAACGCGGCCTCGACGCGTACGGCATCGACTGGCTGGAGATCGACGACGCCGAAGCCGACGACGTCATCGCCACCCTCGTCCACCACGCTCCCTGCAGGCAACGGCTGATCATGTCCGGCGACAGGGACTTCTACCAGCTCCTCACCGACGACGTACACGTCCTCAACACCGCCATGCACCCCGGCAAACGTCACATCGGTCCCGCCCACGTCATCGAGCGGTACGGCGTGACGCCCGCCCAGTGGCCATGCTTCCGGGCCCTGTGCGGCGACCCATCCGACAACATCCCCGGCGTACACGGGATCGGCCCGACGACCGCCGCCCGGCTCCTGACCGACGGCCTCGCGCTGGAGGACCTGCCGTCCTCAGGACGACTGAACGGCGCCAAGGGCCGACGAATCAGGGACTCTTTCGACCAGGTCCTGGCATGGCGCGCACTGATCCGCACCCGGACCGACCTCGCCCTATCGTACGAGTCGAGCGGAAGGCCGAGCCCGCAGCTACCCAAGCCGGCGGAGGTTGTCGAGAAGCTGGGGCTGTGGTGAGCCCGGGGTCGATGCTCGCAGTCATGGCCCACCCGGACGACGCCGAACTGTGGGCTGGTGGCACGCTCGCGCTGCACGCGGCCGCTGGGGCGAAGGTCACCGTCGCTGTACGAGCCCACGATCCGGTCCGGGACGCGGAGGCCTCCGCCGGAGCATCCGTGCTGGGTGTGGCGCTTCGCCTGCTTTCCGAGATGAGCCCGGACGCAGTCGCCGCGCTGCTCACCGACCTACGCCCCGAAGTTGTGATCATCCATGCGCTCCGGGACGTCCACCCCGACCACCGGCAGGCGGGCCTGGCCGTGCTCGACGCCCTGCCACACGTGGTGATCGCGACAGGTCACCCGCAGCGGTTGTACGCGTGCGAGTCTTACAACGGCCTCACCCTCGACGGCCCGACGACCCCGCACACAATCGTCGACATCAGCGCGACCTTCAGTCGGAAGATGCGTGCCCTCACCGTCCATCGATCCCAGCCCATCGCTGAGCATTTCGGGCCCATGGCCGAGACCCTCGCCCGCCTGCACGGCGCGCGGATCGGTGCCGCGTACGGCGAGGTATTCACCCCCGTCCCCGTGCTCGGGCGGATTCCCGCAGCCCATTTCCTGTGACTTCCCCGGAGGGCCATCATGGCGCTCGATTTCTACCAGTACAGCCGACTCACCGCCGAGGCCCAGGCGCGTCTCGCGAGCGAGATGATCGCCGCCGGCCGGCTCGGTTCGATCGGCGGGGTCTATGTGCCTCTACTCGAGACTGCCGTGGCCATGCGCACCGGGCGCGCGCATGCGATCGCGATGTCCAGCGCCACGGCGGCGTTGGAAGTGAACCTGCGAGCCCTTGGCATAGGTGCGGGCAGCGAGGTCGTCGTTCCCGCCCTCGGCTGGGTCTCGGTCGGCACGGCGGTGACCGCCACCGGCGCCGCCGTACGCGTCGCCTCGGTGGGCGAGTACCTGACCCCGTCGTGGGACCAGGTAGCAAGCGTGCTGTCGCCCGCCACGGCAGCCGTCATCATCGCCCATCTGCGCGGCATGGCCGCGGCCGGCATCGCCCGGATCGCGGCCGAGCTGCGCGAGCGCGGTATTCCCCTCATCGAGGACTGCGCGCAGGCATGGGGCGTGCCGGCGGCCGGCTCCCACGGCACGGCCGCGTTCTTCTCCACCCAGGCATACAAGCTCATCGCCACTGGTGAGGGCGGCATCGTGGTCTGTGACGATCCTGCCCTCACCGCGGGCATCCGCGCTCTGTCCGGAGACACCCGGGTGCGGACGCCGGAGCCGGTGTGGCGCGGCAACACCCGGATGCCGGAGATCACCGCAGTATTGGCGATTCCGCAATTGGAGCGTCTAGACACGTTGGTGGAAGGACTGCGCGCGGTGCAACGCCCTGCCGCTGAACTGCTCGGCAAAGTGGGGGCGGTCCTTCCCATCGAGGGAAGCAACGGAAGCCATGTCGGGGTGTGGTGCGACACCCCCGACGCTGCCGCCGCCTTGTCCGCCCGGCTCGACGCCCTCGGCCTCCGCAACTGGCATCCAAGGTCAGGTGATCTGCATATCTGTGACGCATGGCCCGTACAAGGCGGCTCCTCGCCGGACTGGGGCAGGTACCTCGACATCCAGATCCCCTATCTGGAAGGCGACGACCAGCGAGCATTCCTCGACCTTCTTCGACAGGCGTTGGCGGAGGGCTCGGCGTGAGCATCCGTTGCGCCATCGTGGGCTGCGGTCTGGTGGCCATGGAATACGCGCAGACGCTCAGCGCGAGCAGCCTCGTGGACCTGGTGTCCTGCTCCGATATCGACATCGAGCGCGCCCGAGCCTTCGCCATACGGCATGCGATCCGCGCTGTCGCAACGGTCGATGAGCTGGACGCCGAGCTGGTCGTCGTGCTGACCCCGCCGGCGCAGCACATCGAGGTCGCCTCGACCGCCATACGGGCAGGAATGTCGGTCTACATCGAGAAGCCCCTCGCCCTGTCGTCGAGCGACGCCGCGGCGCTGCTGGCCTTGGCCGCAGATCACGGAGCCTTGGTTGGGGCCGCCCCGGACACCTTCCTCGCCCCGCCCGTCCAGTCCGCCGCCGAGGCGCTGACGGCCGGCCTTATCGGCGAACCGGTCGCCGCCGCGGCAGCCCTGCTGTCCCCCGGGCCGGAGCGCTGGCACCCCCACCCGGAGCCGATCTACGACCTCGGCCCGTTGCTCGACATGGGCCCGTACTACCTGACCGCCCTGATTCACCTGCTTGGCCCTGTCGCCTCGGTACGCGGAGCCAGCACTGTGACACGCCCGCTCCGCACCAAGGTCTCCGGAGACACGTTCACCTCGACCGTCCCGACCCATGTGGACGCCCTCTTGCAGACCTGCGGTGAAGTCCCGATCACCGTGACCACGAGCTTCGACGTCCAGGGGACGACCCGCCCCCACCTGGAGATCTACGGGACCGGCGGCACCCTCGTCCTGCCCGACCCCAACTTCCATCAGGGAGTCGTACGGCTCCGCTGTCGCAGCGAGACGACCTGGAACTTCCTGGCCCCTGCCTTTCCCCGCGTCGATGTGGTCGGTCGTGGCATGGGCCTCCTCGATCTCGCCGACGCCCTGAACAACGGAGGCCCAGCCCAGGCGACGGGGGACCTTGCTCTGCACGTCCTCCAGGTCATCGAGGCGATCGCGCGGGCCGCTGCCACCGGCACCTACCAGGTCATATCGAATGCCGCCGACACTCCGCTGCCGGCGAAGGGACCTGCCCGATGACCGACAGAGCACGGTGCAGGGCGTACCCCGACATCCAGACAGCATGGAAACGGCTGGCGGCCTACCTCGGCGAACGCTTCGATCCCGCGCTCACCGATTTCGAGTGCCTGCGCCGGTTTCTCGACCAGGAATGGGCACTCCTGCACCCGCACTTCTACGAGCGCAGCATCGGCTACCTATATGACCTGACCTGGTTCCACTACATGGACGCAAAGGACGGCTTCTTCCGTACACTGCTGGAATTCTCCAACGAGCACAGGCTCAACCGCATCGCCGACATCGGCTGCGGCGTCGCCCTCGACGCCCAGGCACTGCTACAGGCGGGATACGACGTCCACGCTTACGACCTGGACAATCCTTGCCGGGCCTACGCTCGATGGCGGTTCGACCAGGACCTCGGAGAGAGCGGCCGGGTGCGCTGTTTGAGCGAGCTGGGCGCCCATCACTACCAGCTCGTCTATGCGGTCGACGTCCTCGGTCATGCCGACGAACCCGAAGCCCTCGCGGCGCTGCTCTTCGAGGCTGGAGACTACGTGGCGATCAGCCTGCTCCCCCACGACTCCCGCCACCGCTTCGGGCCCACCGACCTGCACCCCCAACTCGATCACCGACGCATCCTCCCCGTCTTGCAAGCCCACGGAGAACTCGTCCGAGTAGCCGCTGCAGACGAGTCCGTCGTCACCATCTGGCGAGCAATTATGAGAATCGGTCAGGAGCAATAACCTAGCAAGCGTGAAGAGAGTTTCCCGAACTACGACTACCGCCACTTCAAGTTTGCGCAGGTCCTCTAAGAGAAGAGTTCCCTGGACTCGACCAGGACTGAGGTCCCGTAGGCTGGCCAGCAATGCTGGCGCACAACTCAGTCAGGCGGCGCGTCGCAACGGCTCGATGGAGCCGAGCAGGAGGGCTGCTGGGCCTTGGCCTGACATCAACGCAACGGTGCTGCTCGTCGCGCCTTGGCTGTAGGTTAGGGCGATGGGTGACGCCGAGCGCGTACGCGCTAGCAGAGACGGGGACAGGTTCCATTACTACTGGGCTGCCCGCCGCGCGCTGCGTCTCCTGGACATGACGAGTGACCTTAAGGTCGTCGGCGTCGAGGGACTCCCTGAGGGCGAAGAAGTCACGGGCGAGGAGGTCATCGACGTCGCCGAGTACCACGGCGGGCGCGACGCCTCCACCTGTAGGACGTTCCGCTATGTACAGCTCAAGCATTCGACTATGCGAACCGAGGATCCGATAGTCGCCTCAGAGCTCAAGAACACTCTGGAGAAGTTCGCCACGATTTACCGGACGGAGATGGAGAAAGGACGGGAGACAAAGCTTGAGTTCGTCTTCGTCGCGAACCGCAGGTTGAACGATAAGGTTCGGCTCTCACTCGAGGAACTCGCCGCTGGCGCCAAGACACTAAGCAACAAGCCTGAGGCCGAACTACTGCGTAGATACATGGGGTTCGGCGCGGATACCCAACATGAAGCCGACTTCTGTCGACGCCTAAAGGTCGAGGACGGCAGTCCCGGTATCGCAGATATGGAGCAGTTGCTCCGTGGCGAGTTACAACAGTTCTTGCCGGGTGGCGGTACTGGCACAGAAATGTCGCAGCTCATGGAGACTGTCTCTCGTTGCGCAACGTCGCTCGTGGACAAGCAGACCCTTGAAGCAGGCGATATCTTGGTTGCTCTACGTACGACGGAAGAGGAGCTATTTCCGGCGCGTAGCGCAATCGAGCAGCTTGATCACATCATTCATACTAAGAACGTTGATGATGTCTCCGCAGAGCTTCGGAACGGGCCCAACAACAAGATTCTGATTACTGCGGTCGGCGGCGTCGGCAAGTCAATTCTGACGTCGATCCTGCCACGGGTCTTGCCGAAAGGTTCGGTGACCATCGTCTATGACTGCTTCGCTGGCGGCGACTATCGGAAGATTACCTCTCAACGGCACGAGCATCGAACCGCTCTTACCCAAATCTCCAATGAGCTCGCAGCCAGTGGATGGTGTACTCCGCTTATCCCTACAGAGGCGACGGAGGCTCTCTACACGCAAGTGTTCATGCGCCGTATCCGGTCGGCTGCAGATCAACTCGCGCATAACAATCCGGACGCGCTCCTCACGGTTGTCATCGACGCTGCCGACAACGCGGCCATGGCTGCTGAAGAACAGCAACAGCGCACGTTTGTCACCCACTTGTTCTGGGAAGATTGGCCACCGAACGCACGGCTAGTACAGTTATGCCGGCCCGAACGAAAGCATCTACTGAAAGTGCCGAACGCCGGCGTAACAGAAATTACGCTGGGCGGGTTTCAGAAGGCCGAGTCCCTGGAGCATCTGCGAACGAGGTTCCCGGATGCCACCGAGCCAGAGGGCGCTGAGCTGCATGTGCTCAGCGACGGGAACCCGCGTGTCCAAGCGATGGCAATGGAGAACGCGGAGTCAGTTACAGAGGCCCTTGCCGCCATCCAGATTGCAAGAACCGTGCCCGGGGAGGTCCTGGACAGCCTGCTCGCTAAGCAGGTTCGCGATGTTGCCGACCAAGGGCATTTGCTTCCCAACGAGCTTTCGCGATTGTGCAAAGCCCTGGCAACGCTGCATCCTCCGATGCCACTAGACGACCTGGCCGCCATCACGAACTTGGATGCAGACGCAATCCGAAGCTTTGCTGTTGCGCTTGGACGCGGCCTCCACGCCGCAGGCAACATCCTTCAGTTCCGCGACGAACCGACTGAAACGTGGTTCCGGACAACGCACGGCGTAGAACTCGCCCAGAAAAGGGAGTTCGCGATGAGCATAAAGCAATTCGCCGCGAGGTCGCCTTACGTCGCCAGCACGCTTCCGCAGCTTTTCTTCGAGGCGGAAATGCTCGACGAGCTTGTCGAGCTAGCGCTGTCGGACAGTGGTTTGCCAGGTGAAATCGAGGAGCTCCAAGCTCAGGAGATTGCGCGTTCGCGTGCCCGGTTCGCTCTATGCGCGATGCTGCGCGCTGAACGCAACGCGGACGCCGCGCTGCTGGCGGTAAAGGCCGGCGACATGTCCTCTGGTCACTCGCGCAAGATGACTTTGTTCCGCACTCATACCGACCTAGCTGCCAGATTCTTGGACGCTAATGTCATCGAGGCACTTTGCTCGGGTCGGGAACTTGCCACCGACTGGCCTGGATCGAACCTGCACGTTGAGGCAGCCCTGTTGTCGCATATTGACCGATTCAAGGACCTAGCCCGCAGCAGACTAAGGTCGGCGATCAACAACTTCATTGCTATCTTGAAACTGCCAAATAACGAGCAGTCCCGCCTCGACAAGGGCATCACAGCTGATGCGGTCGCGGACCTCGCGATGGTAGCCACTAATGTTGATGGACCCAAGGGCGGGCTTGTTTTCATATCTCGCTGGCGTCCGGAAAATTTTGTTCACGAGGTGGCAGTGAAGTTGTGCGCCCGCCTCGCAGATGCCGGACGCTACGACGATCTGGCTGGGCTTATCGTGACTGGTAAGCAGCACGAGCAGGTTCAGGTTGCTGCGGCAGAGACACTGTTCAGATACAACGTCGTCCCGTCTGATGAAGCCATCGAGGCCTTGGTCGAGATGCTTGGCAGGAGGAAGGAGCCATTCAGGCCGGTTCGTGACGCCTTACCTCACGAACATACGAATGTTCGCGCGGTCGTGTGGGGATTGGTATACGGCCTGCGAGCCAGACGCCTGAGCGACGCTGAAACTCTACGTATTCTCGACATCCACCTCCCTGATCACCTCCCCGACAGCGCCGGCTCGCGTCTGACTACGCTCTCCCTCAGCAGCCTCCTGCTCGCGTATGCGCTACGCGCCCGCCTCACTGGAGATATTGTCAAGGTCGAAGATGTCGCGAGCGAAAAGCTGCTTAAGCTTATGGAGCAGAAGGAGCAGTCAAGCGACCACAACGTGCGAGATTTCAAGGCGAACATTCCAGGCATTTTACCTTGGGCCGAATGCTGGCTGGCTGCAATCATGGAGGGCGACACGGAGGAGATTGCTTCCCGGCTCCACACGCTGACATCCAATTATTTGAAGCCGGTCAGCAGCTACAATCCACCGTTCGTATACCTCAACGCGGTCGCCGAGATCGCAGCCCGAATACTGACTCTCATTCCTAGGGGAAACCTTATTGAAAAGTTCGCGAGCTGGCACAAGGCCAATGACGAGCCGCTGACTCGTTCACGCCTCGCTGTCGCGCGCATCGCATCGCGATCGCCGCATCTTCAGACACTTGGACTTGAGACAGTGACGCGTGGGATTGAGGCTGCGCAATGTGATCGGACGGACGCTGAGACCCGGGTCGAGACATTGGTTGACCTTGCGCGAACGCTACTCGTTGTCAACGAGACCGAAGCACGGGCCACCTTCGAGGCGGCAATGGCTGAGGCTGAGCAGGTGGGTGATGACCTCTACGCCCGCTGGCAGTCCCTCGTGGACACAGCGAAGACGCTGGCTACCGGCGTAGAACCTGTCCGTGCATACCGCCTATTTCAGATTGGCGAGAGTCTGGACCGTGCGCAGGTCGATTTTCATACGATCGAGTTCGCTGAGCGGCTTCGCGGGATGCATGAGCCAACCTACTTCGCGGCCACCTCACGGGCACGCGACAGGCGCACCTTTCCTGTCGGCCTGATGCTCACTCCGGCTTTCAAGGGCGCAGCGGGCCCAGGACCTGAACGACTCGCCCTTCTAGCGCTGTACGCGTTTGAGCCACAGATGGGATGGGAGACTCCGGTCGCCGGCCTTTCGCCAGACTCCGCAGCGACGGCGACCAGCGTCTTCGAAGCCTTCACCCGCTACGAGCGCCCGCCCGGTGAGGTCCTGGAAGAGCCGTATCGGAGTCCCAGCATCTTTGGCGAGCGCGAGAGTGATCCACCCTCCGATCCAGCCGTCCAGTTCGCAGACAGCGACTTCACCACTGAGGACGCTTGGAACAAGGCATTCAGCGAACTCCGGTGGCGGGCTGAGGAACGAAGGGCGCTGGCCGAATTCGCCCTCAACAAACACCCGAACCGGCGCCCAGAGGTGCTGGACGCACTTGGTCGTGCTACAAGGGCGACCAAAATCGACTTCGCGAATCTCGCCCAGGCTGCTGCGCAGCAACCCCAAACTCTCGCGCTGAAGAAAGCCCGCGAGCGGCTCGCCACCACACTCGCAACCCGCTTCGCACGGCACATCTGTACTCGGGCCTACGAGGACCCCGACACCGTCACCGTAGCCGAAGCGACCGGGACTACGGTCAGCGAACTGACACAGATCTCGTTCCGAGAGCTCGGCCGCAGCGCCCACAGACTGACCTATCGGGAATATTTCTTTCTTGCTTCCCACCTCGCCAACGCATTGGACACCGAGGCCGCTGGCGGCGTTTTTGATGCTCTCGCAAACTTGTTCGAGGATCTTGCACCGTCTGATACGTCCTCCGACGGCCCCTATGAGTCGCTGCCGTCCCCATCGGCCGATTTTGCGTCCTATATCGCCGGCTTACTCTGGGCCGCGTTGGGCGACATCTCCAGCGAATCACGATGGCGGGCAGCGCACGCCGTCCTGCTGCTGGTACGTCTCGGCTGCAAGGGTGAACTCGATGCGCTCGCTCAGTTCGCTGACGGCACTGAGCCGCTGACACCGTTCGTCGATGCGCGCTTCCCGTTCTACTCACTCCATGCCCGCATGTGGCTGCTGCTGGCTCTCGCGCGGGCAGCAAAGGAGCCGAATGCTGTAACGATGACCGGTTTCACCAGCTGGCTGGCAGATGTCGTCCGCGGTCCGCACCACGCGGCGAACCAAGTACTTGCCCAGCGAACGTTGGTCGATCTGTCCGAGCGCGACCTAATCGCCCTCGCACCTGCGGACGCCGATGTGCTCACGACGCGAGTCGTCGCTGACTGGGTCGAGATGGAGTACAACGAACGGCGAGCTCGCCCAAACCCATTGGACCACGGCGATGAGACTGGTGGCATCGAGCCCGAACGGGACCGTTTCTTCTTTGACTTCGAGCAGTACTGGTGCAGGGACGTAGCGGAAATTTTCGGGAGCACCGAGAGGGACATCGCACGGCGCGCCGCCGAGACCGTGACCAAGTTCGACGGATACGACGTGTTCGCAACCACGAAGGACCCGCGCTCTAGCGCAGGCGTCTATGACCAGCGGCGCTCATACCCGGACCATCGAAGCTGGCCTGGAGAGGACATCCACTCGTTCTACATGGGTATTCATGGATTGCTTACCGTCAGTGCCAAACTTGCCGAGACCGAGAGCGCATACAAGGAGCCCGACTCAATCGAGGACTCCTACACGGGCTGGCTCGCGCAGTTTCTGCCGAAGCGGCCCGACGGCAGATGGCTCGCGGACCGCAGGGATCCTCCGCCAACCCCAGCCCCCGATAGGGCGCTTGCGTTGCAGGAGTCGAAGGCGGACTGGCCATGGACGCTGTCGAAGAGCGATTTTGAGCGGGTGGCCGGCGCCGGAGGCGACTGGGTGACAGTGCAGGCGAACATCGACTCGACACACGGCAAACTGTCAGAAGACACGCTGGTTGGGAGTGCGCTTGTCCCTAACGAAACGGCGCGTTCGCTCCTGATCGCGCTGCAGACCTCGCCGCTGGGTCCGTGTTCGTTCAGGATGCCGACCACCGATGACCCGTACGACCGCCCCGATAAGCATCCGTTCGAACTCATCCCATGGCTGGACATGAAAGAGAACCACTACGGCGTTGACGAGCGGGACGAACGCGGGGGCGGCATTCGCTTCCCCCCGACGAGACCCGGCGAGAACATCATCAGCCGATTCAACCTCACGACTGACGAAGACCAGCGCGTGTGGTTCCACAACGGCCTACCAGTGTTCCGCAGCAGAGTCTGGAGCAACATGAGGCCCGGACTGCATGACCGCGAAGATGGAACCCGCGGCGAACAGTTAGAGGTCCATCACGAGTTCTTGAAGACAGTTCTCCAGGAGCTTGGCATGACCCTGGCCCTCCAAGTCGGGCTGCGCCGCGACAGGCACCGCCCGTATTACGAACGCCGAAAGGGAGGCGACGATGAGTTCGATTGGCTCGAACGATCCGGCAAAGTCTATCTCATCGGTCCGAGAGGAGACTGGCTCGAGTACTGACGACGCCCTCGAACTCGGGCGAATGCTCGCGGCTCACTTCGAAGACCTCGACACCGTCGGGCGGTGGATGGCGCATCATTTGGCCGAACTCATTGTGGCCGCACAGAACGATGCAACCACGACCGTGGAGCAACGGCAGCAAATCGTGGAAACCATCCTGAAGGTGTGGGCACATCGTCACCACTATCCCGGCAGAGCACCTCTTGACGAATTCTCATCGGTGCTCATAGCGCTAAACCGTCTCGGCGACGACCGCACGTGGAAATTCTCTCGGCTGTTCGACACAGACACCGAGGTGCCTGTGCCTGACTCGGATACCTCTGGCATGCCACTCCTGGCCACCGCGGCCGAACTCGAACGGCTCACACGCGAAACCTTGATACGCCTTATTTGGCTGGCAGCTCGGGACGCAAGGGACAAGAACCAGGAGTGGCTGCAAGCGGCCGACAAGGTCGCATCGAATCTAGAGAGCGATGTGACCACGACTCTGTGGCAACTTCGCCGACGTATCGCACGCCGCCGCCTTCAGGTCGAAGGCGGCGATCCGAGACTTGTCACTAAGATCGCCACCGTTACACCAGCAAAGGACGCCAGCGTCGACGGCGACCCCGAAGACGCACTCGAAGGGCTAACAGAGAGCACGGCAGCAGACGGCGCTGCGGGGAGCGGCCTCGATGACAGCGACGAAGACCTGTTTGACGATGAAGATGAGAGTGAGAGTAACCCGCTGAGCGACAGCAACCACGTCAAGCGCATACGCGAGATGGCCGTCCTACTCAACTCTCTCGCCGACGCCCTCGGCACCGCGAGGCGCACCGAACCTAGAAAGAGCGGTCAGGAACAACGATGAGATCGAGAACAGTCCTTGTCGGTCGTTCCTACAAAAACCAAAGCCCTCCAAACTTATCGGTGTACCCTTTCAGGATCTACACTGGCGAGCCAGCGATCGATCACTTATTGCCTTATGTGAGTGAAATTTAGCGCCCCTCATTCAGCTGGTGCTGAGTCACATCGGAGGTGGTATAAGTCTTTGCGCGGGAGCTCCACAGTAGTTGTCGCACTATCGCGCAGGCCCGCACAGTGGCTTAAATTGGGGGAATCCGCCGGCAGCCTGGCCCCATAAGCTGATGAGGATAGCTATGCACGGTTGGAGTAACGATCACGCTTCGGTTCATTTCCTCCCCTCTGCTGGGCTTTGCCGCGTTCGAGGCGGGCGGCGCTGATGATGAAGTCGGCCACGAGCTGGCGGCCACCGTCGGACATCTCGACCAGGGCGCGGAGCGCCTCACGGTTGAGGCCAGAATCGCCGATTAAAGATGATGCCACTACCTGGTCGGCCGTCGTCTCGGCCTCCTCGTCGTCGCCGAAGTAGCCGATCGGCACGCCGAAGAACTTCGCCAGCGCCTTCAACGTCTTGAGCTGGGGGTTGTCCGACCTCCCCGTCCGCAGCTTCCAGATCGTCGTCGAGGACAGTTCCTCGCCCGTCGCCTCCGAGATCGCCGCCGCCGCCTCAAGGTTGTTCTTCGGTGGCCTGCTGCCCGCCGGCCAGCGGTTCTGGATCAACCACTCGATCTTGTCGGCGAGAGACCGCATGGTGTTCGCCGCGCTTCGGTCGTCAGCCACTGCTCACCACATCAAGTTGGAGCGACACATACCCAGCTCTATCGCTTTTAGTTGACAGTCGGTGACGGAGAGTGCCTATCCTGCTCTCGTCATGAACTTTAGTTGATGGAGTCCGCCTCTCCACGCCCGAAGGTTACCGATGCGAGCCACACCGATGCGAGCACCTGACGAGAGCAAAGCTCGTCACGAACGACTCGTCCGCCTCGGCCTTGAGGTCAGCCGTCACCGACCGGCCCGGCTGATCCGCCGCCGCAACGGCCAGTGGGCCCTCACCGTCGGCACCGAAACCGTGTACTGCGCGGGCGCCGAAGGCGTCTACGCCTACGTCACTCACCACGGCCTGATCCTCTCCCCCGCCAACGACGAGGGCGTCGCCCGAGCCGCGACCCACCTTGCCGGAGGTGGCGCTCGGTGACCCGCAACCTCACCCGGGCCGTCACTCTGGCCGCCTGCGTCGTGGCTCCGCTCGTGGTCGCCCTGGCCGTACTGGGCGGGATCGGCTCCTTTGCCACGCTGCGGCACCTCGCCGAGCCGTGGTTCGGCCCGCAGGCGTGGATCGTCCCGATCGGCATCGACCTCGGCATCCTCGCCCTGCTGGCCTGGGACCTCCTCATGGAGTTCACCGATCTGCCCTGGCCGGTCCTGCACTGGATCGCCTGGGCGTTCATCGCCGCCACCGTCGTCCTCAACATCGCCGCCGCGCAGGGCGACCCGATCGCCGGCCTCATGCATGCGGCCATGCCCGTCCTCTTCGTCACGGTGATCGAGGGAATCCGCCACCTCATCCGCCGCTGGGTCGGCCTGACAACCGGCACCCGACGCGAGCGCGTACCCCTCTCGCGCTGGCTCCTGGCCCCCATCTCCAGCTTCATGCTCTGGCGGCGCATGGTGCTGTGGAACGTCACCAGCTACGCCCGTGGCCTCCAGCTCGAATACCTCCACTTGGAAGCCGTCTCCGTGCTCCACCAGGCGCACGGCCGCTGGCTGTGGCGATGGAAGGCACCTCTGTCCGAGCGGACCTCCGTACGACTCCACCTCGCGGGCGCGGCCTTTCCGACTCCGCAGATTCCGCAGCAGCAGGACTCCGACGACCAGCTCATCCAGGCGGCTCAGGCCATCGTCGCCAGGGCCGAGCAGCGCGGCGTACGGCTGAGCCAGATGGACCTGGCCGCCCAGCTCCGCGCTCAGGGCCACCGCATCGCCAACGAGCGGCTGCGCTGGCTGGCCACCACCATCGGGCTCCGCCGCGAGACCGTCTAACGCCAGCCGAATGTGGACCTGTCCCATGCTCATCAACATCCACCGGCAGGCCGAGCTCTTCTTCCAGGCCTGCCGCACGAACAGCTGGGTCCCCGCTTACCTCCGCGACCGCGGCTTCGACCTCGGCACCCAACGCAGCTGGCGCGTCGGCTACGCGCCGAACGACTGGCGAGCGCTCACACGACACCTGCGTACCCGTGGGTTCAGTGACACCGCGATCGAACAATCCGGCCTTGCCAGGCGGACCAACCGCGGCATGCTCATCGACTTCTTCCGCGACCGAGTCATGCTGCCGATCAAGGACCCCGACGGCGCCACGATCGCCTTCGTCGCCCGCAGCCGAGACAGCGAGCCCAAGTACCTCAAAAGCCCTCGCACGCCTCTCTACGCTAAGGGGCGCGCCCTGTTTGGCGTACACACTCTGACCGCGGATCTCAAACCCGTCATCGCCGAAGGCCCGCTGGACGCCATCGCGATCAGCGCCGTCTGCAAGGGACAATTGGCCGGCGTTTCACCGTGCGGCACCGCGCTCACCTCCGAGCACGTCGCGGCCCTGCGCGCGGCCACGGCCCTCACCAATGGCGTCGTGATTGCCTTCGACGGAGACTCGGCCGGCCGTACAGCTGCCGTCCACTCCTACGCCCTGTTCAAAAACATCTGCACAGCTGAGGCAGTCGTGTTCTCTGCCGGTCAGGACCCGGCCGGCGTGCTCCGCGACGCGGGACCAGACGCACTGGCCAAGATCCTGCACACCCAGGCCCGCCCGTTGGCCGACCTCGTGACGGATACGGCCATCGAACCCTGGCAGGAGCACCTCGTCTACCCCGAGGGCCGCCTGAATACCCTGCGATCTGCGGGGAAGGCCATCTCCGCGATGGCACCGGCTGACGTGGCCCGCCAGGTGGCACGAGTGGCCGACCGGCTCGACTTCGACCACGCCGCAGTCACCGAGACCGTCGCAGACTTCGTGACCACCAGGCTCGCACTCGCCGACTTCCCCACACCGCCCACGATCAACGGTGCAGCAGCGTCACCAGCAGGAAGGAAACCCAGTGAACGATCACTACGCGGACCCACTCCGTGAGGCCGCGGCCCAGGGAGTACAACGTGCTGCGCGCATGGCTCCCATCGCCGTCACGACTGCCCAGGTCCTGCTACAGCTGAGAGCTCAGCGCGTACGGGAACAAGCCGAGCGACAGCGCCAGGCAGCGGATGCCCTCCGCGCCCGGCAACGCGCCGCCCACCGGGCGGCGCGCCTGCAGTGGCTGCCCGCGAACGATCCGGCATGGCTACGCAGCGCAGACCTGCTGCAGGTGAGCCGCGCCTGGGGAGCGGCCCTGCCGTACGCGACGAGCGACCCGGGCGCTGAGCGCGCACTGCTGAGGTGCGAGAGCCGGCTCCGGGAGCTCCACCCGTATGCCATGTACCGCTATGACCGCCTGCGGGTCGAAGGACATACTCCCGAAGCAGCCATGCGAGAGGTCGCCCCCCTGTTCGCCCGGGAGCCACGTCCCCGCACCGGATACCGCGCTCCCGTTCGGCCTCAGCTGCCTCCGGCCGTGAAGCTCGCTCAGGAGGACTTCCCGCACACCATCGACAAGGTCGTCGGAACGTGCGGCAACGCCAGGACGACTGCGGGAGCTACGGCGAAGCCAGCGCGGACAGCTGCACCTAATCGCCTTTCGTGATTGTCTGATTACGGAAGGATGTGAGAGGTGGACGCCCTCGCGCACAGCTATGTGTTCTGGATTGGCCTGATCCTGCTGCTCGTTGTGCTGTACCTCCTGCCCGCGCTGATCGGGCTCCTGCGCGGTGTCGAAAACTTCGCCCTGCTCTTCGCGCTCAACTGCCTTGGCGGCTTAACGTGCATTGGCTGGCCGGCAGCGCTGATCGCGGCGTTCATGCTCCCCACGCGCCACGACCGCCGTTGATCCTGGTCCAACAATCAGGTGAGCAGTTGCCGAGCGGCCGCCTCCTGGCTACAAGTCCTCAAGTAGCGCCCGGTCCAGGCAGGCGCGGAGCGCCCTTCCAGACTCCGGATCGCGCCGCTGTTGTCGACCGTGCAGGTGATGCCGTAGGGCCAGTCACCGAGGAACACCCCGAGGATCAAATCTTCCATGCCACCTTGGACGATGCGATGCAGCCGCTCGGCGGCGGCACCGGGCGAGGCGACGACGAACAGCCACGGCTGGTCCTCGGGAACACCGGCCCCCGTACGCTGCCCCGTTCGCCTGACGATCTCCACTTCCAGCTCGGTCACCACCTCCTGCAAGGTGTCGAGCACCACCAGCGCAGGGACCCTCTCGTGCTTCGCTTTCTGACCGAAGAGGCGGACCGCGTCGTCGCGTGGCATGAGCACCTGGGCCGTAATGTCCCGTCCGGCGAGCAGCTCAAGGAGCATCGCGCGTGCTACGTCCTCCGCACCCTGACCAGTTAGTCCCATGCCGTTCAGGGCTGCTAGCGCGAGCAGATAGCCCAGGCTCGTCGGCTCCTCCCCGAACTTGGCATCGAGCGTTGCGTCGGCCGCCTCCGCGTCGGCCCTTACGACGGTGACCGACTCTTCCGAGGCTTCCACCGGTGGGAACGGCAACGTGTCCCTCACCTCGCTGTAGCGAACCAGTCGATCGCCCTGCCTCGTCAGGCGGGCGCGCCGCCACCACGTCACCGCACCGCCGGCCAGCTGGCGTCGTCGGCGGTAGGCGATGGCGAGGACAAGCAGCGCGGCGAGGCCCGCAGGAATCGTCAGGGGCAACGTCGACGCCGACGACTCCAGAGCAGTGTTGGCTGCGGAGGGTGCCGGCTTTTCGGTGAGCGTCGGCCGCGGTGCAGGGCTCCTCTTTGGCCGCGTCAACGGCTTGGCTGAAGGCGTTCGGGTGATGATTGCCGTTGGCTGGCGACCAAGCCCACGTCTCGCCGCCGCTTCCTCTATCACCAGCGGCTTCTCCCTCGTGACCGCTGCTGCCGGGCTCGCCGCAGGATGGCCTGTCCGCCGGTGATCGCGCCGGGGCCGGTTCTGGACGTAATGCTCCTCCGCTTCACGGTCACGGCTTACTGGTGCCGCCGCCTCCGGCTTCTCGGGACTCTTTGTAACCATGGGAGAAGGTGTGGCGGCTGGAGCAGTTGTCGACTGCTGCGGGACCTGCGGAAGTGGTACGACCTGTTGGGGCTGCTCCGGGGCCGGTTGGGAGGCCTGCCCGCGCCACGAGTCCCGTACGGCGCGGCCCACGTCGATGCTGTTGCCAGCGAGCCAGTTCTGCACCTCGCGCTGCATGGCCGCACACAACTTCGTGTTGTCGACGTACCGGCCTGCCGTACCGGTCAGGTGCGGGCAGCCGGGCGGCGGGTCCGCCTGAGCCGTCCCCGCCACGGCCAGCGCTGCGGCGCCTGCCAGCACTCCTGCGGCAGCCGACCGCCACATCGCCGTCCGGCCTCGGAACGGATTGCTGGCTGTCACGACGGCACCCCCGGGTCGATCACGAAGCGAAGATGATCAACCACGATAGGCAGCTAGGCCGGTGCAACAGCGCAGCTCAGAGCCGAGTCGCACGAGCAAAATAACGATCTTCCAGCTACCTATGCCGGGGTGACGCGGACGGTGCCAGAGGACCGGCGGAACGCCCGGACGAGCGCGGATTTTGGCCGGAATCCGTGCCGAGCGGCCTGGCGGCGGGCTGCGGGAAGTCCGCCGCGGCCAGCCGTACCGGGGCACCCGCCGCAGGTGACGCCACGGCGAGCTGTTGCGCGGCCGCTCGTGCCGCGACCGCCTGGGCCATCCTGCCCTGGGCCGTACGGAGCTCGGCCACGGCGGCGACGAGCGCCGCGATGTCGGCGATGAGCGATCCTGCGGGCCCGCGCGCCCCGGCAGCGAGCCTTCGCACGGCCCTCCGCAGCTCCAGCCCTGCTCGTGTCGGGGGCGGAATCCGCGCGTACGGCTCCCGCGCGGCACGATCGAAGGCCTCTACGGCGTTGTGCAGCCGCCGGTCCTTCAGCAGGCGCGCCGCGACATGCAGCAAATCAGAGGTGGCGCCGGGCACGTCCGCCGCGCCGCCCGGTTCGCCGGCTGTGGCTTCACGCAACTGCGCGGCGGCCTGACGGGCAGCCGTCGTCACCAGCTCCCAGATCTCCCGGCGTTCGTCCGCGCCCGTACCGCCGGGGTGGTGATCGCTTCCGCTGCTCCACCGCGCACGGAGTTTCGGAAGAGTGAGGTCGGCGGCGAGCCTGCCACCGCCGAACCACACCAGCTCGCCGGCGCGGTTGCGATGCTTCGGCAGCGCCACCGCGTACCCCGTCACCTCGCCGGGATTGCGCTGGCTCATCCGCTGCCGCACCAGCACCCCGGCGGCTTCCAACGACCGGAAGAACTCCTCTTCCGAGGCCGCTGCGGCGGCTGCGGTGACGACGTGCTGCCGTAGCACCGTCCGCGGCACCTCATCCCACCCGCGCCGCCGGGTCTGTTCCGTCTCGCTGCGGGTCGGCCGGCGCGCCGCCGTCCGGTCCCCCGGGGCCGTCATGCGCAGGGCGTACCGGCGCTCGACGGCTTGGCAGGCCTCCCGTACGCGGTAGAAGTCGTTCCAGGTCCGGGGCTTGGTGCCGTCCTGGCGGGCGAGCGTGGCGACGATATGGATGTGGTCGTCGGCGTGCCGTACGGCGACCCAGCGCACGCCGGTGTCATCGTCGGCCGACGCGAGACCCGTGCGGGTCATGATCTCCTGGGCGACCTGCGCCCACTCGTCATCGTTCAGGATGCGGTCCTGGCGTGCGGCACGGGCGACGCAGTGCCACACCGGCTCGGCGTACCCGCGCTCCCCCAGCGCGGCGAGCGGCTGGTTGAGCAATCCGATCAGATTTCGGAAATCCCGCCCGCCTTCCGTACGGAGCGACGGCTCCAGCTCGGCCGGATGCCGCCATCCGGCGACGACGTGCGGGTTGACGTGCTCGTTGGCCCGGCCCGGGCCGTACAGGTAATACAGCAACCCGCCGACGCGGCGCCCGCGCATCACCTTTCCTATCACCGGAGCGCCTTCCGGACCGCTTCCGCAATTCCGTCCAGCCGCTGCAACGCCCGCGCACACGCGGCGGCGTACGGAACGAGGTTGCCGGGATCAGCGCCGGTCGCGTTGAGCGCAGCGACGGCCTGGTTGAGGTTGACCCCGATGCGGCGCACCTGGCCGGCGGCGTGCATCAGCTCGATCAGCGCCTCGCGCAGCGGGTCGGGCATCGGTGGGTTCACCATCCGCGCCGCCGCCAAGGCCGCCTCTGCCGCGTACGCCCCGTGCGCCAGCCCAAGACGCTCGGCGGCCGTGCGGAGGTCGGCGTACTCCTCCTCGGTCAGCACGAACTTCACCACGTGCGGCCGCGGCACCGGCTGGCGTTGACGCCGCCGCTGCCGCACCTGCTTGGACCCCCTGCTGGACCCGGTGTCCTCTCCCCCATCGGACATGCTCGTGACCACTCCCCCGACGACCGCGCCCGGTCGCTATCGATCAGAACCCACCCCCGACAGGTAGCGGGAGTGGGCGGTTCTGATCACGAATGTCCCCCGCTGCATCCCGCCGGATGCAGCGGTAATGGGACATTACGAATATCTTGCTCTCCCGCCCTGCGGGACTCAGACTGCGGGTGCAGCGCCGTGAGCCGACTGCCGCCATTCCAACGCCTCGGGCACATCGCGGTACTCCAGCAGGTGCTGGCCGGCGATCTTCTCCAGCAGGTCGCGGACCTCCGCTGGTGTGGCGTAGAAGAACTCACGGCGAGTGTTGACCTTGTTGACCCGCCGCTCGCGCAGTTCGTCGTGGAGCCGGCCTTCGAGGGAGACGGCGTCGTCGCTGAAGATCAGCGCGTGGGTGTCGAACTTGAACGGCACCGAGGCGTCCCCCAGCTCACGCACCCGGTCTTCGGGTTCCAGCCGCCGGGTCATGCCGATCTTCACGACGTTCTCGCCGAACGCGCCGATGTTGGAGATCACATACACATAGCCCGCCCGGATGTTGGCCTCGCGCGCCTCCACATCGGCGACCGCGGCGCCGATCTCTTCCAGCTTCGCCTTCAGCTCCTCCGCGCCTGCCGTGTCGCCGTTCGCCAGCAGCTTGGCCAAGGCGGTGCGGTAGTGGGACTCCTCCTTGCGCAGGCGGGCCTTCTCGCGTTCGAACTCCCGGCGCGCGGCCTCCTCCTCCCGCTGCCGCTCCCGCTGCGCGCGGACCTGTTCCTTTTCCTCCTCGACTTTGGCCAGGTAGTCGGCGGTCAGCTGCAGCTCGTACACCCGTAAGCGGTGGTAGTCGTCGCTGACGTGGATGTGCATCGTCTTGCCGAGCTTGACGATGGCCTCGCCGGCCTTGCTCAGCCGGTCGATCGCCGACTGCAGTTTGTACGGCCGCATGGTGCGTACGCAGTTGTCGGCCTCGGCGTTGTAGGCGCGGAGCATCAGCTTGGAGAAGTCCCGCACCATCCGCCGCCCCTCGGCTGCGGAGCCGTTGACCGTCCAGTTCGTCGCGCCCAGCACAGCCTGCCCGGCGCGGGCCATGCTCTTGATCTTGTCCTTGACCTCGGCCAGCTTGGCCTTGTATGCGACCGCGTCGCCGAGGGGATGCTGGTACTCATAGACGCCGACCTCCTGCAGCAAGGCGACGTCCTCGGTCTGCACGATCTGCGTTTCGATCTCCCGCAGCCGGTGATCGGCGTCCTGGATCGCCGCCTGCAATCGGGCCTGCTCCGCGCGCAGTTGCTCGGTCACGGCGGTGATCTGCATCGCGTCCAGGCCGCCGAGCCGCTCGACCCACTCCCGCAGCTGGGCGTTCTCCGCCTCCAACCGCTTCTTGCCGCCGAACAGCCCGCCGCCGGAACGTTCCGGAACCGGAACTACGGGAGCCTCACGCACCGGCATGGCGTGACGGCCGTTCGTCCCAGCAGGAGCAGGAGCAGGCGACGGAACGGGTGCGTGAGCGGACCCGTCGTCGGCCACCCAGAACTGCCAGCCTGCGGGGGGCGGAGGCCAGGACGGGTCCGGCTGCCATCCAGGAGAAGGCCGCCATCCAGGAGGCGGGGCCGGCCACCCCGGCGGCGAGTTGAACCGGTACTCCGTCATCAGCGCCCTCCCTCGCGTCAACCCGGCTGGTCACCGGTCGAGAAGGAGGACGGCCAGCTGATAACGGCGGTGCACGAACATCAGGCGGCCACAGGCAACTGTGATCGAACCGTGAGCACGGGACGCGTCCGGCAAAAGCGGCACGCACGCCTAGCGGCCGGGGTTGGTTGGCAGGCAGCACGGCGGACGTGGTCGAGCGAGGCAACACAGCGAACCGTGGGGGCACCGCGGATCAACTGGCCGGAGTTCCAGATTCCAGAGCGATTCCGCCTCGCACACCGACACCATCGGCAACAATACGTGCGCGAGCTATGACGAGTAGTAATCAGCGCAGGACTGGCGGCGACCTGCGAGGCAACTCCCCGACCGCCGTCAGTCACACCCGTACTGCTCTGAAGGATGTTGAGGCAGCGTGAACCACCCCTGGGTCATCTACCTGCGAGCATGCCTTGCCGTTCGGATACAACGCGCACGAACGGCCCCCACTCGCGGAGCCTCAGCGGTCGAGTGGGTCATCATCACGGCAATCATCGCCGGCGTTGCGCTGGGCTTGGCCACCCTGATCAAAACCGTGGTGGAACAGAAGCAAGGCGAGATCCAACAAACCCTCGGAGGGGACAGCGGAGGTACGTGATCCTGAACCTCCGCTCCGCCATCACGTCGCCTCGGCGCTCATCATGCAGGTCGATTAACGACCGCCCGGCCACACCGCCGCCCTGCAGACGCCCCACTTCACGCGCTTGTTCGTACCGATCTGCCCCTGACAGAGCTTGAAGACCTTCACCGATCCGAACAGGGAACTGTCGGTCGCGCAACCACCCTGCGGCGCCCGCACCTCGAACGGCTTCCGCGCATCGACGGGATTGTCGTTGTGCCAGACCGCCTTGTAGGCCAGGTTGTCCACCGTGGCGTCGCACACCTTGATCATTGATCGATCTGCCGGCACGGTCACCCGACCGTCACCGTAAGCGTCGTTCCAGCCAGGCGTCCCCGCAGACACCGCTCCAACTGGAACCAGAATCAGCGCCCCGACGACCAGCGTGATCGACACCCCTGCTCGCGATCCCATTTATCCCCCCGATAAATCGCTGCAGGACAAATACTTTGCGTAGCCAGGCAAGTACGTCAAGCACTCGCAAGATCGTGTCGCCACGTACGAGGGGCGCCGACGGCTCTTCGGGGACCCCCGACCTCTGATCGCCGCTCCCTAACCACCCAGGCGCAGGCCCGAACTCCGCCGCCTGGCTTCGGAATCTCAACTGCAGAGCTGGACTGAGAGGATGCACGGGCGACTCCCTGTTGCCCTCGGCTGCCAAACTGGTCCGAAGCGGCGCCAGGATCGGACGATCCCTTCTCTCCTTGGAGTTCGCCCTATTCGCCGACAGGCTTGGAGATCTCTACGGATTCCGTCCAGCTTTGATAGGTGGTGGTGAACTCAGACTCATAGGTTCCACGATCACCTACGGGGATCTTCCAGATCAGCTTGAATCTCTTCGGCCGGTTGTCAGCGTCGATCGTAAGTGTGTAAGCGAGGTAGGAGCTGCTGCCGGTCTCATCCAGATCCCCTCCGAGCCAGGAGCTCAGCAGCATCCTCAGGCGACCGCTGGTCTCCTTCCCGGGCAGCACTCCGGAATACGTGCGGCCCTTCCTGTGCATCTGGGTGCTGTTCGCGACCACCTCGTGGATGACAGACGGCCCAGCCGTACCGGCGACCATGAGGGCATACCAGCTCGCGTCTGCTGGACTCTGTTCCTCCAGCAGAAGAGCCTTCGCTCGCGATTTGTTCAGGTATAGGTCGCCGTTGCCCAGAATGACGTAGTGCCCAGCCGTATCTTCGGAAGGATGGACGTCCATCTCGAAGTCGTCGTAGTAGCGGGCACCGCGGCTCAGGACGCGGCCAGTAGCCTTTGCGAAAGCGCTGCTTTGGGTGAAGCCGCCGTCGAACGAAAATCTGGCTGCCGGCGTAACACTGAGTGCCAGGTCGAGGGCGGCGGCGAGTTCCACCGCGGTCTCAGGCACCGGGAGGGGGGCCGCAGGACTGGTTGCGACGACAGACACATTCGGCGTCGAAGACGGAGTTGCCGAACCATTGGAGGATGCTTGGTTGGACGGAGCGACAGTCACGGCTGCAGATAGCGGATGCTGCTGAGTGGTTCGTTCAGGGAGGAGAGTGAGAAGCAGCGCACCTACGCTCGCGATGACGGCCACCGAGGCCGCGGCAGTTAGGTACCGCCGTAGTTGACGTCGCTGCGGATGCGGCAGCTCCGATGGCCAATTCGGAGCCTCGTCCAAGCGGAAGGTCCAGGTACTGTCCAACAGCGCTGTGATGTCCGCTGCGGGGCTCCAGATCTTGGTTGTGCCTTCCCCATGTCGGTCACGCCAGATACGGGCGACCTCCGCGAGGACGTCGTTGATGGTGGGACGTGCAGCGGGTGATTTGGCCAGAGCAATGTCGACCAATGGGCGAAGTCCCCCCGGCAAGCTCCCGGTGTCAACCTCTTCATTCATAACCTTGAGAGCGAGAACCTCTGGGCGACCCGTTCCGTACGGATGAGCCCCCGTCGCGGCGTACAGGACGACAAGTGCCCAGCCGTACACGTCCGAGGCTGGTCCGACCCGGCCCCCGGCATAGTCCTCCGGACTCACCCATCCGGGGGAACCGATTACCAGCCCGGTCCTTGTGAGGGAGGTCGCGTCCATCGTGCGGGCGATCCCGAAGTCGACCAGTCGTGGCCCCGTCGGCGACAGCATCACGTTAGAAGGCTTGAGATCCCTGTGCACCACCCCTACGGCGTGCACGGCGACCAACGCCTCCGCGAGCCCGGCCGCCAATCCGAACAGCTCGTCCCCGCGCAGCGGTCCGTGTACGCCGACATGATCACCGAGTGTCAGGCCAGAGATGTACTCCGTCGCGAGCCACGGTTTAGCGGCATCGGGATCTGCCGCGAGAATCCTCACACAGCATGCGCCCTGCACTCGGCGCAGCGTGGCGATCTCTCGCCGGAACCTGATCCTGAACTCCTGGTCCGCAGCGTGCATCTCGTGGATCAGCTTGACCGCTGCTCGCTGCCCGACGTGATCGACACCCGCGTAGACGATTCCCATTCCGCCGGCGCCGAGCCGTCCGACTATCCGGTAAGGCCCCACCTTCGCTGGGTCGTGTCCCTGCAGCGGCGAGACGCCTCGGGGCCGGGAGCCCGACACCGAGCCAGGCGGAGAAGGCTCGGTCCACCACAGCCAGTACGGCGGCGCGGCCGGCCAACCGGGATCGGGGCCTGCCCAGTCGACTGGTGGCTCCCATCCCTTCGGAACGGTCCATCCCGGTGGCGGGTTGAACGACCAACGTGCGTCAGGACGCGGAGGGATGATCAAGGGGGTCCCACTTCGGGCGATGTGGATGATCGCGAGAGATTATCCCCAATGAGAAGGATCAGCACCAGATGATGTCGGCACGGCGGTGCCCCTCCTATACCGCGTCACATAGCATGCGACAAAGGGGGCGAAACTTCTCTTCAGAGACGCCTCCCTGATCACGCCCTGGAGGGTGACTCCATAGGTAAAGCGAGGATGTGCCCGGCCGCGATCGCCTCCCGAACGCTTCGCGCCAGAGTCTCTTGGGTAGCCTCAGCTTGAACGCCAAGCATTCGCATACCTTCAAGATCGTCCGTATGTGCCAGAAGGTCGCGATACTTGTCGTTGCTCTTCAGGAGTTCTTGAGCCCTAAGCGCCGCATCCGCCTCCTGTACGCGGCGTGCATACATCTCAAGTTCGGCCACCCGCTTCGCAACGGCCTGGACGGAACGCTGTAGCGCCATGTGCTGAGGTTTGATCACGGCGAGCAACTCAGGCGTGACGGCTCCCCGGAGCGCT
The DNA here is from genome assembly GCF_014161435.1 of Microbispora sp. H10949. Lineage (NCBI taxonomy): Bacteria > Bacillati > Actinomycetota > Actinomycetes > Streptosporangiales > Streptosporangiaceae > Microbispora > Microbispora sp. H10949. Next base: position 4,348 of record NZ_JABBWZ010000021.1, on the reverse strand, counting down.
CTGGCCTGTTCTCTCCGAAGGCTCGTCTGGCTCCTGAGCATCCGTGCGATCTCCCACAGTTGCCGCGGGAGGATCAGGTCGTTGGCCATCCCGTCAAGCAGACCCAGTTGCTGAACCTGCGAGGCTTTGACAATCCGAACAGCGAGGCCGGCTCGTTCGAGCAGCATCAGAGCATCGAAATCGAGGTCGGCTGGAATGACGTACCTGGATCGATAGAGGCCGATCAGGCGCTCGGGTGATGCCCGCTCTTGATGGATGAGACCCACCAATTGCTTCACGAGGAAGGGCAGGATAACCAGGGCGAGGCATCCATATGTAGCAGCGGCGACACCGTCTCCCTTCCAAGCGAAGCGCAGGCTCAGCCACCCGAACCAGGCCGAGGCGATGAAAGCCACGACCGCCCCGAGGCGCTTATTACCCCCTCTGCTCGTCGGGTGTATGAGCGGACGGAGGCCAGTGAGCGCAGGATTGCCTATCATGCGACGCTTGTCGACCTCCGGAATGTCCGGATCCATCACTGGCCATGGGCCGCCCCACACAGCCCTCATGACCGCACCGATCCTCTCAACCCTTCACGGGCACTTTCCGAGGCACGTGTACGGCGGCAGCGACAGGAACGAAAGGGAAGATCACGCCGACAAGATCTCACGGGAGGACAGTACTCGCGACGCACCGTCGCTCTCTAGCGGCAGTGCACCGGATGGGCTCCTGTTGAGCAGCGCGCAGGAGCTCTGCAGTACGTGCGGCCCATCCTCGCGTGCGGGCGTATGACGCATCTTGACGACGTTTGAAGCACGAGACCACGGCCTTTACAACGTAGATTCGCTGCGTCGAATCCCGCCAAAACGGACAGCTTCCTGCGATGGCGAGAAGGTTCATTTGAACACGGCGGCCACGCGCACCTTCGTTGACCGTGGATCCCCTGGTCAGCTCCGGTATTGACGGGCACCGGTCGGGAGCGGTCGGCACGTTCGCCTTCACGGTCAAACGACGGTCAGACAACAAAAGAGCCTGATCACTTGGAGAGTGATCAGGCCTCTGACGTGCTAAAACAGTGTCGGGACGGCGGGATTTGAACCCACGACCCCTTGACCCCCAGTCAAGTGCGCTGCCAAACTGCGCTACGTCCCGTGGCCCGGTCACCCGGGCACATGCAAACCTTAGCGCAGTTTCCGGCTGTGTGCGTACATGACCGGCCGGGTGCGCCTAGGCTGGTGATCATGTCGAGGAAGACGCGCATCGACCAGGAGGAGCTCGCACGGCTGGCCGCTGAGGGATGGACGAACGCACGCCTCGCCGACCACTTCGGCGTGACGGAGTCGGGCATCCTGCAGGCGAAGCGGGCAGCGGGGCTGTCGAAGCGCATGACGGACCACAGCCGCGCTCTGCCGTGGACGCTCCGGCGTGAGCACAGCCAGAGCGGCCCCGCCACCAACCTGCGCAATCTTTCGGCTGTGGCCCAGGGCCGCCATATCCCAGCGGACAAGCTCAACACCGCCGTACGGTGGGCCAGCCGGCTGGTCGGCAACGGACTCGACATCGCCTACGACCCCGAGCGGGGCTTCCACGAGGTGCCCGCCGGAGCCGACTCCCACATCGCCCGGGTTCTCGCCGAGGCCCGCCGCGCCACCGAGCAGGCCCAGGAAGCGTCGGGCCAGACCCGCTGAGCGATCGGCCGGGCCCGGGAGGCGGGGACCAGGCCGGCAAGGGACCGTGACATCCGTGCGTCCATGCACGCGTCCCGACAGGTCCTCGAGTACGGCTCACACGCCGTCGCGCGGAAGGGGTGTGGTCTCCTCGCGCACGTGTACGCGGCGCTCCCCCGGGTGGACGGTGCTGTGCGTCTCGGTCTCGCGCACGTGGGTGGTGTGCGGCTCGGCGGCCGGGTCCACGGTGTACATCGTGTCCGGCTCGATGGTCTCCACCGTCTCCTCGGCCACCCGCGGCCTGCGGGTGTAGCGACTGGTGAGCACCATTCCGGCGATGCCCACGAGCATGAGAATCCACCCGATCATCTGCAGGTCGATTCCAGGAACGTCCCATTTGACGGCGAACGCGAGAACCGCGCCGACCGCGATGAAGGCGAGACTGGCCCCGAAGCCCATGGCAACCTCCTCTGCTGGTCAACGGCCCTTTACCCGCAGAATCCGCGATTACGCAATGCGTGAAGCGCGTATTCCCGGGCAGTGCGGATGAACAACGCACTCACCCCTGGAGGCAGATATGACCGCCGTAGCATGGGTGGCCGTCGCGATCGTCGCCGTGCTGGTGATCCTGGCAGTCGGCTACCTGGTGTCCGCGCGCAACCGCCGGCGCCACCTGCAGGACCGCTTCGGCCCCGAGTACGACCGGGCCGTACGGGAGAGCGACAGCCGCAAGGAGGCCGAGCAGGAGCTGCGCGCCCGCGAGGAGCGCCACGCCGAGCTGGACATCCGCCCGCTCGACCCGCAGACCCGGAACGAGTACTCGCGGAAGTGGACCGACGTGCAGGAGCACTTCGTCGACGCTCCCGGGTTCGCCGTGACCGAGGCGGACGCCCTGGTCACCGCGGTCATGGCCGAGCGCGGCTACCCCACCGACGACTTCGAGCAGCGGCTGAGCGACCTGTCGGTGGCCCACGCGACCACGCTGGACCACTACCGCAACGCTCACGAGATCAGCAGCCGGGCCGCCCGCCAGGACGCCACCACCGAAGAGCTTCGTCAGGCGATGGTCCACTACCGGGCGCTCTTCCAGGAGCTTCTCGGCGACGGCGCCGACGCCCCTGTCAACGGCCGCGCGAACGGCCACGTCGACACCCGTGTGAACGGCCACGGGGACGACGCCGCGGGGAACGGCACCGCCCGCACGACCGACGAGTACGACGACTACGACGGCGTCCGGGTGAACGGCCGCCGGACCGACGTGCGGAATGCGGGGCGATGACCATGCGGACGAACCGGTACGACCAGCGCGGCGAAGTCACCGAGCAGCGCGACGAGATCACCGAGCAGCCGACTCCCGAGACCCCCGAGCCTCTGGAGGAGGAGGCCCGCCGCGAGCGGGCTCTCGATGACGCCAGGCGGGACGAGCACGAGGGTCCCGGCCCGGTCTACGCGCCCAGCGACGCCTACGTCGCCGGCTACCGGGACGGCTCGGTCCAGGACACCACCGACGACGCCGCGTACGGCGACGGCACGGTGCGGGACACCGTCGACGACCCTGACTACGCGAACCATGCGGACAGGGACGAAGCGGACCGCGCCGACGACCGCTACCGGGACGCGCACGGCCGGGCGGGCGACGACGTCCTCACGTCGTCCGACGAGTCGCTTCGTAACTCGCACCACGACTCGCACCGTGACTCACACCGTGACTCACACCGTGACTCGCACCGTGACTCGCACCGTGACTCGCGCCGGGACGGCGTCGAGGGCGACGTCCTCGTCGCGGGCACCCCGGCCGGGTACGAGCCCGCCGGCTACTCCACCGCCGACGGCGACCACACGGCCGGAGCCCACGAAGACCGGCGGAGTCACGACGACGTGGACCACGGCGTCACCGGCGACATGACCACCCCCGGCGCGGACCGGGACGCCCTGACGCCCACGGGCACCGCCGCCGACGGGCCGGTGGCCTACCCCACCGGCACCACCTCGGACGGCACCACCCCGGACACCGCCGGAACCCTCGACGGCCCGGTGGCCTACCCCGCCGCGACCACGAACGCCTCCGGCACGGCGGCCGTTCTGGACGACGCGCTGGAAGGCCGGTGGCGTGAGATCAAGTCGGGGTTCGTCGACGATCCCCGTCAGTCGGTCGAGCAGGCGGACGCGCTGGTGGAGGAGGCCCTGTCGGCCTTCACCTCCCGTCGTGAGGCACTGCTCGGCCAGTGGAAGGACAACGAGCGGGGCGACACCGAGGCGCTGCGCCTGGCCCTGCACGAGTACCGCACGTTACTTGCCCAGTTGACCCGGAAGTGAGGTAACTATGCTCGCCATCGCCGCGGCGGTCGTCTTCGGGATCGCCTTCCTCCTCGACCTCCTCAACGCGAGTATCGGCATCGGCATGACCGCGCTGATCGCCCTCGGCCTGTGCCTGCTCGCCCTGCACCAGGCCGGCGTCGGCACCGCGGGCGTCAACTCCTGGCGCGGCGGCTGGCGCGGCGGGCGCGTCCGCCGCTGACCCGGGCGCCCGCCCCTGGCCATTCCTCTGTGAAGGACTCGGCGGGTCTCGCGGGAGACACTCCCAATGATGAGGACACCGGTCCAGCCGACCGGCGTTCGAGCAGGCAGCGCCGAGAGGAGGCGCGCGGATCCCAGGCGGCGACCTCGTTCGGCTACATGGATGCGGTTTACATACGGGTGGT
>NZ_JABBWZ010000020.1:0-76713 GCF_014161435.1 Microbispora sp. H10949 | reverse complement strand
CAAACGCTGGGTGACCCGATGGAAGGCCGCCCTCAACGCCTTCGCCATCACCTTCGAAGGCCGCCTGACCCCAACCGCCCGATAGAACCAATCAAGACCGAGTTACACCGTTGATTGGACAGACCCGAGCATCAAGGTGGGATCGCGTGGACCGAACGGTTGTCCACTGCCTGTATCGAGATGATGCTCGTCGAATCCGCCTGCCTGGATGGCGCTCGGGAGATGCATGGGGAGCTGCTCGAAAACGAAATCGCCGATGTGGAGCGCAAATTCACGCCTTTGGCGCTTCCGCCACTGCCCATTGGGCATATGGAATGCGCCCCAGCGAGCCGCTGGTACGTCGGGGAGGACGTGATCGTCTCCCTTGACCGGTTCCACTCCATCCCCGATGAGTACGAGCATCTGAGTGGGCCTTGGCATCGGCCATGGAGTCGAGCCGGTCTCAGGATCCACGGGCGCACACCTGAGGCCATCAACGTTATGCGTGAGACTCTGCCCCGAGAGTGGTTCCACTGGGAGTGGCCTCGGTTGGGAGATCCGTACCCTCCGAAGCCGTAGTCACTCAGTTAGTCACTCAGCAACGCAAAAGGCCGGTTCCGATCTTCGGAACCGGCCTCTCAGCTGGTACTACATGGTCGGGGTGGCGGGATTTGAACCCACGGCCTCTTCGTCCCGAACGAAGCGCGCTGCCAAGCTGCGCTACACCCCGGTCGCTTGGACTTTTCGTCCTGCGCCTCGGCAAGTCTAGCGGACTTTGCGGCCGCTTGTGCCATCGGACGCGACCGGCCGGCGCGGGACGAGGGTCAGGAGGGTCGCCTCGGGCGGGCAGGCGAAACGCGCGGGCGCGTACGGGGAGGTGCCGAGGCCGGCCGAGACGTGCAGCCAGGAGCTCTCGTGCCTGCTCAGGCCCTTGACCCGGGCGCGGTCGATGCCGCAGTTGGTGACCAGGGCGCCGTAGAACGGGATGCAGAGCTGGCCGCCGTGGGTATGGCCGGCCAGGAGCAGCTGGTACCCGTCATCGGCGAAGCGCGACATGTTGCGCGGCTCCGGCGAGTGCATGACGCCCAGGCGGAGGTCGGCGTCGGCGGGAGCCGGGCCGGCGATGTCGTCGTAGCGGTCCCGGTCGATGTGGGAGTCGTGGATCCCGCCCACGTGGACGTCGAGGTCGGCCACCTTCAGGCGGGCCGTCGTGTTGTTCATGTCCAGCCAGCCGGCCTCCCGCATCGCGGCGCCGAGCTCCTCCCAGGGCAGGTTCGGCACGTGCTGCCGGGAGTCGCCCTTCGACGTACGCCAGAGGTAGCGGACGGGGTTCTTCGGCCGGGGGGCGTAGAGGTCGTTGGAGCCGTAGACGAACAGGCCCGGCCGGTCGAGCAGCGGATCCACGGCACGCATGTACGCCTCGACCGCGTCGGGATGCGCCAGCGTGTCGCCGGTGTTCACGACGAGGTCGGGGTTGAGCGACGCCAGCGACCGCACCCACTTGATCAGCCGGTCGCGGCGGGGGGTGAGATGCAGATCGGAGATCTGCAGGATCCGGACCGGCCGCTGCCCGGGAGCGAGAACGGGGACGTCGAACCGGCGCAGCCGGAACCAGTTCCGCTCGATCACGGCGGCGTAACCGGCACCGGCGACGCCGAGGCCGAGCACTGACAGGGGAATCGCGGCGGCTTTCCTCACACAGCCATGATGCCCGACCTTCGCGCCGCCTCCCGCATAACCTGGCGAAGACCGGGCCCCCGGCACGGCAAGATGGGACGCATGAGTGCGTTGAAGGACAAGCTGAAGGCCGACCTCGCGGCCTCGATGAAGGCTCGTGACGAGGTGCGCCTCCGGACGATCCGGATGGCGCTGGCGGCCGTGAACGTCGAGGAGGTCGCCGGCAAGGAGGCCCGCGAGCTCAGCGACGACGAGGTGGTCAAGATCCTGACCCGCGAGGCCAAGAAGCGTCGCGAGGCCTCCGAGGCGTTCGCGGGCGCCGGTCGGGCCGAGCAGGCGCAGGCGGAGCTGGACGAGCAGGCGGTGCTGGAGGAGTACCTCCCCGCCCAGCTCAGCGACGACGAGCTGAACGCGCTCGTCGACGAGGCGATCGCGGAGAGCGGGGCACAGGGCCCCAAGGCGATGGGCCAAGTCATGAAGGTCCTGAACCCGAAGGTCGCGGGCCGGGCCGAGGGCGGCCGCGTCGCCCAGGCCGTACGCGCCCGTCTGTCCGCCTGACCTCCGCGACACCGGGCCGGGCGGACTCCGCCGAGTGCCCGGAGACCGGAGTGCCCGGGAGACCGGAGAGTCCCCGTACGCCGATGGGCCGCCCCTCTGGAGAGGAGCGGCCCACCGGAAGGGAAGCCGGTCGAAGACCTCAGTTGAAGGGGTCGAACGGCTGGTTGCCGAACGGCCGGTCCGGCCCGCGGCCGTTGCCGCCGCCGCGCCCGCCGTCACCGCCGGGACCACCACCGGGACCACCGCCATGGCCGCCGGGCTCCGACTTGGGCTTGGGCGGGGGCGCGCACTGGTGGGCGCAGCCGCCGAACCGCGACATGTCCGGATTGGTGAACGACGACTTGTCCACGCCCTTGAGCGCCGACAGGAACGTCGCCTTCCAGATCGGTCCCGGGATGGTGGCGCCGAAGACCGAGCCGTACGTCCGGCCTCCCATCACCTGGCCGGGGAGCGGGTACCGCATCGGGCCGCGCGGGTCGCCGAGGCTGACGGCGCCAGCGAGGTCGGGAGTGAAGCCGGCGAACCAGACGGTGCGGGACTGGTCGCCGGTGCCGGTCTTGCCCGCGGCGTCCCGGCCGATGCCGCCGACGGGGGACATGGTGCCCTTGGTGAACACGCCCGCCAGGATGTGCGTGACCGCGTCCGCGACCTCGGTCTCGATGGCCTGCTTGCAGGACGGCTTGAACGAGGTCACCTTGTTGAAGCGGTCGGTGATCTCGGTGATCGCCATGGGCTTGCAGTACTTGCCGCGCGCCCCGATGGCCGCGTAGGCGCTGGCCACGGTCACCGGGTCCATCTCGTTGAAGCCGAGCGTGAACGTCTGGAACTCGCGCAGCTTGCCGCCGTCGGCCCGCTTGATGCCGAGGTCCTTGGCGGTCTTGACGACGTCACAGAGCCCGACCCGCTGCTCCAGGGCCATGAAGAAGGTGTTGACCGACTTCCAGGTGCCCGTCTGCAGGGTCAGGAACCCGCCGCTGCCGCCCTCGGAGTTGTGCTGGACGCCCCGGGGGTCGCCGACGAGGTTCCCGTTGCAGTCCTTGAACGCCGAGGGGCCGCTGGCCTGGAAGGTCGCGCCGGTGTTGAGGCCGTCGTTGAACTTGTAGCCCTCCTTCAGCGCGGTGATCAGCGTGAAGACCTTGAACGTCGATCCCGCCTGGAAGCCGGCGCCGCCGCCGTGCAGCGCGTCGGCCACGACGTTGATCGACATCTCGTTCTTCTTCTTGCTGGTGCCGAACTTCCGGCTGGCGGCCATCGCCTTGATGGCGCCCGTGCCCGGCTCGACCAGCGCCTCGGAGGCGACCGGCTTGTCGGAGGGGTGGACGTACTTCTTGATCGCCTTCTCGGCGGCCTTCTGCATCTTCGAGCTGAGCGTGGTCCTGATCGTCAGGCCGCCTCGCGCCAGGAAGTCCTGCCGGGCCTTCTTGGACTTGCCGAACTGCGGGTCGTTGAGGATCTCGTTGCGCACGTACAGGCAGAAGTACGGGTAGCCGCTCTCCTCGCAGCCGCCGGGGATCTCCTTGTCCTTCCACCCCAGCTTCTTCTTCTTGGCCTCGTCGCGCTCGGCCTCGGTGACGATCTTCAACTCGGCCATCCGGTCGAGCACGACGTTGCGCCGGGCCAGCAGCCGGTCCCGGAACGTCTTGCCCCGGTTGGGGTCGGTGGCGTTCGGGTCCTGTACGGCTCCCGCCAGCGTCGCGGCCTGGGCCAGAGTGAGCTCGGACGCGTGCTTGCCGAAGAAACGCTTGGAGGCGGCCTCGACGCCGTACGCGCTGGCGCCGAAGTAGGCGATGTTGAGATACCGGTTGAGGATCTCGTCCTTGCTGTACTTCTGCTCCATCGTCATGGCGTACCGGATCTCGTTGAGCTTGCGCCCCACGGTCGGCGCCACGGCGGCGGCCTTCTCCTCGTCGGTCTCCGCCTTGTTGAACAGCACCTGCTTCACGTACTGCTGGGTGATGGACGAACCGCCCTGGGTCACCCCGCCCGTGGTGATGTTCTTGACCAGCGCGCGGGTCGTGCCCTCCAGGTCGAGCGGGCCGTGCTCGTAGAAGCGGAAGTCCTCGATCGCCACGATCGCCTTCCGCATGATCGGGGCGATGCGGTCCATCGGGACCGACTCCCGGTTCTCGAAGTAGAACTGGGCGAACGGCTTGCCGTCCGCGTCGAGGAGTACGGTCTTCTCGGGCAGTGGCGGTTCGTCGAGGTCGGCCGGCTTGAGGCTCAGGGTCTCGATACCGGACTTGACCGAAACGCCCGCCCCGCCCACGGCGGGTAGTGCAATCGCCGCCGCCAGCACGCCCGCGACTCCCGCGGCGCCCACGAGGCGCAGGACGGCGGCTGACCGAGATGCCAGTGTTTTACCGTGAGCTTGCACGGAACCAAGGGTACGTCCGTTTGGTGCCTCACCAGGCATCGGCCTCACGGCTCGGCATTACCCCGGGGAGGGGGGACTAGTCATTCCCGGCCACATGGCCTGACTTGACCATGTACGAATTTGGTCCCCCCGGGGTATGTCGGATCGATCGTTTCGTTGCGTACGTTCTCCTCTGCGGCTACTGCAATACAGGAGGCCCGACGCCCGCGCCCGTCGGCCGAAACAACGACTGACCACCTAAGGGGAGTGGGGTCGCACATGTGGATCACGGATTGGACCTCCCGTGCCGCCTGCCGAGGTGCGGATCCTGACGCGCTCTTCGTGCAAGGCGCCGCCCAGAACCGGGCGAAACTCATCTGCCGTGGATGCCCCGTCCGTACCGAATGCCTCGCCGATGCGCTGGACAACCGCATCGAGTTCGGGGTGTGGGGCGGGATGACGGAGCGGGAACGCCGCGCGCTGCTCAGGCGCCGGCCCGACGTGGAGTCCTGGCGGGACCTGCTCGAGTCCGCCAAAGAGGAGTACGAGCGGACCAACGAGTTGATCGCCGGCTGACCGGCGGCCGGCCTCCTCCCCGAGGGGCGCCGGACGTCACGACGCGAGGAGCTGCCCGATCTGGCGAAGTCCCGCCAGATCGTGCACGTCCTCCGGCATCGCGGGCACCTGCGCGATCGGCACCGTGGGATGGGCCGACGTGAAGTGCTCCCGCTGGCGCTGTTCCCGTGCGGCGAGCTGCATCCTTCCGGCGTGCAGCCGCAGTACGGCCGCGGTCAGCTCGTGCTCGCCCCGGGCCTCCAGGTCCTCGGCGGCGGCGGAGCTCCGGGCCGCGGACAGCGAGGGCGCCGGCGACCGGTGCACCCGGTTGACGACCAGCCCGGCCAGCGGCATGCGCTCCTCGGCGAGCCGCTCGACGAAGTAGGACGCCTCGCGCATCGCGTCGCGCTCGGGCGCGGCGACGACGAGGAAGGCGGTCCCGGGCGCCTGGAGCAGCCGGTACGTCTGCTCGGCCCGCTGGCGGAACCCGCCGAACACGGCGTCGAGCGCGGTGACGAACAACTGGATGTCCCGGAGCACCTGGGCCCCGATCACCTTCGTCAGGATGCCGGCGACCACGCCGAAGCCCGCGTTGAGCAGCTTGAACGCGCTGCGCCCGCCGGCCTTGGCGGGCGCCGTGAGGATGCGGATGAGCCGCCCGTCGAGGAACCGGCCGAGCCGTTCCGGCGCGTCGAGGAAGTCGAGCGCCGACCGCGAGGGCGGGGTGTCCACCACGATCAGGTCCCACTCGTTCGAGCGGCGGAGCTGGCCGAGCTTCTCCATCGCCATGTACTCCTGCGTGCCGGAGAAGCTGGACGACAGGGACTGGTAGAAGGGGTTCGTCAGGATCTGCTCGGCCCGCTCCGGATCGGCGTGCGCCTCGATGATCTCGTCGAAGGTCCGCTTCATGTCGAGCATCATCGCGTGGAGCTCGCCGCCGGTCTCCCCGCCGCCGTCGGCGCCGTCCACCCGCCTGGGCGTGTTGTCGAGCTCGGTCAGGCCCATGGCCTGGGCCAGCCGCCGGGCGGGGTCGACGGTCAGGACGACCACGGAGCGGCCGCGCTCGGCGGCGCGCAGCCCGAGGGCCGCGGCCGTCGTGGTCTTGCCGACGCCGCCGGAGCCGCAGCATACGATGATCCGGGTGTCCGGGTCGTCCAGAATCGCGTCGATGTCCAGCGCGGGCGCCGTCCTGGTCACAGCTCAGCCTCTCAGTCGGTGGGCGGGAAATCGGTCGGCGGGCGTCACACGGCGCCCTGGGCGCGCAGCGCGTCGGCCAGCTCGTAGAGCCCGGCCAGGTCGGCGCCGTCGGGCAGCAGCGGCAGGTCGTACCGCGGCGTTCCGGCCTCCTCCAGCTCCGCGCGCTCCCGTCTCTCCAGCTCCGCGCGCAGGGCGTGCTCGGCGACCTCCTCGGCGAGCGCTTCGGCGATGGCCGAGGCGCCGGCGGAGGCGTCGGCCAGCCCGGCGGCCTTCAGGCCGAGCGCGATCTCGGCGGCGTCGAACCGGCCCTCGGCGGCGGCCTTCAGCGCCCGCGCGGGCAGCAGGGCCGGGCGCACCATGTTGACGAACACCCCGCCGACCGGCAGCCCGGTCTCCCGGAGCTCCGCGACGCCGTCCAGCGTCTCCTGGACCGGCATCTCCTCCAGGAGCGTCACGAAGTGGACCGCCGTCTCCGGGGACGCGAGGACGCCTCTCACCAGGTCGGCGTGGTTCTTGATCGGACCGACCCGGGCGAGCCCGGCGACCTCCTGCGTCACGTTCAGGAAGCGGGAGATGCGGCCGGTCGGCGGCGCGTCCATGACGACCGCGTCGTACACCCTCCGGCCCAGCTTGTCGCGGCGCCGTACGGCCTCGCTGGTCTTGCCCGTCACCAGGACGTCCCGCAGGCCGGGGGCGATCGTGGTGGCGAAGTCGACCACGCCGATGCGGGTCAGCGCCTTGCCCACCCGCCTGATGCCGTAGAACATCTCCAAGTATTCGAGCATGGCCTCTTCGGGATCGATGGCCAGCGCGTACACGTCCCCGCCGCCGGGCGCCACCGCGATCTTGCGCTCCTCGTACGGCAGCGGAGGGAGATCGAACGCCTGGGCGATGCCCTGCCGTCCCTCGACCTCGACGAGCAGGACCTTGCGTCCGCCCGCCGCGAGGGCCAGCGCGAGCGCCGCGGCGACCGTCGTCTTCCCGGTGCCGCCCTTGCCGCTCACCACGTGCAGCCGCACGCCGTCCCAGTCGGTGTCGCGGGTCTCCCCGCCTCCGCCGCGCCTGCTGGTCGGCTGACTCACCGTGCCTCCTCCGGCCGGCCGGCGAGATCGCCTCCGCGGATCGTCGCGCGGTAGTTCCCGTCGGCGTGCCTGCTCCACTCGCCCACGTGAGGAAGGCTACCCAAGGCTCACCTGCCGATTCGCGCCGGTCGTCCCCGAGCGCGGAGAGGCTGTGCCTCGATAGCCTTTGCCCATGACCAAGTGGGAATACGTCACGGTGCCGCTGCTCACCCATGCTACGAAGCAGATCCTGGACAACTGGGGTGAAGACGGGTGGGAGCTCGTCTCCGTCATCCCGGGGCCCAACCCGGAGCAGCTGGTCGCCTACATGAAGCGGCCCAAGTGATGGCCACTCCGGAGGAGCGCCTCGCCGAGCTCGGGATCACGCTGCCCGAGGTCGTGCCTCCGCTGGCCGCGTACGTGCCGGCCGTACGGACGGGCGGCCACGTCCACACCTCGGGCCAGCTTCCGCTGGTGAAGGGCGAGCTGAGCGTCACCGGCAAGGTCGGGGCGGAGGTCTCGCCCGAGGAGGCGAAGGAACAGGCGCGGATCTGCGCCGTCAACGCGCTGGCGGCCATCCGGTCCGTCGTCGGCGATCTGTCGCAGGTCGTGCGGATCGTGAAGGTGGTCGGGTTCGTCGCGAGCGCTCCCGGTTTCACCGGGCAGCCGCAGGTCGTCAACGGCGCGAGCGAACTGCTCGGCGAGGTGTTCGGCGAGGCGGGGCGGCACGCGCGGAGCGCGGTCGGCGTGGCGGTCCTGCCGCTCGACGCGGCCGTGGAGGTGGAGGTCGTCGCGGAGGTCCGCTGACCGCCGCAGGGTGGCGCGTCGGAGACCCGTCGATTGCGGTCACGGGACGGCGTACGGGAGCATGGGGCCGGTCGGACCGATCCTTGTTCTGGTTGGGAGGGCTCCATGGGGTTTCCGCTGCCGGGTCATCTCGGCGAGCGGGCGCGGGAGATCCTGGCCGGCCGTCTGGCTCCCGTCCCGGCCCGTGACGCGGCCACGGTGGTGCTGCTCCGCGACGACCCCCTTGAGGTGTATCTCCTCAGGCGGCACGCGACGATGGCCTTCGCGGCCGGCGCGTACGTGTTTCCCGGTGGGTCGGTCGACCCGCGGGACGCCGACCAGGCCGTGGCCTGGGCCGGTCCCTCGCCCGCCGAGTGGGGTGCGCTCCTGGGGACCGGAGAGGGCACGGCGCGGGGCCTCGTCTGCGCCGCCGTACGCGAGACGTTCGAGGAGTCGGGCGTGCTCCTCGCCGGGCCGGGCCCGCGGACCGTGGTGACCGACACCACCGGCGACGACTGGGAGGCCGACCGCCTCGCGCTGATCGCGCGCACGCTGTCGTTCGCCGAGTTCCTCGACCGGCGGGGGCTGGTGCTGCGGTCCGACCTGCTCAAGGCGTGGGGACACTGGATCACCCCGGTCATGGAGACCCGGCGGTTCGACACCCGCTTCTTCGTGGCCGCGTTGCCGTCCGGGCAGCGTACGCGTGACGTGGGCGGCGAGGCGTCCGAGGTGGCGTGGATGCGGCCCGGGGACGCCCTGGCCGCCGCGCGGGACCGTACGGCGTTCTTGATGCCGCCGACCTTGCGGACGTTGACCGAGATCGCCGCTTTCGAGACGATCGGCGATGTGTTGTCCTGTTCCCGGTCGATCACGACCATCATGCCCGCCCCTGCCGAGGTGGACGGCCGGATGGTGCTGGTGATCCCCGAGGAGATCCCCGAGGTGGGGAGGGCGGGCGCGTGAGCGGCCTGCGCATTCCCCTGGACGGCGCGGAGGGCCCGGACGGGGCGGGTACGGCGACCGCCGTGAACGTGCTGGCGCCCAACCCGTCGCCGATGACGCTCGACGGCACCAACACGTGGATCGTCGGCGGGGCGGACGCCGTACTGGTCGTCGATCCCGGGCCGGACGACGAGGCGCACCTGCGGCGGGTCGCCGAGCGGGTGGACGGCCGCCGGGTGACGGCCGTACTGCTCACGCACGGGCACGCCGACCACAGCGAGGGGGCGGGCCCGCTCGCGCGCCTGCTCGGCGCTCCGGTGCGGGCGCTCGACCCCCGGCACCGCCTGGGCGAGGAGGGCCTGGACGACGGCGACGTCGTCACTGCGGGCGACGTGGAGGTCAGGGTCGTCGCCACGCCGGGGCACTCGTTCGACTCGCTGTGCTTCTGGCTGCCCGGCGACCGGGCGATGCTCACGGGAGACACCGTCCTCGGCCGGGGGACGACGACGATCGCCCCCGACGGGGACCTCGGCGACTACCTGCGCAGCCTGGACCGGCTCAGGCAGGGCGCGGAGATGCTGGAGGCCACCGCGTTGCTGCCCGGCCACGGCCCCGTCCTGCCCGATCCCGCCGGGGTCCTGAACGCGTACGTCGTGCACCGCCGGATGAGGCTGGAGCAGGTCCGCGAGGCGATCCGCAGGGGCGCCAGGGACGCGCGGGAGATCGTCGAGATGATCTACGCCGACGTCGACCCGGCGCTGTGGCCGGCCGCCGAGATGTCGGTCGCGGCCCAGCTCGACTACCTCAAGACCACCCTTTAGCGGGAGCGGTTGAAGAGCCGTTCCCTGTCCATGATCACGACGGCCTTGGCCTCGATGCGCAGCCAGCCGCGCTGGGCGAAGTCGGCGAGGGCCTTGTTGACCGTCTCGCGCGAGGCGCCCACGAGCTGGGCCAGCTCCTCCTGCGTGAGGTCGTGGTGCACCCGGATGCCGTCGTCGGTCTTGTGCCCGAAGCGGTCGGCGAGGTCGAGAAGCTGCTTGGCGACCCGGCCGGGCACGTCGGTGAAGACGAGGTCGGCGAGCACGTCGTTGGTGCGGCGCAGCCGCTGCGCGAGGGCACGCAGCAGGTGGAGGGCGACCTCGGGCCGCCCGGTCAGCCACGGGCGGAGGTCGTCGTGCCCGAGCCCGGCCAGGCGGACGTCGGTCAGCGCGATCGCCGAGGCGGTGCGGGGGCGGGGGTCGAACAGCGACAGCTCGCCGAACATCTCGCCCGGGCCGAGCACGCTGAGCAGGTTCTCCCGGCCGTCGGGGGCTGTGCGCGCCAGCTTGATCTTGCCTTCGAGCACCACGTAGAGCCGGTCGCCCGTCTCGTTCTCACTGAAGAGGGTGCGCCCCTTGGGCAGCTCCACCTCGGTGATGCTCGTACGCAGCGCCGCGGCGCTCTCGCGGTCGAGCGCGGAGAACAGCGGCGCCTTGCTCAGTACTTCCTCGGTGCTCACGGTGCCTCCTTGCTGCGGGCGCGCTCGGTCGCCGGCTCCGTGCTAGCCATTGTGACCCACACCCTTCCCGGCGCATTACGGGGTGTCCTGTTGCGTCGTACGAGCGCCGGCCCCGGCTCGCAGTCGTGTGCGTCGCGCCTGGCGAAACTAGACAATCTTCGCGAAACCCATTCTTACGCCCATCCCGCGCTCGACCGGCTCGGGCGGCCGGCCGTCCCCCTACGGGCACAGTGTATTGCGCTGCGTACGGACAAATTGGCAAATACGGGCAGCATATGCGGCATGTATGACAAGGCGGTCGACCCGACGGGACGGGAGGTGGGCGGTCGCCGGAGGGCCTACGCTTGCGGCATGGCGACGAACCCGGCCGTGAACACGGCTGTCCCGCGACGGCGCCGACGCGAGGCCGAGACCCGCCTGGGCCTGGTGCGGCGAGCGCGGCGGATCAACCGGATCCTGGCCGAGACCTACCCCGACGCCCACTGTGAGCTGGACTTCGGCAATCCCCTGGAGTTGCTGGTCGCCACGATCCTCTCGGCGCAGTGCACCGACAAGAGGGTCAACATGGTCACGCCGGTGCTCTTCGCCAAGTACCGGACGGCGGCCGACTACGCGGGCGCCGACCGCGCGGAGCTCGAAGAGATCATCAAGTCGACCGGGTTCTTCCGGGCGAAGGCCAACAGCATCATCGGGATGGCGCAGGCCCTCTGCGAGAGCCACGAGGGAGAGGTCCCCGGCAGGCTCGCCGACCTGGTCAAGCTGCCCGGCGTGGGCCGCAAGACGGCCAACGTGGTGCTCGGCAACGCCTTCGACGTGCCCGGGATCACCGTCGACACGCACTTCCAGCGGCTGACGCGGCGGTTCGGCTGGACGGCCGAGACCGATCCCGTCAAGATCGAGCACGAGGTCGGGGAGCTGATCCCGAAGCCGGAGTGGACCATGCTGTCCCATCGGCTGATCTGGCACGGTCGCCGCATCTGCCACGCCCGCAGGCCTGCCTGCGGCGCGTGTCCTCTCGCCGAGCTCTGCCCGTCGTACGGCACCGGTCCCACGGATCCGGAGGAGGCCCGCAAGCTTGTGAAGGCGGGCCCGTTCTCCTGACGCCTCCCGGCCCCGGTGCCGGGAGTCCGGTGAACGGCGCCTCCCCGGCGCGTCCTCGGTGTGAAGCCGGTCGGGAAAGCGGTGGGAGACCGGCGGGAAGTTCGCGCCCACGCCGATGGTTGTACGGCACACCCGGCCGGCGCATGTCCGCGTGCCCGGCCGCCCCGACGATGTGGAGGTGGTCGTGGTGGAGGTGGTCGCGGCTCCCGACTGGCTGACCCGGCTCGCCGCGAAGGCCGCGCACAGCCCTGTCCCCACCGCGCTGCGGCCGCCCGCGAACGGCGCCGGTCGCTCGGCGGCGGTCCTGCTGCTGTTCGGCGAAGGGCCGCAGGGCCCGGACATCCTGCTCATCCAGCGCAGTTCGAAGGGCCGGGTGCACGCCGGCCAGCCCGCGTTCCCCGGCGGCGGCGTCGACCCCGACGACGACGGTCCGGTCGGCGCGGCCCTGCGGGAGGCCGGGGAGGAGACCGGCCTCGACCCCGCCGGCGTCGAGGTCGTCGGCACCATGCCCGAGCTCTACATCTGGCACAGCGACAACCGGGTGACGCCGGTGCTCGGCTGGTGGCACACGCCGTGCGCCGTGCACGCGGCCTCTCCCGACGAGGTCGAGACCGTCGAGCGGGTGCCGATCGAAGAGCTGGTGGACCCCGCCAACCGGCTGCGGCTGCGTCACCCGCGCGGAGTGGTCCCGTCCGTGGCGTTCCGCGTACGGGGCCTGCTCGTGTGGGGTTTCACCGCCGGTGTGCTCGACGGCGTGCTGACCGCGGCCGGTTTCGAGCGGCCCTGGGATCGATCACGGATCGAGGACCTGCCCCCCGAGGTCGTCGACCTGGCCGCGCGAGGCTGAGCTTCGCTTCGTGGGCGCGGCGTTCGGCGCCAGGCCGTTCAGGGACAGGCCGAGCGCGGCCCAGTCGGCGACGTCCTCGTCCGCGTCGGCCGCCAGGCGGCGCAGTGCCGCCAGTCCCGCGGTGTCGGGCGGATCGCCCATGACATGCGGAAGGGCGTAGGCCGCGCCGTACCTGACGGTGGGGTGCTCGTGCGCCGCGAGGTCGATCACGGACGGCAGCGCTCTCCCGTCGCGCAGATGGCCGAAGGCGATCAGCACCGAGTAGAGCACCCTCGGATCGTCCTCGTCCGCCGCCAGCGCGCGGAGCACGGGCAGCGTGCGGTCCCTCAAGGGATGGTCCCGGCCGAGCTCGCCGAGGATGTCGGCCCCCAGCACCCGCTCGGCGGGGTCCGCGCTCACGCAGAGCCGCCGGGCGAGGGCGAAGGTCTCCGGGTCGCCCCGCGCCTGCAGTGTGGTGATCGCCCGCCACCTGACCGGCCCGTCCGGGTCCGTGTCGGTGAGCGCGATCCTGATCAGCTCGTGCGCGGGCTCCCCGCCGCCGTCGCCTCGCCCCGCGGCCTCGTCCGCCGTGTCCTTCGCGTCCGCCGTGTCCTTCGCGTCTTCTGGGCCCCGCGCGCCGTCGTCGCGGTCCCCAGCCGCGGGTGGCCGTTCCGATACCCCCATGTCGTCACGATATCGATGAGACTCCAGGGACGCCCGCACGACGAATGGCGTGGCTGGATACCGTGGTAGCTGTGAGCGGCGATCTTCTGGATCTCATCCTGATCGGCCTGGTTGTGGCCTTCGCGGTATCCGGCTATCGGCAGGGATTCATCATCGGGGCCTTCAGCTTCATCGGATTCGTCGGTGGCGCCGTTCTGGGGATGTTCATCGCGCCTCCGCTGGCCGGGGCGATCGTGAGCGGTGACACCGAGCGGGCGCTGCTGGCGATCGTGATCGTCTTCCTGGCGGCGACCATCGGGCAGTTCGCGTCCTCGACCATCGGCGCCGTCGCCCGGAGCCACGTCACCTGGGAGCCCGCCCGGATGGTCGACGCCTTCGGCGGGTCGGTGGCCAGCGGGTTGTCGGTCCTGGTCATCGCCTGGCTCATCGGCTCGCTCATGGTCTCGATGAGCTTCGCGCTCATCAAGGAGCAGATCAACGGCTCGCTGGTGCTGCAGACCGTCGACGAGGCCATCCCGGACGGCGTACGGGCCCTGCAGAAGCCGTTCAGGGACTTCGTGGAGACCTCCGACTGGCCGCAGGTCATCACCTCCATCGGCGGCCAGAACGTGGCGCCGCCGGACCAGACCCTGATCAACGCGAGCCCCTCCCTGGTCCGGGCCCGCCGGGCGATCGTCAAGGTGCAGGGCACCGCGCCGAGTTGCCGCAAGCGCATCGAGGGGACGGGATTCGTCTACTCCCGGCAGCGGATCATGACCAACGCCCACGTCGTCGCCGGGGTCACCGAAGGACTGCGGGTGACCGACTACCGCGGTGACCAGCACGACGCCCGGGTGGTGCTGTACAACCCCGAACGCGACATCGCGGTGCTGTTCGTCCCCGACCTCCAGATCGGGACGCTGCGCTTCGACACGGTCGCCAGAAGGGGCGACAGCGCGATCATCGCCGGATATCCGAAGGACCAGGGCTTCACCCCGCTCGCCGCGCGGATCAGGGTCAAGCAGCGCGCCGAGATGTACGACATCTACAACAAGCGGAAGGTCGAGCGCGAGGTCTACGCCATCCGGGGCAAGGTGCAGCCGGGCAACTCGGGCGGGCCGCTGCTGAGCCCGGACGGCAAGGTGTTCGGCGTGATCTTCGCCGCCGCGACCGACACGCCGGAGACGGGCTTCGCCATGACGGCCGAGGAGGTCCTGCCCGACGCCCAGGACGGCAGCCACGCGGTCGGCCCGGTGAGCACCGAGGGCTGCGACTGAGCTCCGCGCTCCTAGGGCTCGGCCGGGGTCAGGAGGGCGCGGACCGCGGAGATCGCCGTGCCGGCGACGGCGTCTCCCTCGTCGATCGCGGTCGTGATCGCGTCGGCCTGTACGGCCAGAGCCCGCAGGTCGAGCCCGTAGGGCCGGGTGGACCCGTACGCGCCGAGGCGGGCGGAGCCACGGGTCAGCAGGGCGGCGGCGCCGGAGAGGTTGCCGCGCTGGAGGTGCGTGAGACCGACGCAGATCTGGGCCAGTCCCTGCCACAGCTCGCGTTCCTCGTCGGGGCCGGTCTTCCAGCGGGCCTCCAGCACCTCGTGCGCGTGGAACGGCCGTCCGTCGGCGAGCAGGCTCCTGGCCTGCTCCAGCGCCTCCTCCGGGCCGGGGGCGTAGTCGTCGGGCACGCGGGGAACCCCTTCGGCCCCCCGGGGCAGTGGCCTGCCGTACTCGTCACGAGGGCGTGCGTTGCGGGGACGTCCCGCTTCGTCACGGTCACGCATGGTCTCTCCTCAGGGCGCGTGGGCGGTTCACGGCGACCGAAGGACCAGCGACCTTCCCGGCGGACGCGATAGATCAACCAAGAAGTTGGGCCACTTCAGGGCACATTTCTACTATCTTCTGCAAGATCACGGGTAGGGTTCCGGCCCTTGGCCGCGGGTGGCACGCACGAACGGCGGGGCGGGATCAGCGGTCGGGCTCGGGGTCGGCGAGCCAGGAGATCAGCTCGGTGTTGAACTGGCCGGGGCGTTCCTCGTGCGGGAAGTGCCCGGCGCCCTCGATCAGCCGCCACCGGTACGGCGCGGCGACGAACCGGCCGGACCCCTGGGCGGTCCGCGGCAGGACGCAGGGGTCGAGCGCGCCGTGCATCTGCAGCGTCGGGGCCTCGACCTCGGCGCGCATCTGCCGCGCGTAGCGGAAGCCGTCCGGGCGGATCTGCGAACGGGCGAACCAGCGGTAGTACTCCAGGGCGCAGTGCGCCACGGTCGGGATCCGCATCGCGTCGCGGTAGACGCGGGTCGCCCCGTCGCCCGGCCACTGCGGCCCGGCCCACCTGTCGATGATCCGCCCCACGGCGGCGCCGCTCCGCCGGGTGAGCTTCCGCTCGGGGAGGAAGGGAAGCTGGAAGCCCAGGCCGTAGCGGCTGGCCCTGAGCTGGCCGAGCGGATCGGTGAACAGGGCGGCGCGCATGCGCAGCGGGTGCGGCGCCGACACCGGGACCAGGCGTCGCACCACCTTGGGATCGAGGACGCTCATCGTCCAGCCGAGGAGGCCGCCCCAGTCGTGACCCACCACGATCGCGCTCGTCTCGCCGAGCGCCCGCACCAGGCCCGCCGCGTCCACGGCCAGCGTGGGCAGGTCGTAGCCGCGCGGCGGCTTGTCGCTGCCGCCGTAGCCGCGCAGGTCGACGGCGACGGCGCGGTAGCCGGCCTCGGCCAGCGCCGGAAGCTGGTGCCGCCAGGTCCACCAGAACTGGGGGAACCCGTGCAGCAGCAGGATCAGCGGCCCGTCTCCGGCCTCCGCCACGTGGAACCGCACGCCGCCCGCGTACACGACCCGGTGCGTCCAGGGGCCGTCGGCCTCGATCAGCGACTCGTCAGTGGCCATCACGGATGGACTCCCGGTGAGCGCCCACCTGCCCGGCCGTCGGGCCGGTGTAGGGCGGCGGTGCGGGAGTCTCGGCCGCCATGGCGGGGACGGGGGCCGTCTCCGGCAGCGGCGCCTCCGCCTCCTCGGGGCCCGCGAGGCCACGCAGGCTCCGCATGGTGCGCTTCATCCCGGCCAGCCCCTTGAGCCGGCGGTAGCCGACGAAGACCAGCAGCCCGGCCATCAGGAGGTAGAACACGGTGACGATGGTGAAGGCGAGCCAGGTGGCCAGCCCGAGCGCCACGAGGCCGTACGCGATCGCGAACGAGGCCAGGATCAGGCACAGGTGCCCGATGAAGGCCGCGGCGCCGAACATCCCGGCGGCCATCCCGACCCGTTTCGCGTCGAACTTGAGCTCGGCCTTCGCCAGCTCGATCTCCGACCGTACGAGGGTCGAGATGTGATGGCTCGCCTGGGCGACCAGCGCGCCGAGCGATTCGTCCTCGGGCATCAGCGATCTCCTATCTGCGACTATCAAACATCATCTCGTCTCCGTCCGCGCACGCGAACAGGAAGACCCCCGCCTGTGGACAACCTCAGCCCGCCCGGCGGGCATGCGGGGGACCTGCCCACAGGCGGCTGGATTATGACGCCGAAGGCGATCCGGCGTCTCCCCGTCACGGCGCATCGCCGCCGCCGGGGCCGCGGGAAAGCCGGGGCCGCGGACAAGCCGAGCCACGGGAAAGCCGGGCCACAGGAAAGCCGGGACGGAGAAGGCGTGGACGCAGGCTCCGTCCACGCCTTCCACGATCCGTCCGCGGCCTCCGATCACCGAACCGCCCGGGGGCCGGGCCGGCGGATCAGTCGTCGCTCTTGGCGCTGGGCAGCTTCTCCGCGATGAGGTTCATCACGGAGCTGTCGGTGAGCGTGGTGACGTCGCCGAGCGACCGGTTCTCGGCGACGTCGCGCAGCAGGCGGCGCATGATCTTGCCCGAACGGGTCTTCGGCAGCTCGGGCACCACCAGGATCTGCCGCGGCTTGGCGATCGGGCCGAGCGTCTTCGCCACGTGGGCGCGCAGTTCGGAGGCGATGTCCTCGCTCTCCTCCGCGCCGCCGCGCAGGATGACGAAGGACACGATGGCCTGGCCGGTCACCGGGTCGGTGGCGCCCACGACGGCCGCCTCGGCCACCTTCGGGTGGCTGACGAGCGCGCTCTCGACCTCCGTCGTGGAGATGTTGTGCCCGGAGACGAGCATGACGTCGTCCACCCGGCCGAGCAGCCACAGGTCGCCGTCCTCGTCGCGCTTGGCGCCGTCGCCCGGGAAGTACATCCCCTCGAACCGCGACCAATAGGTGTCGATGTAGCGCTGGTCGTCGCCCCAGATGGTGCGGAGCATGGCCGGCCAGGGCTCGCGGACCACGAGGAAGCCGCCGCCGCCGTTCGGCACGGACTCGCCCTGGTCGTCGACGACGTCGGCCACGACGCCGGGCAGCGGGCGCATGGCCGCGCCGGGCTTGGCGGCCGTGACGCCCGGCAGCGGGCTGATCATGATGCCGCCCGTCTCGGTCTGCCACCAGGTGTCCACGACCGGGCAGCGGTTCGCGCCGATGTGCTCGCGGTACCAGACGTACGCCTCGGGGTTGATGGGCTCGCCGACCGAGCCGAGTACGCGCAGGGACGACATGTCGTACTTCGCAGGGATGTCGTCACCCCACTTCATGAACGTACGGATCGCCGTGGGGGCGGTGTAGAGGATCGTGACCTGGTACTTCTGCACGATCTCCCAGAAGCGGCCCCGGTGCGGGGTGTCCGGGGTGCCCTCGTAGATCACGCTGGTCGCGCCGTTGGCGAGCGGGCCGTACACGATGTAGGAGTGCCCGGTGACCCAGCCGATGTCGGCCGTGCACCAGTAGATGTCGGTCTCGGGCTTGAGGTCGAAGACGGCGTGGTGGGTCCACGCGACCTGGGTGAGGTAGCCGCCGGTGGTGTGCAGGATGCCCTTGGGCTTACCGGTCGTGCCGCTCGTGTAGAGGATGTAGAGCGGGTCCTCGGCGTCGTGCGGCACGGGCTCGTGCTCGGAGGGCTGGCGCTCGACGAGGTCGTGCCACCAGACGTCGCGCTCGTTCACCGGGACGTCCTGCCCGGTCCTGCGTACGACGAGCACGTGCTCGATCCCGGGACAGTCGGCGACCGCCTCGTCCACGGTCGGCTTGAGCGCGCTCGGGGCGCCGCGGCGGTATCCGCCGTCGGCGGTGATCACGATCTTGGCGTCGGCGTCGTCGATGCGGCTCTTCAGGGCGGACGCGGAGAATCCGCCGAAGACCACCGAGTGGATCGCCCCGATCCGGGCGCAGGCCAGCAGCGCGATCGGCAGTTCGGGGATCATCGGCATGTACACGGCGACCCGGTCGCCCTTGCGCACGCCCAGCTCCTCCAGCGCGTTGGCCGCCTTGGCGACCTCTTTCTGCAGGTCGGCGTAGGTGATCGTACGGGTGTCGCCCTCCGGCTCGCCCTCCCAGTGGTAGGCGACCTTGTCGCCCCGGCCGGCCTCGACGTGACGGTCGACGCAGTTGTAGGCGACGTTCAGCTTGCCGCCGACGAACCACTTGGAGAAGGGCGGCTTCCACTCCAGCGTGGTGTCCCAGCGCTCTGCCCACGTGAGGCGCTCCGCGGCGCGTTCCCAGAAGGCGAGCCGGTCCTGGGCGGCCTCCTCGTAGGCGTCCGCCGTGACGTTGGCGGCCGACGCCAGGTCCGCGGGAGGCTCGAACCGGCGCGTCTCACTCAGCAGGTTCGACAGCGTCTCCTGGGTTTCCTGACCAGGGGTCTCGGTGGCCACTCCGTACTCCTTCACAGCGTCTTCGGGTTGTCTCTCGTTCGGCCGCCTCGGCCAAGCTGGGGTATGTCGTGTCCCACTTCACCAGGCGAGCGGCGTCAAGTACAAGTAATCCGGGCAGGCACGCCGTAGCTTCGCGTTGTCCGTGGTAACAGGGCTATGACCGGCAAACTTAGTGACAGGTGGGAAGCCCGCCGAGATCGCGTACGCGCGTCTGCGGTGAGCGGGCGCACCTCCTCGGCGAACGACTTCCTACCGGCCGGTATGGTCGGGGGCTGTGAGCGATCCGCTGGCCGTCGTCGCCGGGCTGCCCGGCGTGCCCGAGGCCGTACAGGAGGCCCGGGAGGCCGTCGACCGGCTCTACCGGCACCGGGTGCTGCGGCGGCGCGGTCCCGAGGTGTCGGCCGAGTCGGCGCTGCGCGGGGCCCGCGCCTCCGCCGCGCTCGAAGGCGTCGACGTGCCTCTTGAGCAGCTGCGTACTGGGGAGGTGGCCGACCCGGTGGCGCAGGGCGCGCTGCGCGCGTCGGCCGAGCTCGGACGGCTGACTGCCACGTGGCGGCCGGCCCCGCGTCAGGTCCTCGCGCGGCTGCACACGCTGGCGGCCGCGGGCCTGACGGCCGACCCCGGGAGGCCGCGTACGGTTCCCACGACCGCCGATCCGCTCGGTCTCGGCCCGGCCCCCGGTCCAGAGGAGACCGCGGCCCGCATGTCGGCGCTGGCCGGGCTCGTGACCGGCTCGTCCACGGTGCCCGCGCTCGTGCTCGCCGCGGTCGTGCACGCGGAACTGGTGGTGCTGCGGCCCTTCGGCGTCGCCGACGGCCTGGTCGCCCGCGCCGCCGAACGGCTCACGCTCGTCGGCCTCGGTCTCGATCCCAAGTCGCTCGCCGCCGTCGAGGTGGGGCACGCCGATCTGGGCGACGCGTACGCGGAGAGCCTGAGGTCGTACCTGAAGGGGACGGGCGAGGGCGTCGGGACCTGGATCCGGCACTGCGCCACGGCCGTCGTGCTCGGGGTGCGTGAGACGACGGCGATCTGCGAGGCCATGTCCCGCTGAGCGACCCCTTTTGCGGGGGGTCCGGCGTTTTTTCCGGGGGAAGCCGGGGGGAGCCGCGCATCTTCTGGGGTGTCCGGCACGCCGATGTTCCGGGGTGTCCGGCACGCCTATGTTTCGGGCGTTCGGCAGGCCGACAAAGCGGACGGCGTCCCTGGTGTGGAACGCCGTCGCAAGTACACGTCACCGGGTTACCAAGCGTGCACCTCGTATTTGTCGGAGCGGGTCAAGCCCGTCTCGACACGCCTCCCGCGGCTGGTCGCGCGTGGGTACCCGATGCGGTACGCGGACCCTCAGGCCCGTAATCCCTTTTTACGTCCGAATCCTCGGGATGGAAAGCCCTGGGCGCGGAAGCTTTACCGAGAGTATGCGACTTTCATGGCCCTTCATCCTCTTTAGCACCCTTTTTCCTGATTGTGACGCCTGTGAAGGATGGGGCGAGGCGGGGCACGTGATGCGATGCGCCCCCTGGCGCACCGTTGCGATTGCGCGTGTTCACATGTAACACTGACTCGGAGAAAAAATTTTACTCAAATCGGCGGCGGGCTCGACCTACCTCTCCCGATCAGGCAGCATACGGGTGCGTCTCCCCCCAGAGGCGGCATCTGTGTCATCGGAGCGGCGGACCTCTTGCCACGCCCCGGCTTCGTGTTTAAAGCTTTCGGAATAACGGCCCGGCTC
Organism: Microbispora sp. H10949; assembly: GCF_014161435.1. NCBI lineage: Bacteria > Bacillati > Actinomycetota > Actinomycetes > Streptosporangiales > Streptosporangiaceae > Microbispora > Microbispora sp. H10949. The sequence continues at coordinate 56,093 of NZ_JABBWZ010000020.1, read as the reverse complement.
TACCCCCCCAGAGCCGGACCCACGGCGACCCCCGCTATCCCCCCCGGCGGGGGTCGCCCTTTTTCTCCGGCCGGCTCCGGCCGGTCTCCGTGCGCTCTCCGATCGGCCTCCCATCGGTCTCCGCTGTTGCCCCGCGTCCGGATGGTGGCGGCGTCGTCCACAGAACGCGCGTCGTCCACAGGACCCGGTCCGCGCCCCGCCGGGGTTCCGGTCCTGCCGCATCGTGGTGCTCCCGGACGACAGGGAGAAGCCGATGCAACGCCCGCTGGCCGTAACCGACGATCAGGAACTCCTCGACGATCTGCTCCGCATCGCCGCCGCGGCGGGCGTCGAACTGGACGTCGCCCAAGCGGCCGCCCATGCCCGGCCGTACTGGATCCGGGCGCCGCTGGTCGTGGTCGGGGCCGACCTGGCCGACGACCTCGCCGTGACCGGCCCGCCGCCCCGGCCGAACGTGGTCGTCGTCACGCGGGCGGCCGGCGATCCCGACATGTGGCGCAGATGCGTGGCCGTGGGCGCGCGCACCGTGCTGGAACTGCCCGAGGCCGAGCGGCTTCTGGTCGAGGAGTTCGGCGACGCGGCCGAGCCGGAGACCCGGGCCGGGACGGTCGTCTGCGTCGCCGCCGGCAAGGGCGGTGCGGGCGCCACCGTCCTCGCCGCGTCCCTGGCGCTCACGGCGTCGCGTCGCGGGCTCCGCACGCTGCTCGTCGACGCGGACCCTCTCGGCGGCGGCATCGACGTGCTCCTCGGCCAGGAGGAGGCGCTGGGCGCCCGCTGGCCCGACGTCGCCGGACGGGAGGGCCGGGTGAGCTATGCCGCGCTCCAGGAGGCGCTGCCCACCTTCGGAGAGCTCACCGTGCTCTCGGCGCACCGCGGGGAGCCCGTGCGCATCCCCCGCGAGGCGATGCGCGCCGTGCTCGACGCCGCGCGGCGCGGGTGCGACCTGGTCGTCGTGGACCTGCCACGCCATGTGGGGGAGGGTGAGGCGGAGGCGCTGACAAGGGCGGCGGCGACGATCGTCGTCGTCCCCGCCGACCTCCGGGGAGCGCTCGCCGCCGCCCAGACCGTGACGCTGCTGCGCCCCGGGACCGGCGACCTGCGCCTGGTGATGCGGGCCGGATCGCTGGACTCCCAGGTCGTCGCGGCCTCCCTCGCCGTTCCGTGCGCGGGCGTGCTCCCCGAGGTACGCGGACTGGCCGAGATCCTGGACCGGGGAGACCCGCCGCCGCTGGGCCGCGCCCCGCTCGGGCGCTTCTGCGCGGATCTGCTCGACTCCCTGCCGGGCGGGCTCGGCGCCGGCCGGGCCGGGTGGTCGCCGCCGGCGACGGAGGGCCGATGAGCCGCGAGGGCCCGGCGACCGTGCCCGGCGTGAGCGCCGACCTGGTCGAGGCCGTCCGGGTACGGCTGTCGCACGCCCACGCCGCGCCCACCGCCGCCCAGGTGGCCGCGGCCCTGCGGGCGGAACGCGCGGTGCTCGGCGACGCCGAGGTGCTCGCCGTCGCGCGCACCCTGCGTGCCCATCTCATCGGCGCCGGGCCGCTCGAAGTCCTGCTGGCCGAGCCGGGTGTCACGGACGTGCTGGTCAACGGGCCGCGAGAGGTGTGGGTGGACGACGGGGACGGCCTGCGCCGCACGGGCGTGACGTTCTCCGGGGACGACGAGGTGCGCCGCCTCGCCCAGCGCCTGGCCGCGGCGGCCGGACGGCGCCTCGACGACGCCTGCCCCTACGTGGACGCCCGGCTCGCCGGTGGCGTGCGGCTGCACGCGGTGCTTCCCCCGATCGCCGCCGAGGGGACCTGCCTGTCCCTCAGGCTGCCGTCGCGGCGGACGTTCGCGCTGGAGGAACTCGCCGAGGAGGAGGGCGCCGCGATCCTTAGGGCGATTATGGCGGCGCGGCTGGCGTTCCTGGTCACCGGAGGGACCGGCACCGGCAAGACGACCATGCTCAGCGCCATGCTCTCCCTCGCGGGTCCGGACGAGCGCCTGCTGCTGGTCGAGGACAGCGCGGAGCTCCACCCGGCCCACCCCCACGTCGTACGGCTGGAGGCCCGGCCGCCCAACCTGGAGGGCGCGGGCGGCGTGGGACTGCGCGATCTCGTACGGCAGGCCCTGCGCATGCGGCCCGACCGCCTGGTCGTGGGCGAGGTGCGCGGATCGGAGGTCGTCGACCTGCTGGCGGCGCTCAACACGGGTCACGAGGGAGGCTGCGGCACGCTGCACGCCAACAACGCCGCGGACGTGCCCGCCCGGCTGGAGGCGCTCGCCTGCGCGGCGGGGCTGTCCCGGGAGGCGGTGCACAGCCAGATCGCCGCCGCCCTCGACCTCGTCGTCCACCTCGTACGGGAACCAGGTGGCGGCCGGCGCCGGGTCGCGGAGGTCTGCGTCCTCGAACGTGGGCCGTCCGGCCTGGTGACGGCGGTGCCGGCGCTGGCCTTCGACGCGGAGGGCCGGGTGAGCCGGGGGCCGTCCTTCGGCACGCTGCGGGACCTCTGCCCGGAGCCGGGAGGCCGTCGTGCCGCCCGCTGACGGCCGGTTCCTGTCCCTGGGGCTGGCCGCGGTGCTCGCCACGGCGCTCGCCGCCTGGCTGTGGGCCGGGCCGGAGCCCGCGGCGGCGCGGCTGGCCCGTCTCACCGGCGCACGGCGGGGGACAAGAGGCTCCGGCCGGTTGTGGACGGCACTCGCCAGGCCCCCGCGTCCGGGCGCTACCGCCGCGGCCTGGCGAGCGGTGTCCCTGGAGCTGTGCCAGGGCCTCGCGGCCGAACTGGCGGCGGGCCGGCCTCCCGGTGACGCCCTGGCGCGGGCCGTCTCGTCGGTGCGGCCGCCGGACCCCGCGGCGCTCGACCCGGTGATCGCCGCCGCGAGAGACGGCGGTGACGTCGCGGCCGCTCTGCTCGCCGCCGCGCCGGCCCGAGGCGGGGAGGGCCTGGTCCGGCTGGCCGTGTGCTGGCGGGTGAGCGTGGCCGCCGGCGGTGGTCTGACCGCGCTGGTGGAACGGGTGTGCGTGTCGCTGCGGGAGGCGCAGGCGCATCGCGAGGAGGTGGCGGCCCAGCTTTCCGGACCCAGGGCGACCGCCCGGATGCTGGCGGGCCTGCCCGCGCTCGGGCTGCTGATGGCCGCGGGTCTCGGCATGAACCCCTTGTCGTTCCTGCTCGGCGGCCCGGCGGGTCTCGCCTGCCTGGTCGCCGGGCTCGCCCTGGACGCCGCCGGCCTGTTGTGGACCCACAGGCTCGTCGCGCGGGCGGAGGAGCCCCCGGGCTCCGGCCCGCGCTGACCGGCAACAGGGCCGGCAACAGGTCGGCAACGGAGTCGGCGCAGGGTCGGGCGCGGGGCGCGGCGGCCCACCCCATGGTGTCGAGTGCCACAGCGCCGGGCGCGGAATCGTCGGGCGTCGGGCGCAGGGGAGCGAGTGTTCCTGCACAGGGGAAGGCCGGTGACGCATGCCGCCGGCGGAAGGGCGATGACGGATGATCTGCGTGCTGGCCGGGGTTCTGACGACGCTGGCCGTGCTGGCGTGGCCCGCTCGTCCTTCGGCCGCCGGGCGTCTCGCCGCCATCGCGTCGCCGCGTACACGCGGGGAGGCCGGCGCGACGGCGCGCCCGCCGGAAGGCGAGAGCATGTCCCGCCGGGGAGCGGCCGTCGCGCTGCCTGTGGGGTTCGCGCTCTTCCTACTGGTCGGAGGGCCCGCAGGCCTGGTGACAGGAGTGGCGGCGGCCTCGGGTGTCTTCATCGCCGTCCGTCGTCGGGAGCCCGCCGAGGCCGGGCGGCGGCGGGCGCGTATGGAGGCGGATCTCCCGTTCGCCGTCGACCTCATGGTCGCCTGCCTGCGGGCAGGACAGCCGATGAGCGGAGCCGTGGAGACGACCGCCGCCGCGATGCCGGGTCCGGTGAGCGAGCGGCTGACCTGGGTGGGCGCTCAGTTGCGCCTCGGCGCGGCCCCGGAGGACGCCTGGGCCGGGCTCTCGGCCGAACCCTCGCTCGCCGCCCTGTCCAGGGCCATGGTCCGTGCCGCTGCGAGCGGCGCGCCGGTAGCCGACGTCCTCACCAGGCTCGCCGACGACGCCCGACGAACCGCCAGGGCGACGGCATCGGCGGCGGCACGACGGGTGGGCGTCCACGCCGTGGCTCCGCTCGGGCTCTGCTTCCTCCCGGCCTTCGTCCTCCTCGGAGTCATCCCCATGGTCGCGGGCCTGGCGGGTCAGATCCTCCTGCCGTGAACAGCCTGTGGACACCGCCATCCACACCTGTGGACAGTGCGGGGTACGGCGGTTCGCCGAAGCCCCATGACCAGCGTGATCGGTATTCGGGCAGGGCTGCGGTCCCTGTGGAGAACGCGCTCGGCGGGAGCGTTGTCCACAGAACCGCGTTCGGCCCGAACGGGGTCGCCCGTCCTGCCGCAACCTGGCCTGGACGAGGGCGGACGAGCCGCCCCACACGGGTCAGGAGGACCGATGAGCAGGCACGCGGCGGCGACCGGCCGGACGAGCCGGACGGACAGCGAGCCCCGGCGGCGATCGGCGGCGGGCGCGGGCCGGCACCGGGCACGCTCAGGACGGTGGACGGCGCTCGGCGATGCCGTGTGGCGGGTGCTCGACCTCGCCTGTGGGCGAGGGGCGTGGCTCGTCGGCCCGGCCGTCGTCGCGGCCATGGCGTCCGGGCCGAAGCGAGGATGGCCGGGTATGCGGCGAGCCGTCGGAAGGGCCACAAGCCGGGCGCGGAAGCTGGGCATCCAATGGGTGGTGCAGGCGAGGACGAGGGCCGACGCGGGCATGTCCACCGCCGAGTACGCCGTCGGGACGATCGCCGCCTGCGGCTTCGCCGCGCTCCTCTACAAGATCGTCACCAGCGCGGAGGTGCGGTCCATGCTGGCCGCGCTGATCCAGAAGGCCTTGAAGCTGGCCGCCTGAGATGCCTGGGACGACGCGCCGGCCGGAGCGGGGTTCGGTGACGGCGGAAACCGCTGTCGCGCTTCCGGCACTGGTTCTGGTCCTGACCGCCTCCCTGTGGGCGGTGGCGGCCACGGACGCCCAGCTGCGATGTGTGGACGCGGCCCGGGCGGGCGCCCGGGCCGCTGCCCGGGGCGAGGCGCCGGAACAGGTGCGTGCGGTGGTCCTGCGACTGGCTCCGGCGGACACCACCGTGTCCGTCGCCGCGGGAGCGGGCACCGTCCGGGTCGAGGTGACCGCGACCGTCCGGCCGCTGTGGAGGTCGTTCCTGCCCCCGGTTCGCCTCAGGGCGAGCGCCGTCTCCGACACCGAACCCGGTGTCCTCCCGCCCCCGCCCGGGTCGCTCTCTGCGACACTCGGGCCCGCTCGGTCCATGCCGTCGACTCCGCCCAGGTCGCTCGGGTCCGCCACACTGAGGCCCGCCCGGTCCATGCCGTCGACTCCGCGCGGATCGCCAGGACCCGCGACCCCGGCTCTGCCGCCGCTGTCCATATCGTCGGGTGCGCCCAAAATGTCCGGAGCGCGGACGAGACGGGAGCGGGACGCCGGCCCGGGCGAAGCGCATGGTGGCGGCCGCTCCTCGCCCCACCTGGACGACGTCGGAACGCAGGAACGCCGATGAGGGGCGTGCCCGCCGGTGCGGACGTGGTGCGTCCTGCCCGGGAGCGGGGCTCGGCGACCATCTGGTCGATCACCTTGATGGCCGTCGTCTGGCTGGCGGCGATGGTCGTCGTCCAGGCGGGCCTCGCGCGGGTCGCGCGGCACCGGGCGCAGAGCGCCGCGGACCTCGCCGCGCTCGGCGCCGCCCGCTGGACCCTCGCGGCTCCGGAGGAGGCGTGTGACCGGGCACAGGCCATCGCGGTGGCCAACCATGCGTCCCTGCGGTCCTGCGCCATCGCGGAGGGTGTCGCGGAGGTCGAGGTGTCCGTACGGTTCGAGGTGCCGCTCCTCGGCACGGAGACGGCTGTCGCGTCCGCGACGGCCGGCCCGGCCGGTGCGACGGCATGAGGCGGGAGCGGGTGTCAGTGAGCGGGCGGACAAGTCGCCGCCCACGACCGTGGTGGCACTCGGCGAGGCGTAGTCGGCACGGCCACGCGAATCGAGGCCGTCGACCAGCGGCTTACTTGACGGACGGCACGCGGCGCTTTTCAGATCTTCCGCGATATGAAACTACTTGTGTCGCAATAGAATCACATCTTCTTAGACATAACGTCCAAGAGGGGGCGGCTGGCATAAAGTGCCCCGTACTCTCAGTCGCCCCACGCCTTCGGCCGGCCGAGGCAGGGGTGGACGGTTCTCCACGAAGGGATGCGTCGTGACCGGGGTTCCCAGGCTTGGTACCGCGGCGTTGATCGTTCCGATCGCGGTGGTGTCCGCGCTGCTGGCGGGCGCCTCTCCGGCCGCGGCGGACGGCGAGATCCTGTCTCCTTCGAACGGGCAGGTCGTCAAGGCGCCCGGCCCGGTGGCCGTGTCCGCCAAGACGGACTGGTACCAGGTGAAGATGTCCCTGTTCGTCGAGGGCCCCTCCGTGTCCCGGCAGGAGATCGCCTCCGGGGGAGCGAACCAGACGATCAGCGGATCGTTCGACCCGGGTGACGCCCCCAACGGCACCTTCACGGTGACCCTTCTCGGCGAGGTCACGCACAAGACCTATGCCACCTCGACCTTCGTCCTCAGCCGTCCGCCCGAGGCTCCCTCCGGCGTCGGAGCGCAACTGAAGAACGCCACGACCGTCCTCGTCAGCTGGGCGAAGGGCAGCGAGCCCGACCTCCAGAAGTACGAGATCACCTCGGCGAAGGCCGGGAAGTCCGGCTCCGTGACCGTCGACTCCGCCTGCCCCGGCTCCACCTGCCGGGCGAGCCTCACGCTCCCGGCCAGGACGGCCGGGCAGAAGGTGGACGTCAGCGTGCGCGCGGTGCGTGCGGACGGCGTCGGCGGCACCATCGCCTCTTCCCCCTCCGCCCCCGTCTATGTGACGGTTCCGGCGCCGAAGGCCTCCCGGAGCCCCTCTGCCACGCCGTCGCCGTCGAAGAGGCCCGATCAGTCGGCGGTCACGTCACCTGCCGCGAAGAATCCGAAGACCCACCTTCCCACCACGGTGCCGAACCCCGAGCCCAAGCTGCCGAAGGACGGGGAGCTCACACTGCCGGAGGCGAACGGCGGAAGCGACCAGACCGAGCCGGTCCTGGTGCCGGAGCAGACCGAGGCGCCCAAGACGACCGCCCAGTCGTCCTTTCTGCCGCTCGGCGGCCTCAACTTCGGCGTGTACGTGGCGATCGCCGTCGTCCTGCTGCTCATCGGCGCCAATCTCGGGGCGTGGCTGCGGCGCAAGGGCGTGACCGGCGACACCACGGGAGACGGAGAACCCGCCGCCGCCCGGCCGAAGCCCATCATCGGCAGATCGAGCGCCGGGGCTGGGGACGCCGCTGACGTCGGCGGTGCCGCGACGGCCGGCAGCGTTGCCACCGCGAAGAGCCGGGGGAACGCACCCACCCGTCGCCCCGCCGTGATCCTGGCGACGCCGAAGAGCCGCAGAGGTCAACCGGAAGCGGAGGCGGACACCCGGTCCGGCCCGGACGCGGCCCACGAGCCCGACACGAGCGGCGAGATCACGCTGCCCGGCCATGGCCTCGCCGTGTCCCCGACCGACACGGAGCCGGAGCCGGTGCCGGAGACGGAGCAGGGGACGGAGACGGAGCAGGGGACGGAGACGGAGCGGGAGCAGCGTGAGCCGGGTGACGGGCGCGCCGCCCCGGCACGCGTGCCGGTAGAGCAGGTCCCGCTGGTTCCGGCCGCGACGGTACCGGCCGGGTCGGTGGCGGCGGGCGCGATGGCCGGCGGTCAGTTTCCGGATCGGCCGCTGCGCCAGCCCGAGCCCGACGTGTGGACCGACGAGGACGACGATCCCTACTCCGGTCGCCACCGCGACTTCTGACCGCCACCGCGACCTCCGGCCGGCCCGGGGCCGTGACGGGGGACCGCGGCCTGTGACCCCACCAGGGGCCGTGACCTCGGGGCTGGCCTCGGGTGGTGACCGCGGGCCGTGACCGCGGGCCGTGGCTTCGGGCCGTGACCGCGGGCCGTGGCTTCGGGCCGTGACCGCGGGCCGTGGCCTCGGGTGCTGGCCTCGGGTGCTGGCCTCGGGTGGTGACCGCCTTCCGCTGCCCCGCCGGTCCCCGCCGCCCACGCGCGGCTCACCGCTCCAGCGAGGCTCCGGCCCGCGGGCTGGGACGGCGGCCTGGCGAGGGCGACCAGGGAGTCTCAGGGGCCCAGGAGGACGTCGAGAAGGCGGATGGCCCCTGCCTTGTCGAGTGGTTCGTTGCCGTTGCCGCACTTCGGGGACTGGATGCAGGACGGGCAGCCGCGGTCGCACTCGCAGGAGGCGATCGCCTCCCGCGTCGCCGTCAGCCAGTCGGACGCCCGGGCGTACCCCCGCTCGGCGAAGCCCGCGCCTCCGTCATGGCCGTCGTAGACGAAGACCGTGAGCAGGCCGGTGTCGGGGTGGAGCTCCGTGGACACGCCGCCGATGTCCCAGCGGTCGCAGGTCGCGAAGAGGGGGAGGAGACCGATGGCGGCGTGCTCGGCCGCGTGCGCCGCCCCGCCGAGGTCCACCGGGTGCCCGGCGGCAGGGCCGTCGGTGTCCGCCGAGCGCACCGCGGACCGCGACCCGGAATCCGCCAAGCGCCCCGCGGACCGCGACCCGGAATCCGCCAAGCGCCCCGCAGACCGCGACCCAGCGCTCGCCGACCCCGACCCGAGATCCTTCGTGCGTCCTGCGGACCGCGAGCCGGCGTCCGCCGTACGCTCCGCTTCTCCGGCATTCGCCGGGCGGCCTTCCCCGCGCAGGCCGGCGAGGGCGGGGTCGGGCAGCGTCCACCAGACCGCGCGGGTGCACAGCGTGCGGGGCGGGAGGTCGAGGGGCTCCTCGCCGAGCACCTCCCCGGTCTGGGTGCGGCGCTTCAGGTACGAGACCACCTGCCGGGTGACCTCCACGGACCCGAAGTGCAGGGTGCCCGGGCCGAGGTCCCTCGAACGCAGTGACTCGATCACCCGGATGTCGGTGACGTCCCGCGCGAAGGTCGCGTAGTCCGGTTCCGCGGCGGTGACCAGGGCGACTCCGGCGTCGAGGTCGAGCACGTCGACCACGAACGTCTCGCTCTGGTGCAGGTAGACGGCGCCCGGGTGGACCATCGTGTGCGACGACGGCTCGTCGACCGTGCCCAGCAGGCGGCCCGTCGACGCCTCCACGACCTGGACCGGGGCGCCGCCCGAGCCGCGGATGTCCGCGAGGTCGGCCGCGTTGTCCCGGCTCGTCCAGAACCAGCCGGCGGGCCTTCTGCGGAGCAGCCCCTGGTTCACGAGGTCGTCCAGCGCGTCCCGCGCCGAGGGGCCGAAGATCTCCAGGTCCTGCTCGCCGAGCGGGATCTCCGCGGCGGCGGCGCACAGGTGCGGAGCCAGCACGTACGGATTGTCCGGATCGAGGACGATGGCCTCCACCGGGCGCCCGAACACCGCCTCCGGATGGTGGACGATGTAGGTGTCCAGGGGATCGTCCCGGGCGATCAGGACCGCCAGCGCGTCCTGCCCGTCGCGCCCGGCCCGGCCCGCCTGCTGCCAGAGCGAGGCGCGCGTCCCCGGCCATCCCGCGATGAGGACCGCGTCGAGCCCCGACACGTCGACGCCGAGTTCGAGTGCGTTGGTGGTCGCCAGGCCGGTCAGCTCCCCCGACCGCAGGGCCTTCTCCAGCACCCGGCGGTCGTCGGCGAGGTAGCCCGCCCGGTAGGCCGCCACCCGGTCCGCCAGTCGTACTCTCCGGGTGGCCGCAGGGGCCGTCACCGCCTCTTCCACCTCCGCCGCCTCCGCCGGTTCGCCGGGTTCGTCCGGCAGCGGGGACGCCCAGGGGTGGTCCTCCCCGTACGGCGGATCGTCGTCGACGAGGGCCTCGACCTCCTCCAGGGTGTGCCGCGCGGACAGGGCCACGGCTTCGGCGGCGCGGCGGGAGCGGACGAAGGCGAGCGTGCGGACGTCCTCGATCACGAGGTCGGCCAGGAGGTCGGCGGCCTCGGCCGTGGCCGTACGGCGGACCGGGGCGCCGCTCTCCCCGCGTAGATCGGTCAGAGGCGGCTCCCACAGGGCGAAGGTGGTCGAACCCCTGGGTGACGCGTCCGTGGTCACCTCGGCCATCTCAAGGCCGGTCAGGCGCATTCCCGCGGCGGCGGGGTCGCTCGCGGTGGCCGAAGCCAGCAGGAACACCGGGGACGCGCCGTACTTGGCCGAGACCCGGCGCAGCCGGCGCAGGATCTGGGCGACGTGCGAGCCGAAGACCCCCCGGTAGCCGTGGCACTCGTCCACGACCACCAGGCGCAGCCGCCGCCAGAAGGACGACCAGGACGCGTGCCTCGGCAGGATCGATCGGTGCAGCATGTCGGGGTTGGTCAGCACGTAGTTGGCGTTCTGCCGGACCCACCGGCGTTCCTCCGGCGGGGTGTCCCCGTCGTACGTCGCGGCGCGCACCTGGGTCAGCCGTAACTTCCGCAACGCTCGCAACTGGTCGGCGGCGAGCGCCTTGGTGGGGGTGAGGTACAGCACGGTGCCGCCGGAGAAGATCTCCGTGACGGCCGGGACGACGTACGCCAGTGATTTTCCGGAGGCGGTTCCTGTGGCAATGATCACGTTTTGGCCACGTTTAACCAGCTCGGCGGCGTGAAGCTGATGTTCCCACAGCCCTTCGACCCCCTGGAGGCTCAGTCGCGCGACCAGGAGATCTGGGGCCCAGTCGGGCCATCTTGCCTCACCCGCGTGACGTGCTGGAACATGCTCCACATGGGTCACGCGCCCCCGGCGTGCGGGAACCGCGAGCAGGCGGGTGAGAAGGTCGCCTGTTCGGGCAGAGGACGAAGAAGTCGGAGTCACTGGTTTCCAGTTTGGCATCTGCGGGGAGAGTCGCCCGGAGTCGTGATTTCGTATAGACACGGAGTCGTAGCGTGGTTGAATGCCGCGCGTCGGGGTCGTGCTTCTGGACTACCAGGATGCAGGACCCGTATGGAGACCTACGCAAGTAAGGCGCTGGAGGATCTGTGGATCTGAAGTTGGACCACCATTCCGAGGACAACCTCACCATCGTCGATGTCGAGGGTGAGATCGACGTCTACACCGCGCCCAGACTGCGTGAGCTGCTGATCGACCTGGTCAACAAGGGCAACTTCCACCTGCTCGTGAACATGGAGAAGGTGGACTTCCTCGACTCGACGGGCCTTGGCGTGCTGGTCGGCGGTCTCAAGCGCGTGCGGGCGCATGACGGCTCCCTGGAGCTCGTCTGCACACAGGAGCGCATTCTGAAGATCTTCCGTATCACGGGCTTGACGAAGGTCTTCGGGATCTACGCCTCGGTCGAGGAGGCCAAGGAAGCCCACGGCCGGGACAAGTGAGGGCCGGGGAACCAGCACCATGGCCACCGTCGAGCTGACGTTCACCGCCCTGCCCGCCCATGTGCGTACGGCCAGGCTGGTCGCCACGGCCATCGCCAGGCGCACCGGGGTGGCGGAGGCGATCCTGGACGAGGTGCGGCTCGCCGTCGGAGAGGCGTGCTCGCGGGCCGTGGAGGCACACCGCCTCCACTGCCCCGGGGAGCCCGTACGCATCGAGTTACGTGACGACGCGGGGCGTTTCGAGGTGACGGTCACCGACGCCGCTCCGGGCGACGACGTGATGCCGCAGGTCCTGGAGGCGAACGGCAGCCTCATGCCCGAGATCGACAATCTGGGCATCGCGGTCATCGCGGGGCTGGCGGACGACGTCGAGGTGCTTCCCGGGCCGAAGGGCATGCGCATCCGCATGAGCTGGCCCGCCTCCGCCAACGGCGTCGCCGCGTTCTGACTCCCGCGTTCCGGCTCCGGCTCTCCGGCTCCGCGCGCCGACCACCGTACAGATCGAGTGTCGCCCCCGGCGTGACACTCGATCTTTTGGTATGCCCGCGTTCCGACGGGTCCGCCGGCAGGTGTCGGCAGAGGTTCTGGTTGTCCGAAATCCAGAGCAAGGATGTGTCGTAACCAGGGGAATGGTGCCGGACATGATCCTGACCGCGCTGGTCAAAGCACCTTCATAGTGGTGCAAATGTTCGTTCATCATCGGACGCCGACCCGATTCCCGGGCACGAGGGCCTTCATATCCGCGGCGTCGCTGCGTAGACTCCCGGCACCGGCCAAGGTATTGCGGATGCAACCGGAAGCGGCACTTGCCAACCGCCCGGGGAGTGCGCCGCACGGCCAGAGGGTTCGTCCGTAGCGTCGTCCGGGCAGGAGGACCGAAACCCCGTCTGGCCGAGGAGGACGGATGTCTGCCTATCACGCCGCTGGCGAAAGCGCAGCGGTAGCTTTGAACGGTTCCCATCTCACCCTTGTCATCGTCGTCGCCGTCGTGGCGCTGCTCGCTCTGGCCGTCGCGGGCGGACTGGTACGAGAGGTGCTCGCCGCCGGGCAGGGCACCGAGCGGATGCAGAACATCGCGCGGGCGGTGCAGCAGGGCGCCGCGGCCTATCTCACGCGGCAGTTCCGCACGCTCGCGATATTCGTCGTCATCATTCCGTTCCTGCTTCTGCTGCTTCCGGCCGGCTCGACCGGCGAGCGGATCGGCCGATCCGTGTTCTTCGTCGTCGGCGCGGTGTTCTCCGCCCTGACGGGATTCATCGGAATGTGGCTCGCCGTACGCGGAAACGTCCGTGTCGCGTCCGCCGCCCGGGAGTCGGGCGAGCGGGTCGCGATGCGGATCGCGTTCCGGACCGGCGGTGTCGCGGGCATGTTCACGGTCGGCCTGGGCCTGCTGGGCGCCGCGATCGTGGTGCTGGTCTACAAGGGCGACGCGCCGAACGTCCTGGAGGGCTTCGGCTTCGGCGCCGCGCTGCTCGCGATGTTCATGCGGGTCGGCGGCGGCATCTTCACCAAGGCCGCCGACGTCGGCGCCGACCTGGTCGGGAAGGTCGAGCAGGGCATCCCCGAGGACGACCCGCGCAACGCGGCCACCATCGCCGACAACGTCGGTGACAATGTCGGCGACTGCGCCGGCATGGCGGCCGACCTTTTCGAGTCGTACGCCGTGACCCTGGTCGCCAGCCTGATCCTGGGCCGGGCCGCCTTCGGCACCGAGGGCCTCGTCTTCCCGCTGATCGTCCCCATGATCGGTGTGATCACCGCGGTCATCGGCATCTTCACCACCGCCCCCCGCGCCAGCGACCGCTCCGGGATGTCCGCCATCAACCGCGGCTTCTTCATCTCGGCCGCGATCTCGGCGGTGCTGGTGGCCGCGGCGGCGTTCGCGTACCTGCCGTCGAGCTTCGCCGGCCTGTCCGGCGCGTCGCCGGACGTCGCGGCGGTCACCGCCGACCCGCGGCTGATCGCCATCGGCGCCGTGCTCGTCGGCCTGGTCCTGGCGAGTGCCATCCAGATCCTCACGGGCTACTTCACCGAGACCAACCGCCGACCGGTCCGGGAGATCGGCGAGAGCTCGCTCACCGGCCCGGCCACGGTCATCCTGTCCGGCATCTCGGTCGGCCTGGAGTCGGCGGTCTACTCGGCGCTGCTCATCGGCGGCGCGGTCTACGGCGCCTTCCTGCTCGGCTTCGGCAACGTGACCGTGGCCCTGTTCGCGGTGGCCCTGGCCGGCACCGGTCTGCTGACCACGGTCGGCGTGATCGTGTCCATGGACACCTTCGGCCCGGTCTCCGACAACGCGCAGGGCATCGCCGAGATGTCGGGCGACGTCGAGGGCGAGGGCGCCCGCGTGCTCACCTCCCTGGACGCGGTCGGCAACACCACCAAGGCCATCACCAAGGGCATCGCGATCGCGACCGCCGTGCTCGCGGCGACCGCGTTGTTCGGCTCGTTCCGTACGGCGGTCGAGGGCGAGCTGGCCAAGGCGTCGCAGGGTGTGAAGAACGCCCTGGGCTCGTTCGCGGACTTCAGCCTCTCGGTGGACGCCCCGAACGTGCTGGTCGGCCTCATCGTCGGCGCGGCCGTGGTGTTCCTGTTCTCCGGCCTCGCGATCAGCGCCGTCGGCCGCGCCGCCGGCCGGGTCGTCTACGAGGTGCGCGAGCAGTTCCGCACCAAGCCGGGGATCATGGACGGCAGCGAGCTGCCGGACTACGGCCGGGTGGTGGACATCTGCACCCGTGACTCGCTGCGCGAACTCGCGACGCCCGGCCTGCTGGCCGTGCTGACCCCGATCGCGGTCGGCTTCGCGCTCGGGTACGCGCCGCTCGGCGCCTACCTCGCCGGCGCCATCGCGTCTGGCACGCTCATGGCGGTGTTCCTGGCCAACTCCGGCGGTGCCTGGGACAACGCCAAGAAGCTGGTCGAGGACGGCCACCACGGCGGCAAGGGCTCCGAGGCGCACGCCGCGACCGTGATCGGCGACACCGTCGGCGACCCCTTCAAGGACACCGCCGGCCCGGCCATCAACCCGCTGATCAAGGTGATGAACCTGGTCGCGCTGCTGATCGCCCCGGCCGTCGTCACGTACGCCGACAACGTGACGGTGCGCGTGGTCGCGACGGTCGCCGCGGTGGCGGTCGTCGTGGGCGCCGTGGTCGTCTCCAAGCGCCGGGCGACGGCCATCGCCCCGTCCGGCGAGGCCGACGCGGCCGCCCGCGCGAGCGAGCCCGTCGCGCACTGACGCCCGAGCGGGCCGTCACACTGACGGCCCGTACGGCGCGCTCGTCCGAAGGCCCCCTGCTTGGTCAAGCGGGGGACCTTCGTCCGTACACTGGGCCGTTATGGACAAGCCGAACGGGGGCAGGACGCTCGCGCTGATCCTGCTGACCATGGTGGCGATGCTCGCCCTGATCGTGGGTCTCGCCGTCTGGGCGATGCCGTGAGCGATGCCCTGAGTGAAGCCGTGACCGAAGCCGTGAGCGATGCCGTCACCGAAGCCGTGAGCGTCCGCACGCTCGTCGTGGTCCGGCACGCCCAGGCGGGGCACGCGCCCGGTCTCCCCGACAGCGAACGTCCCCTCACCCCCCGCGGCGAGCGGGACGCGCGGGCGGCCGGCGAGGAGATCCGGCGGCTCGCCCCCGCGCTCGTCCTGTGCTCGCCGTCGGTCCGCACCCGCAGGACGGCCGAACTGCTCGCCCCCGGCGTCCCGGCCGAGATCGAGCGGGACATCTACGAGGCCTACCCCGACGATCTCGTCGGCGTGCTGCGCCGTACGGACGCCGAGATCGCGTCCCTCGTGCTCGTCGGCCACAACCCCGGCGTCCACGAACTCGTCACGGCGCTGACCGGCACCCGGCTCGACGGCTTCCCGACCTGCGCGTACGCGGTGATCGAGATCGGCGTGCCATGGGAGGAGGCCGGGCCGGAGACGGGACGGCTGATCCGCGTCGGCCGTCCCTGACGCGCCCGGCCCCCGTCCCTGACGCGAACCGGCTCCGGCCCGTCCCGGGGTGATAACGCCCGCGGATCGTGGGTAGGGACCTGCTCCTGCCGCTCCGGAACATCGCATTCGCCAGGGCGCCGAGGCTGGAGGATCCGCGCCTCGCGCTCGGCTTCGGCCTGACCGGGGCCTGCTGCCTGGTGGTCCCGTTGCTCGTGGGCCTGCTCACCGGCCACCCGGCCGGCGGCGCGACGGCCGGGCTCGGCGCGTGGCTGGTGGCGGCTCGGGCCATCGCGAACCCCGCGAGCGTGCGGACGCCGTACCTGCTCGGGGTGGTGGTCTCGGTCGGCGTGGGAACGGCGCTCGGGGTCCTGGTGTCGGGCAGCAGCCTGCTCATGATCGGCGCCGCCTCGGCCCTGGCCGGGCTCGGCGGGCTGGTGCGGCCGATCGGCGTAACCCCGGCGCTCACGCTGCTGCTGACGGCCGCGAACCCGCTGCCGCTCGACCCCGTGCCGCACACGGGCCTGCAACTGCTCGGCGGGCTGCTGCCGGCCGTCCTGCTCACGCTGCCCTGGCCGTGGCGGCGCACCCGCCCGGTCATCACGACGCTGAACGAGGTGACCGCCGCCCTGGCCGCGCTGGCCGAGGCCGTGACCGGCCCAGAGACAGCGCCAGGGACAGGCCCGGTGAACGGCACAGGCCCAGGCACAGGCCCAGGAAACGGCACAGGAACAGGCTCGGTGACCGGCCACGCCGCCGATGCCACCGCCCGGAGCACAGGCCCGGACGCGCACTCGGACGCGGACCCCGCCGCGGTGCGGAAAGCGGGCCCGGATCCGGGCCTGGACTCGGGCCTGGACTCGGGCCGGGACGAGTGGGACGCGCGCCGCCGCGCGGCGGCGGACGCGCTCGCCGAGGTCGGCACGGCCCGGGCCCGGCGGCTGCGCCGCGAACGCTCGCGGGCGGCGGACGAGGTCGCGCTCGCGCTTCGCCGGGTGTTCCACGAGATCGTCGCGTTGCGCGGCCTGTCCGACACGCTGCGGCGCCGGGCGCCCCGCGCGATGGAGGAGGCCGGGATCGCCGACCTGACCGCGTCGCTCGCCGGCGCGCTGCGGGCCTACCTGGCCGACTGCCCTCCGCTGCGGGAACCGGTGGTCGACTTCGGCGCCCGGGTCGACCGGCTGCGCGAGCGGACCGCCGGCGGGGAGCGGGAGATGGTCGTGCTCGTCCTGCTGCGTCAGGTCGCCCACAGCGTGGGGCGGATCCAGGCGGCGCTGGACGGGGCCGCCGCGCAGGCCCGCCGCCTCTGCGCACCCGGGTTCGACGCCCGGCTCGACGTCACCCGGCTCGATGTCACTGGGCTGGACGCCGCGGCGCGCGGCCTCGCCGGGCTCGCGGCGCCCCCGCCGCTCGCCTTCGACGACCCCCGGGTGCGGCACGCCCTGCGCGTCGTCCTCGGCACGGCCTTCGCCTCGGTCGTCATCGTGCTCTTCAAGCCCGCGTTCCCGCACTGGCTGGTGATCGCGGTGCTGGTCACCATCCAGCCGACGTACGGCGAGACGCGGGCGAGGGTGTGGGCGCGGGTGGGCGGCAGCACGGTCGGCGGGCTGGTCTCGGCAGCCGTGCTGCACCTCACGCCGGGCCACTGGGCGCTCGTGGCGCTGATCGGGGTGTCGGCCGCGCTGGCGTTCGGCCTGGCCCCGACCCACCAGGCCTACTGGGCGACTTTCATGACGATGTGCGTACTGCTGCTGCTCGACTTCCAGGTGCCGCAGACCGCGCGGATCGCCGAGTCGCGGGTCGCCCTGACCCTCGCGGGCGGGGCCATCGCGATCGCCTGCACGCGGCTGCTGTGGCCGCGGGGCGAGACCCGGCGGCTCGCCGATCGGGTGGGCCGGATGCTCGGCTCGCACGCGGCGGCCGCCCGCGCGCTGGCACAGCTGGCGCGGGGGAGGGCGGGCGCCGATCGGGCCGAGGCCCGGATCAGGAAGGCCGGGGTGGACGCCGAGATGGTCGCGGGCGCGCTCGGCTACATCGCGCGGGAACCGGGCGGCACCGCCCCGGAGGCCGTCGGCGGCGCCCTCGACGCCGCCCAGCGGGTCCGCGACGACCTGCTGACGATGTTCTCGCTGCTCCGGGACGAGCCGCTCGGGGCGGGGCCGGTCGCCGACGTCCTGGACGCCGTGGCCGGGCAGCTCCAGTCCGCCTCGCAGGCCGTGCAGGCGGGGGAGCCGT
Organism: Microbispora sp. H10949; assembly: GCF_014161435.1. NCBI lineage: Bacteria > Bacillati > Actinomycetota > Actinomycetes > Streptosporangiales > Streptosporangiaceae > Microbispora > Microbispora sp. H10949. Next base: position 38,550 of record NZ_JABBWZ010000020.1, on the reverse strand, counting down.
ACGAGCCGGGCGCGGGCGTGAGCCGCGGGCTGGCCGACGACGCCCTGTGGGTCGGCGGGCAGGCCGAGCGCCGGCTCGCCGAGCTGGAGTCGGCGCCGGAGGGCGCCGGGTCGCGCCGGGCGCTCCTGCGGACCGCCGCCGCCGACCAGGCGCTGCGCTCGCTGGACGCCGACGCCGTACGGCTGTGCGCCGCGGTGGGCGGCGCCTTCGTGACCGTACGGTGAGGGACGTCAGGTGGTGGCGGGCGGCATGCCGTCCTCCGCGTCGGCCGCCTCCACCTCCTCACGGGAGATGCCGAGGAGGTAGAGGATCGAGTCGAGGTAGGGCACGTTGACCGCCGTGTCGGCGGCCTGCCGGACGATCGGCTTGGCGTTGAACGCGATGCCGAGCCCGGCGACGGCGAACATGTCGAGGTCGTTGGCGCCGTCGCCGATCGCCACGGTCTGGCTCAGCGGGACGCCCGCCTCGGCGGCGAACCGCTCCAGCGCGCGGGCCTTGCCCGGCCGGTCCACGATCTCGCCGACGACCCGGCCGGTGAGCCGGCCGTCCACCACCTCCAGGGTGTTGGCGGCCGAGTAGTCGATGCCGAGGTCCGCCACGAGAGAGTCGGTGATCTGGGTGAAGCCGCCGCTGACGATCGCGAAGCGGTAGTCGAGCCGCTTGAGCGTGCGGACCAGCGTGCGCGCGCCGGGGGTGAGGACGACCTCCTTGACGACCTTCTCGAAGACCTCCTCGGACAGGCCTTCGAGCAGCGCGACCCGCCTGACGAGCGACTCGGCGAAGTCGAGTTCGCCCCGCATGGCCTCGTCGGTGACCCGGGCGACCTCGTCCAGGCAGCCGGCGTGCCGGGCCAGCAGCTCGATGACCTCGTTCTGGATCAGCGTCGAGTCGACGTCCATCACGATGAGGCGCTTGGCACGGCGGTGCAGGCCGCTGCGCTGGACCGCCACGTCCACCTGCTGGGCGGCCGCCTCGGTGGCGAGCTCGGTCCGCAGCGCCTGCGGGTCGGCTCCCGAGACCGCGAGCTCGATGCAGGTGACGGGATAGCTCGACAGCCGTTCGATCCTGTCGATGTTGGCGCCGCTCGCGGCGATCCGCCCGGAGATCCCCGCCATCGCGGCGGGCAGCAACGGCGCGCCCAGGACGGTGACGTGCAGTCGTCCGCGCCGCCTCTTCTCCTTGGAGGTCGTGCCGGTGGCGATCTCCAGGTCCATGTCGAGATCGGCGGCCACCTGCTCGACGGCCGTCCACAGCCCGCCGATGGTGCCTCCGGTGCCGGTGGGCGGCCCTCCGGCGTAGGCGACGAGCACGCCGAGGGTGAGTCGGCCGCGGATGACGACCTGCTCCACGTCGGCCACGACGACCGGGAACCCGGCCAGTACGGCGAACAGCCGTGAGGTGACGCCCGGGCGATCCGGACCGGTCAGCGTGATCAGGAGCGTGCGCTGGTTCACGTTGTTTGAGGTTACTGTGCGGCTTGTCGTGGCCGCGCACGAGGTTCACGATGCGGACGCCTTCGTGCCCCCGGGCTGAGGGAGCGGCGTCATTTCCGCATGTCGTCATGGTGGTGGGCGCATGCCCCGAGGAAGGACGTGACGACATATGACGATCTCCCTTGGCCCTGGGCCACTCCAGCCCGGCTCTCTGCGGACCGGCCACCACAGCGGCCGCTACACCGTGCGCCTCGCCGAGAGCGCCGCCGACGTCCGCGCCGCCCAGCGGCTGCGCCACGAGGTCTTCGCCGTCGAGATGGGCGCCCGGCTCGACTCGCCGCTGAACGGTCACGACGCGGACCGGTTCGACGCGTACTGCGACCATCTCCTCGTCCGCGAGGGGGACACCGTGGTCGGCACCTACCGTCTGCTGCCGCCCGGCCGTTCGGACCGGCTCTACTCGGAGACCGAGTTCGACCTCGCCGCGCTGAAGGGCCTGCGCGGCGGCCTGGTCGAGGCGGGGCGCACCTGCGTGCATCCCGCGCACCGGGGCGGGGCGGTCGTCGCGCTGATGTGGGCGGGGATCGCCCGCTACCTGACCGATCACGGCTGCACCTGGCTGGCGGGCTGCTGCTCGGTGCCGCTCGACGACGGCGGCGTGGTCGCCGCGGGGGTGGTCGACCGGGTGCCGCTCGGGCCGGAGGAGTATCGGGTGACCCCGCGCACGCCCTGGCGCGACGCGGGTGTGCCCCGGCCCGACCGGTTCGTGCTGCCGCCGCTGCTGCGCGGATATCTGCGGCTCGGCGCCTGGATCTGCGGAGCACCCGCATACGACCCGGACTTCGGCACGGCGGACTTCTTCGTGCTGCTCTCGCTGGCCGAGACCGACCCGCGTTACCTGCGGCACTTTCTGGGAGAGACGCGGTGAGCGCGGTCACGCCCCTGCCGCCCACCCCCGCACCGCCCCCGTCGCCGGCCCTCGCGCCGGTTCCCCCGGCTATCTCCCCGGCTGGCTCCTCGGCCGAGCGCTCGGTCTGGCTGCCCGTGTCGTCCTGCGCGCCCGCCGCGTGCCTGCGGGCCGAGACGCGGACGGCCGGGCCGCTGCGGCGGGCCGCCCGGCTCGCGGGCGCGGTCGCCGTCCTCGCCGCCGGTCTGCCGCTCGCGCTCGTGATCGGGCGTACGGCCCGGCGGGGAACGGCCGTGGCCCGCTGGTCGCGGCTGTTCCTGCGGGCACTCGGCATCAGGGTGGTGGTCCGCCGCGGGTTCTCCTGTCTCGGAGGTTCCGCCCGGGCGCGGGCCGTGCACGACGACGGCGGCCCGGCCCTGCTCGTGGGCAACCACGTCTCCTGGCTCGATCCCCTGGTGATGGCCGCGACCCTCCCCTGCCGTCCGCTGGCCAAGGCGGAGGTGGCCCGCTGGCCGGTGGTCCGCACCCTGGCCGCAGGCGGCGGCGCGCTGTTCGTCGACAGGGACGCGCTGTCCACCCTGCCGCGGGTCGTCGCGGACATGGCCGCGGCGCTGGGCCGCGGCGAGAGCGTGGCGGCGTTCCCGGAGGGCACCACCTGGTGCGGCCGGGAGATGGGGCGTTTCCGCCCGGCCGTGTTCCAGGCCGCGCTCGACGCGGGAGTGCCCGTACGGCCGGTCGCGCTGCGCTTCGTGGAAGGCGTGGGCGAGTGCGCGAGGCCGTCCACCCGGCCGTCGTTCGTCGGCGACGACACCCTGGTCGCGTCGCTCCTGCGCATCGTCGCGACCCGGGATCTGGTCGCGGAGGTGACCGTCTTCCCTGGCGTACGCCTGGACCAGGCGGCCCCGCGCGGCCGGGTGGACGCGCACGGCGAGCCGGGACGGGGCGAGTGGTCCCGGCGCGGCGCGGCGCGCGCGGCGCTGGCCAGGATCACCGAGGCCCAGGTCAGGACGGCGCTCCTGCCGGACTCCGGCAGACCCGCCATAGCGGCCTGAGCCGACCGGCCGATCATTCGGACGGTGACCCCGGGAACGGCGGACGCCCGCCTGCCGGGGCAGACGGGCGTCGTCGGGGCTCGCTATGGCGAGGTCAGCGGACGATCTTCGTCTTGACCGTCTTCAGGAAGTACCAGTGCTTGACGCCCAGTTCCTTCCAGGCGCGCCGGTTGAGGTCCTCGGCGCCGTTGGGGACGTCCCACTGGTCCACGCCGACGCGGGCGAGGGCGGTGCCGCGGGCGCCCTTCTTCAGCTTGACGGTGATCGAGAACGAGACCGCGTCGTCGACCTCGAGCGCGCGGGGCACCACGCACCAGAACCCGTCGGGGAAGAAGGCGCACCCCGTGCCCTTGGGAGCGCTGTAGTACACCTTGCGCTCGATGCCCTTGGGCAGCTGGCCGCCGACGAAGTACGTGTCGGCGAGGTGCGGGCCCTGGTTGACCGCGCCGACGGTGTAGGTGATCCGCGAGCCGGCCTTGGCCTTCTTCGGGCCCTTCGCGACCACGTAGAAGCTCGAGTACGGCTCCGCCTTAGCGGTCGCCGCGGCGGTGGACGCCGGGGCGGCCGACGCCGCCGGGGCCGCGGCGAGGAACAGGGCCCCCGCGAGCGGCGCGGCCGTCGCGAGGCCGACGATCTTCACGATCGGGTGACGCATGAGTGTGTGTCTCCTGAGGACGATGGGGGGAAAGGGAGGTTCCCCCGCAATGGGGAAGATTTTGTACCATCCCCCCACATCATCCGTAAAGATCTTTAATGTGAAGATTGCGGATCCGAATGTCAGCGGGTGATTGTGCTCTTCGTCTTCACCCAGCTGATGCTGTCACCGAACTCGCTGAGCAGTTGCTTGGGGTCGGTGTTGAGTGACGTGTCGGTCACCGCTCCGCCGAAATAGCCGTAGAGCTTGCCCCGCGCCGATCCGCTCACCCAGGCCTTGGCCCAGAACGTGTAAATCCTCCCCTTCTTGAGACCGGGCAGCACGCAGAGCGCCCGGATCCGTTCCCTGGTGCACCGCTCGTTGTAGTGAGAACCCTGCGGAACGTAAATGCGGGCTTTGCTGACGTTCTTGGGGAACTTCGCGGCCAGGAAAATCTCGTCTGTCCTGGTCTTGAGCTTGTTGACGAGGGTGACCTTGAAAGACACCACCCGGCCCGCCCTGACGCGGTAGGGATAGCTCACCTTGATGGCGACCGGGGCGGCGGCCGCCGCGGTGGTGGTCGTGCTTGTGCTGGTGGCCGTGCTGGTGGCCGCTCGCGTCGCCGTGGTCGCCGCCGAGGTGGCGGTGGGGACGGAGACCACCAGCGCTCCGGCGGCCAGTGATGCGACCAGCGACGTCGTCGACTTACGGATCAGTGTTCGCATACGAACAGCCTTGACCAACAAAATCTCAGATTCGTCACATATCACAGGATGAGATGGCTGTCGCCGAACTCGTGCCAGAGGTAGCCCTCGCGCAGCGCCTCGTCGTACGCGTCGGCCAGCACCCCGGTCCCGGTGATCGCCGACAGCATCATCAGGTGGCTCGACCGGGGCTCGTGCAGGCCGGTGATCAGCCCGTCCACGGCGCGGACGCCTCCCGCCGGGGTGACGACATGGGAGGTCCACCCCGAGAGCTCCCGCACCCCGTCGCCGTCCGGCCCCGCCTCCCCCCGGTGCGGTTCGGCGACCGGAGGCCGCACCGCCGCCGCCGTCTCCAGAGCGCGTACGACCGTCGTGCCGACGGCGATCACCCGGCCCCCGTGCGTGCGGGTGAGGTTCGCCAGCCTGGCCGTACGCGCGGAGACCGAGAACCACTCCGGATAGGGCGGCTCGTCCTTCTCCGGAGACGCGACGCCGGTGTGCAGCGTGATCGGAGCGATGCCGATGCCCCGGCTCACCAGCGCGGTCACGAGTTCCGGCGTGAACGGGCGGCCCGCGCTCGGCATCTCCGCGCTGCCGGGCTCGACCCCGAAGACTGTCTGGTAGTCCGCGAGGGGCCAGTCGCGCCGCACGTAGCCGTACCGGATCGGCGCGCCGTGCGCGGCGAGGTAGGAGAGCACGTCGCGGTCCAGTCGGGCCCGCCACAGCCGCGCCGTCTCCCGCTCGACCAGGCGCAGCGTGGCCCCTCCCGGCAGCGGCAGCCACTCTCCCGGCGCGGCGCCGAGGTAGGGCTCCGTCGCCGTGGCCGTTCGGCGGCGCAACTCCACCAGCCAGTCGCCGGACGCGAGCCGCCCGGAGAAGTGCACGGCCAGGCGGTCGAGCCGTACGGCCGCGGGCAGGGTGGCGGAGTCGTTCACCACGAGCAGGTCGCCGGGGGCCAGCAGGGACGGCAGGTCGGCGAAGACGTGATGGGTGACCTCGCCGGTGTCGCGGCGGGAGACCAGCAGCCTGACCTCGTCGCGGCGCAGCCCGCGCGCCTCCGGCGGCTCACGGGCCTCCAGCGGCGCCGCGAGCGCGAACGTCAGCGAGTCGCCCGACGCCTGCGGCCTGGCGGGCCCCCCGATCGCATCCGCCGGCCCATCCCCGCCCAATGGCGTATCCGGGCGGCCCTCGGTCTCCGCCGTCGTCCGGCCGCCGGCGCCGGTCATCGCAGGTCTCCGCGGGTGAAGCGGCCCGGCGCGGGACGGGCGGCGACGAGGCGCAGCAGCGCCGGCGCCACGCTCTCGGGAGGCGGCGCCGCGCCCGCCTCCACCTCGCCGACCGCGTCCGCCAGCATGCGGGTCCGCATCTCGCCCGGGTCCACCCACCACACGGCGACGTCGGGCTCCTCGGCGGCGAGGACGTTCGAGACCTGGTCGAGGGCGGCCTTGGTCGCGCCGTACCCGCCCCAGCCCTCGTACGCCTCCACGGCGGCGTCGGAGGAGATGTTCACGATCGCGCCCCGCCGCTTGCGCAGCGCGGGCAGCGTGGCCTGGACCAGCGCCAGCGGCCCGACCACGTTCGTCTCGAACAGGGCCCGCAACGCGTCCAGCGGATAGTCGGCGAGCCTGGGCAGCGGGGCCGGGCCGAGCCCGCTCGCGTTGTTGACGAGCAGGTCCAGTTCGGGGACGGCCTCGGCGAGCCGGGCCACGTGCGCGGGATCGGCGACGTCCCCGGAAATGGCCCGGGCGCCGAGGTCGAAGGCCGCGGACATCAGGTCCTCCTCGCCCCGCGCGGTGAGGAGGAGCGACCAGCCGTCGTCGGCGAGCGCTCTGGCGAGGGCCAGTCCCAGCCCTCGCGACGCTCCGGTGATGAGTGCCTGTCTCATGCGCCTCACGCTAGGAAACGGCACGTCAGGCGGGCATCGGACCACGGTCCGGCATGGGTTCGGCAGTTGGCCCTAGGCCCACCGGCCGACGCGTGCCGGGCACCGGGCGACCTACGCTGGGTGGGTGCCCGAGCCCGCCGACACCGTCCCCCCGCCCGAGCCGCCCCGGCCGGGTCCGGACGGGTGCGCCCGCGAGCGAGCCGCCCTGGACCGCGCTGCCCCGGACCCCGACGCCCACGACCCGGCCGCCCACGACCCGGCCGCCCACGACCCGGCCGACCGGGATCGGGACGCCGTGCTGCAGGCGGTCAGCTCGGCCGTGCTCGCGGTGACCCGTCATCTGTCGGTCCGCGAGGTCCTCCAGGTCATCGTGCGGTCCGCGCGGCGGCTGCTGGACGCGCGGTACGCCGCGCTCGGCGTGCCCGACGACGACGGCGCGTTCGCCGAGTTCGTGGCCGAGGGCATCTCCGACGAGCAGTGGAAGGCCATCGGCCCCACCCCGCGCCAGCACGGCATGCTGGGCGCGTTGCTGCGCGAGGGACGGCCGGTCCGGCTGCCCGACATCCGTAAGGATCCCCGGTACGGGTGGTGGCCGAAGGCCCATCCCGTGCTCAAGGACTTCCTCGGCGTGCCGATCACGGACGGCGACACCGTGCTCGGGATCATCTTCCTGTCGAACAAGCGGACGCCCGGCGGGTTCGACGAGGCCGACGAGGACCTGCTGACGCTGTTCGCGGCGCACGCCGCCATCGCGCTCACCAACGCCCGCCTGTACGAGCGCGGGCGCGAGCTCACGGTGATCGAGGAGCGTACGCGGATGGCCCGCGAGCTGCACGACGCCGTCAGCCAGAAGCTGTTCTCGCTGCGGCTGACCGCGCGGGCCGCCGCGGCGCTGGCCCGCACCGAGCCCGAGCGGGCGGCCGAGGCGATCGAACGGGTCGAGCGGATGGCGGGCGAGGCGCTGACCGAGCTGCGCGCCGTGATCGTGGAACTGCGCCCGCCCGAGCTGGACCGGTACGGCCTCGTGGAGAGCCTGCGCGAGCAGGTGGCCCTGCTCGACCGCCTGCATCCCGCGACCGTCGTGTTCGCGGCCGAGGGCGAGCCGCCCGGCGACCTGCCGCCCGAGGTCGAGGTCGCCGTGCTCCGGGTCGCCCAGGAGGCGCTGCACAACGCCGTACGGCACGCCGGGGCCGGCCGCATCGGCGTCCGCCTGACGCGAGCCGCGACCACCCTGGCGCTGGAGGTGACCGACGACGGCGCGGGGTTCGACAGCGACGACATGAACGGGACGGCGGCGCGCGGCCTCGGGCTGCCCTCGATGGGCGACCGGGCCCAGGCCGTCGGCGGCAGGCTGTCGGTCTCCTCGACGCCCGGCCGCGGCACGACCGTACGACTGGAGGTGCCCGCGTGATCCGCGTGCTCATCGCCGACGACCATCCCGTCGTACGGCAGGGCCTGCGCACGTTCCTGGAGATCCAGGAGGACATCGGCGTCGTGGGCGAGGCGGCCGACGGCGCCGAGGCCGTCGCGCTGACCGAGTCGCTCGGCCCCGACGTGCTGCTGCTCGACCTAAAAATGCCGGTGCTCGACGGCCTCGGCGCGCTGGCGGAGCTGAGCGGGCGGGACGTACGGGTGATCGTCCTCACCTCGGTGAGCGACCGCGGCGACGTCGCCCCGGCGATGCGGGCGGGCGCGGCGGGCTTCCTCTACAAGGACGTGGACCCGGCCGCGCTCGTGCGAGCGATCCACGCCGTGCACAGCGGGCAGGTCCTGCTCGCCCCGGAGGCGGCCGAGGCGATGCTGTCGGGCCCGGCGGAGCGTGCGCGACCGGAGCAGGCGGCCACGCTGACCGACCGGGAACGCGAGGTGCTGCGGCACATCGCGGCGGGACGGTCGAACCGGGAGATCGCCCGTGCGCTGGTGGTGGCGGAGAAGACGGTGAAGACCCACGTCTCCAACGTGCTCATGAAGCTCGGCGTGCAGGACCGCACCCAGGCCGCCCTCTACGCCGTACGGCACGGCCTGTCCTGAGCGCCGGCCGTCAGACCTGGGATTCGACGATCGCGTTGTGAGCGGCGACCCTGGCCCGCCGTACGGCCCGGTCGAGGTCGCGCAGGGCGGCGCCGCGCACGGCGACCTGCCCGGAGGTGAGCCCGCGCTCGTCGGCCAGGCGGAGCGCGACGGCGAGCCGGGCGGCGAGCGCGCCGACCCGGTGCGCCCTGCCCGGGTAGCCGGGGGCGAGGGACTCGCCCGCGCGGTCGAGCGCGTCCGCCGCGGGGAAGCCCTGCGCCGGGCCGCCCACGCCGAGCAGCGCCTCGGTGGCGGCGACCATGGCGGTGCGCAGGGACTGCTCCGCCTCCGCCAGCGAGGGCACGTCGGGGGCCGCCGCCGACGCCTCGGCCGTGGCCCAGCGGACGCCGCGGTACGACGAGCCGCGCAGGTCGGCGGACGGCACGAGGCCGAGGCACCTGCCGGGCAGCACGGCCACGGCGGCCTGACCGGCGTCGATGGCGACGCCGTTGAACGAGGGAGGACCGGTGAGCCCGAGCGGGTCGCCGGAGACCGGCAGGGCGAGGCGGAACGCGTTCAGCCCCTCGATCCTGCGGTCCAGGAGGAAGGCCAGCAGGGGGGTCTCGATCCCCTCCGCCGCCACCACCTGGGGCCCGGCCTCGCGCTCGACGCGGTCGAGGGCGGTCTCCAGACTCACGTGTCCCAGGAGCCAGGCGTTGCCCCAGGCGACGAGCGTGGCCGAGATCGGTGAATCGGTGTGCACCCGATCCACGATATGTGGTCGGACTGCCATAGTTTTATCCCAGAGAACCACAGGAGGGGGACCACGATGGGCGGTCAGGTGCTTCAGCTTCAGGACGTGGCCGTCCGCAGGGACGGCGCCGCCCTGCTGCGCGGCATCGACTGGAGCGTCCGCGAAGACGAGCGCTGGGTGGTCATCGGACCCAACGGCGCGGGCAAGACGACGTTGCTCCAGGTGGCCGCCTCGCTGCTGTTCCCGACCGAGGGGTCGGTGGAGATCCTCGGCGAGCGGCTCGGCCAGACGGACGTGTTCGACCTGCGGCCCCGCATCGGGCTGGCCAGCGCGGCGCTCTCGGAGCGCATCCCGCCGGACGAGAAGGTCATCGATCTCGTGCTCACCGCGTCGTACGCCATCCTCGGCCGCTGGAACGAGGAGTACGACTCCAACGACGTCACCCGCGCCGTCGAGCTGATCGACCAGCTCGGCTGCGCGCACCTGATCCGGCGGCGCTTCTCGACGCTGTCGGAGGGTGAGCGCAAGCGCGTGCAGATCGCCCGCGCGCTCATGCCGGACCCCGAGCTGCTCCTGCTCGACGAGCCCGCCGCCGGGCTCGACGTGGCCGGCCGCGAGGACCTGGTACGCCGCCTCGGCGCGCTGGCCCAGGACCCGGCGTCGCCCACGATGGTCCTGGTCACCCACCACGTCGAGGAGATCCCGGCCGGGTTCACGCACGTGCTGCTGCTGCGCGGCGGCGCGGTCGTCGACCAGGGGCCGATCGAGGCGGCGATGACCGCGGAGAACCTGTCGACCACTTTCGGCGTCCCGCTGCACCTCGACCGGGGGCAGAACGGCCGCTGGTACGCCCGGCCCCTCTGACCCTCCGGGGCACGGCCGGTCAGGTCCCCCTCCGGCCGCCCGCGCGGGGGCGACGCCTACCCTGAGGCGACAGCCGTACGAGGGAGCAGGTGCGAGTGACGCCGTGGGAGGCGGTCGCGGTCTTCGCGGCCGGTGTGGGGGCCGGGGCCATCAACGCGGTCGTGGGATCGGGGTCGCTGATCACGTTCCCGACGATGCTGGCCGTCGGGTTCCCGCCGATCGTCGCCAACGTGTCGAACAACGTCGGCCTCGTCCCCGGCGGGGTGACCGGGGTGCTCGGCTACCGCGCGGAGCTCAGGGGTCAGCGCGAGCGCCTGGTCCGGCTGGGTGTCGCGTCGGTGCTCGGCTCGCTCGGCGGCGGACTGCTGCTCCTGCGCCTGCCCGCGGAGGCCTTCCGGGTCATCGTCCCGGTGCTCATCGGCCTGGCCTGCCTCATGGTGGTGTTCCAGCCCAGGATCAACGAGTGGCTGGCCGCGCGGCGCCGGCCGCACCCGCACGGCGGGCCGTGGCTCTGGCTGGGCGTCCTCGGCGCCGGCGTGTACGGCGGCTACTTCGGCGCGGCCCAGGGAATCGTCCTGATCGGCCTGCTCGGCAGCTTCCTCGACGAGGACCTGCAGCGGGTCAACGCGGCCAAGAACCTGCTGTCGCTGCTGGTCAACGCCACGGCGGCGGTGTTGTTCGCGTTCATCGCGCCGGTGGACTGGGCCGCCGCGCTGACGGTGGCGCTGGGGTCGGCGGCGGGCGGCTTCCTCGGTGCCCGCCTCGGCCGCCGGCTGCCCGCGCCCTTGCTCCGGGGATTCATTGTTGTCGTCGGAATCGTGGCGATAGTGAAGCTGGTGTTCTGAAAGGGTATGTATGCCCTCGTGAAGGGCGACCGGGTGGAGATCGTGATCGATGCCGGAGGCACCCCGCGCACGTACGAGGTGATCGCGACCAGGGCGGGACGCCGGATCGAGGTCACCACGGGCCGGGGAGTCGTGGAGGTCACCGAGGTGACGCGGTCGGGCACGCCCGTCCGCACCGCGAGGTTCATGTCCAACCGGGTGCTCGCGCTGGTCGAGCATCCCGCCGACGACCGCGGCCCCGACACCGAGTGAGTGACGCCGGTGGCCGCGGCCCCGCGGCGACCGGCGTGGTCACTCGGCGGGGCGGTCATTCGGCGGGACGGACCTGCACCACGCCGTCCTGCCGCAGCCGGGTCTGGAAGGCCGGCTGGCGCGACGTCGCGGGGCCGTGCGTCACCCTGCCGTCGGAGATGCGGAAGGCGCTGCCGTGCCAGGGACAGACGATGCAGGGCTCGCCGTCCTCCATCGCGACGCGCCCCTGGTGAAGGGGGCCGCCGAGGTGGGAGCAGTTGTCCGCGAGCACGCTCACGTCGTCGCCGAGACGGATGACGAACAGGTCGATGTAGCCCAGCCGCCGCCGCACCGGCCGCCCGTTCGGCAGCTCCTTCAGGGCGCACAGGTCGTGCCAGCCCAGCGGCACGAGATGGCCGACCGACTCCGCGTGGTTGGCCCCGGCCGCCTGCCGGTAGGACATGTGCCCGCCGAGGTAGCCGCCCGCGGAGGCCGCCGCGAGCCCGGCGTACGCCAGCGTCCGGCCGGCCCGCTCACGTCCCCGCATCCGTAACAGCAGGGAGCCGGTGTAGCAGACCGCCGCGGCGGCGTTGGTCATCGCGTGCACCAGGCCCACCCGCTGCTGCTCACGGTGGAGCGTGGACCAGTCGGTGAGGCCGGCCGCCACCGTGGGGACGGCGCTGCCCAGCCCCGCCAGGATCAGCGTGCGGGCCGCCCGTGACCCGCTTTTCGTCATGTCGACCACCCCGGCCGACAGCCAGCAGCCGAAGCTGACCATCGCGAGCGCCGGGTGCAGCGGATGTCCGATGGGCACGCCGTGCAGGAAGTCCCGGGTCTTGCCCGGGCCGAGCTTGCGGCGCACCTGTTTGGAGATGACAGCGATCGGCCGGTCGAGCACGGTGGCCCGCTCAAGCCCGTCGAAGACCTCGGCGGCGGGGACTCTCCGCGCCATCCGGCCCGTACGCCGCGACCTCGTCGTCTCTTCCATGTCTCGCCCCCTAACACCGGATCACGTACCCGCGCGTCACAGGTGTGAACATGGACAGGAATGAGACGGTATACGCGGGTTTCAGGCGCGTGGGCCCGAGTCCGCGGCGAGGGGCTCAGGGCGCGAGGTGGCCCCGGGCGACGGAGGCGGCGACGAGCCCGGCGGCGTACTCGCCGAGCGTGGCCGAGCCTTCCTCGATGAGCCGCACCTTCTCCATCACCTGACGGGCGGTCACCTTGTACAGCGACCAGGTGCCGCCCTCGTTGTGGTGGTTCGCGATGATCGGCGCGAGCCGGTCGAGCGCCCTGGCGAACCTCGCCTCCGGCGTGCGCCGCTCCTCGAACTCGTCCCACAGGGACCGCAGGCGCGCTCCCTGGTCCTCCGGCAGCAGCCCGAAGATCCGGTCGGCCGCCGCGCGTTCGAGGGCGGCCTGCCCCTCCACCGCGACGGCGTCGTAAATGAAGGTGTCGCCGGCGTCGATCTCCACGATGTCGTGCACGAGCAGCATGGCCACCACCCGGGCCATGTCGGTGCCGGGAGGCGCGTGCTCGGCCAGGGTCATCGCCATCACGCCCAGATGCCAGGAGTGCTCGGCGTCGTTCTCCCGGCGCGATCCGTCGATGAGAGAGTTCCGGCGGATGACGCGCTTCAGCTTGTCGATCTCGGTGTGGAAGGCGAGTTGGGACTGCAGCCGTTCGTGGATGAGCGCGGTCGTCACCCGCGCAAGCCTAACCGGTCGCCGTCGTCTTCCGCCTGATCCGCGAGCGTGTGCCGCGCCGGGGCGTGCGGCGACGGTGACACCCCGTCACGTCGCTCGCAACCGTCACGGCGTCACCGGGTCACGCGCGGAAGAGGCGGCCGACCTCCTCCAGTTCCTGGACGAGGTCGAAGCGGGGATCGCGATACTGCCGGGCGCCGAAGCCGGTGCGGCTTACGGTCCACCTGAGCTCACGGGCCCACCTGTCCTGCTCGGCGCACAGGGCCAGGTCGGCCGTCGTCATCCGGCTTCTTATCAATGAGAACCAGGCGGCACCGGGGGGATTCATGGGAGACTCCTTCCGGATGGGTGCCAAGCGGAGATCTCGTCGTGCTGAGTTGATGGCCCTGTTTTCGTAGGCCTGTGTTCGTCGTCCTGAGTTCGCGGCCCTGAGTTCGCGGCCCTGAGTTCGCAGTCCTGAGTTCGCAGTCCTGAGTTCGCAGTCCTGAGTTCGCAGTCCTGAGTTCAACGAACGGAGAGTGCGCTCCGCGCCCGGAACGGCCCTGTAGTGGAAACTGCTCGCGTGGCGCGAGCGCCGGCCTCGCACGGCCGGGTGTCGAAATCCCGCTGGCCCGGATGCCTCCCGTCGTCACGCGCACCCGAGGCGGCCGGCGCCCCTGCCTTGAAACGGGCCGGGCGCGTGCCCCGGGTGGAAACAGGGCTCCGGAGCATTCCGCCGGCGACCGCCGGCGTCCCCACCGTCCGGGAGACCTTTCCCGTATCGATCGTGACCCAGTTCACATTCCGCTGCAATAGTTGGCGAAAAGAAATCCGCAACAATCTTCCGCTGATGCAGTGCAATTTTCAGTGCAACTTGCATGAGCGGGCGAGGTATCTTCGGACAGGGCGCTCCGCACCCGCGCGCCCGCCCCACCGGACGAAGGAGGTCGGCCGGGATGCCCGAGCACGGCAGTCCCACCGTCCGGCGGCGGCGGCTGGGGCAGGAACTGCGCCGGCTGCGCGAGCGCGCCGACATGACCGGCGACCAGGTCGCGACCCGGCTCGGCTGGTCCGCGGCGAAGATCAGCAGAATCGAGACGGCGCGCACCTCGCCTCGCGAGAGCGACGTTGAGGCGCTTCTGGTGATCTACATGGTAGATTCGCGCCAACGCCAAGAGCTGCTCGCCCTGCACCGGGACGCGACCCGGAAGGGCTGGTGGGAGGACTATCGCGACTCCCTGCCCAAGGAATACACGACGTTCCTTGGCCTGGAGGCCGAAGCCACAGCGGCACGCGACTGGGAACCCCAGGTGGTGCCGGGTCTGTTTCAGACCGAGGCGTACGTCCGCGCCATGATGGAGAGCGGGCAGCGGAGCACCCTGGAGGCGCCGGGCGGCGTCCGCAGCCGGATCGAGGTCCGGATGGCCCGCCAGCAGGCGGTTCTGCGGGTGGACAATCCGCTGGCCATCTCGGCCGTCGTCGAGGAGTCGGTCCTGCTGCGCCGGTTCGGCGGCAACGAGGTGATGCGGGAGCAGCTCGGGCGGTTGATCGAGGTGTCTGAGCTGCCGAACGTCGAGTTGCGGATCCTCCCGCTCGACGCGGCCCACCCGATCAACACCGGAGCGTTCAGCCACCTCAAACTGCCCGAATTCCATGACGTCGTGTACCTGGAGGCACTCCTGGGCGGGCGTCTGGTCGAGGACGAGACAATCGTCTACCGGTACGAGGTGGCATTCGACTACCTGGAGACGAAGGCCCTTGACGTGGACGACTCCCGCAGGCTTTTGGAAAAAACTGTCCGTCATTGGCGATAGAGCCCCAAGACCGCCCCGGAAATCCGCGCGTGAGAATCTCCGGGGGGAGAGAACACCTTTTATGAACTCGATTGACCTGTCCGGCGCCGCCTGGTGGAAGAGCAGCCGGAGCTCTAACAACTGCGCCTGCGTGGAGGTGGCCGTCCTGCCGGGCGGCCACGTCGGCGTACGCGACAGCAAGAACCAGGATGGTCCGGCGCTCGTTTTCACGCCCGCCGAATGGGACGCTTTCGTCGGCGGCGTCAAGGACGGCGAGTTCGACCTCTGACCGGTTTCTCCGACCGGTTTCTCTGATCGGTTCTCCAACCGGTCACGGGCCCGCGTACGGCCCGCGTCCCGCGCGGGCGCGAGCCGTACGCGAGTCGTACTCGGGGCGGCGGAGTCTCGGCGAGAATCCGCGGGACGCGCGGGCGGAACCGGAACGCGTCCTCCGCGAGACGGCGGGAGATGGCATGCTCAGGTGCCGTGAGACGTCTTCCCCTCGCCCCGGCCTTGTTCACCCTCCTCGCGTCCTCCCTCCTCGTCGCCGGCTGCAGCGCGGCGGAGAGCGAGTCCGTTCCCGGCGCGTCGCGGCAGGAGCGGCAGGAGACGACGACCACCTCCGCGTCGTCCTCCCCCAAGCCGCAGCGGCGGCCCTACACGATCTCCTTCGCGGGGGACGTGCACTTCGAGGGCGTGCTGCGCAACCGGCTGAACGCCGACCCGCGCACCGCGCTCGGCCCGATCGCCGCCGTGCTGCGCAGGTCGAACCTCACCGCGCTCAACCTCGAGACCGCCATCACCACCGGCGGCACGCCCGCGCCGGGCAAGCAGTTCACCTTCCGCGCCCCGGCGACGGCGTTCACCGCTCTCAAGGCCGCCGGGGTGGACGTCGTGACGATGGCCAACAACCACGGCATGGACTACATGGAGAGCGGCCTGCGCGACACGCTGGCCGCCATCAAGTCGTCGAAGTTCCCGGTCGTCGGCATCGGCGCGAACGAGACCGAGGCGTACCGGCCGTACCGCAGGACGGTCAACGGCAACCGCGTGTCGATCATCGGCGCGACCCAGGTGCTCGACGAGCAGTTCATCCAGTCCTGGACCGCCGCGGGTGACAAGGGCGGGCTCGCCTCCGCCAAGAACGAGCCGCGCATCCTGCGCGCCGTACGGCAGGCCCGCAAGAACAGCGACACCGTCATCGTGTTCCTCCACTGGGGCACGGAACTGGTCAAGTGCCCGACACCCGTGCAGCGCGGCCTGGCGGACAAGCTCGTGGAGGCGGGAGCCGACGTCGTGGTGGGCAGCCACGCGCACATCCTGCTGGGCGGCGGCTACTCCGGCCAGGCGTACGTGCAGTACGGCCTCGGCAATTTCGCCTTCTACAACTGGGGTCCGCAGACCGGCACGACCGGCGTGCTGACCCTGACCATCAACGGGAGGAAGGTCCTCAAGGACCAGTGGACCCCCGCCCGGATCAACGGCGGTGTGCCCGTTCCGGTCACCGGCGGCGCCAGGGAGCAGGCGGTCGGCGCGTACCGGGCGCTGCGCGGCTGCACCGGCCTGTCGGCCGCGCCGCAGGACTCGTGACGGCGGCGGCACCGGAATCTTGCCGCATTTCCGGCGAGTGGCCGCTAAGCCCTGACCGCGGACCCCGAAACAGGCAAGATGGGTGGATGTCCAGCCGGGTGGTGTCGGAGATTGGTGATCCCGTCGTCGAAGGCCGGGGTCCCAGGGGTGGTGAGAGCATGTCGCCGCGCTCGTCGCACGCCGGAGAGCCGCTGCGGCGGCGGCCCGCGCAGCGTCGTAGCGTCCGCAGGGTGGAGCGGATGCTCGACGCCTGCGCGGAACTGCTCGACGAGGGCGGGTACGACGCCCTCACGACCACCCGGGTCGCCGAGCGGGCCGGGGTGGCCATCGGCTCGGTCTACCAGTTCTTCCCCGACAAGCGGGCACTCAGCCAGGCGCTCGCCCGGCGCAACGCCGAGTTGTTCGCCGCGCGGGTCGGGCGCCGCTTCATGATCGAGGACTACACGGGCTGGTGGGACGCGGTCGACGCCATCATCGACGAGTACGTCGAGATGCACCGGAGCGTGCCGGGTTTCCGCTCGTTGCACTTCGGCGACGTCTTCGACCTCGACCTGCTCGACTCCGTCGCGGACAACAGCACGGTGATCGCCGGACGCCTCCGCGCGCTGCTGCTGACGGAATTCGGGCTCGCCGACGGCGAGGATTTGGACCGTGCCATTCTCGTCGCGGTGGAGGCCGGGGACGCGGTGCTCAAACTCGCCTTCCGCCATGACCCGCACGGCGACCCCGTGATCGTGACCGAGGCCAAGCAACTCGTGCGCGGATACCTCTCGCGGCAGCTCGCCGCCGCCGAGTCGCGCCGGCGGTGACTCACTCCCCTGGACGGGCGGGCTCGGACGGAGCCTGGGGCCCGGTCATGACGCGCGGATCGACGGCCCGGGGGTAGATCGCGCGGAGGTCGACGGTGCCGGGGCCTGTGACACGGGGGCCGGTGATGCCGGGCGCCTCGATGGAGGGCAGCAGCCCCGGCGAGTTGCCCGGCACGTACGCAGTGTTCTGCCACGAGCGGGTGTGGGTGCGCGGGGGGATCATGAGCTGGCGCGCGTCGTCGTCGTCCACCTGAAGCGGGGATCGCCCACCGGACTCACCGGCGCGGCACCGCAGCGCCGCGGGCTCGATCGTGAGCTCCATCATCCGCAACTGCGCCTGCAGCCGGGCGAGTTCGGCGCGAGCCTGACCGAGCGCCTCGTACTGCGCCGTGAGGTAACCGGCGACACCCGGGACCACGGCGGCGAGCACCGTTGCGGAGGCGAGAGTCAGGATCACTCGCTTGGACATGCTGGACGCTCCTCGCCAGGGCTCGAATGCGCAGGCGTGGTGCGATATGCCCGTCTATCTGCAGAGAAAAGCGCATAGTAGTGGAAGGTCTACTAATCGTTGCTTCGTCAATGCCTGGCGTTGCCCTGCGAAACGAGGCTCGGGTCGGTAGCCTCGGCACTGTGGCACATGTGACAAATGAGCAGGTGGACCGTCTGCTCGAACAGGCCCTGCTGCTCGATGACCACGGTGCCCTCGCCCGTCGCCTCGACGCGCTGGCCCAGGGGTACGAGTCGGGCGAGATGTCGAGGGCGGCGATCCTCATGCTCGCGGCGGAGGAGTGGCGCCAGGCCGGCCAGCCGGCCGCCGCGCTGGACCGCTACCAGAGCGCCATCGAGGACGGGGGTGAGGTGCAGGTGGATCCACGTGCCGGCATCGCCGACACCCTGTTCGAGCTGGACCGGCCGGACGAGGCCAGAGCGATGATCGCGGCGATCCGGGCGGGTGACTGGAACCCGGCCACCGCGCTCACCATCGCCGAGACCCTGGTCGCGTACGGCGACGCGGAGGCGGCGCACGACTGGGCCACCGAAGGCATCCGCGCCTGCGGCCCCACCGGTTCGGGCATCCGCGACTCGCTGCTGCGCACCCGCTACCGCATCCGGGTCGATCTCGGGCTGCCCGAGGACGACCTCGACGCCCTTCTCGACATCACCCGCTGAGCCGCCGACCGCCCGCATCCGAGCACCGGCGACGAATCCGTGGTGGTCCCCTGAGAGCTCCGGCATCCCGGGAACGAGAAAGGGGCCGTGTGTCACGGCCCCCTTTGTCGTGTGCCGGGTCAGGGCAGGATCCTGTTCCCGGTCGCGGCGGCGAAGTCGGTCACCCCGTGCGTGCCCGTCGCCCTGGTGAGGGCGGCGGGGGTGGTGATGTCGCCGCCCTGCGGGTGCGCGGCGGCCCGGGGGTACTCGCGCGGCTGGAGACGCGGAACGCGCCTGCCGCCCACCGTCTCAGGCTGGACGGCCGGTGCGATTTTCCTGCCCTGTGCTGACTTGCCCGGTGCTGACTTGCCCTGTCCTGCCTTGCCCTGCCCCGTTCTGTCCTGGCCGGCGGCCTGCGGCCTTCCGGCCTGGGCCGGTGCGGCGGCGTCGTCGCGCTGACGCCTGTGCCCGGCGCCGTTCTTCCGCTCGGTCGCCGTCCCGGTGTCCTCCTGGGCCGCGCTCGCCGGCCGGCCCGCCTGGTTCGCGGCCTGCTCCGGCGTCCCGTCCTGCTTGTGGGGATGGTGCCTGCGGTGCGGGTGCTTGCGTGGGAAGGTCTCGGTGGTCTGCTCCTGACCGGAGGCGCCGCTCTGGGAACTGGTGCTGACGGTGCTGCTCTGCGGCGTCAGTCCGGCCTGCTCGGCGGGGCGTGCGGCGGACCCCTGCCCGGCAGGGTTCTGCCCCGCGGGGTTGTGGGCGACCGGGTTGTGGGCGGCGGTGTCGTGGGCGGCGGTGTTGTGGGCGGCGCGGCTCTGCCCGCCGGCGTTGCCCGCATCTTCCTCCGGCCTCGGGTGCCGACGCGCCCGCGGCCGCCCCTCGGTGAGGGGACGCACCCGCTCCTGCTCGGCCGGCTCGCCGCGTAGTCCTTGCGGCGCCTGCGGCGGGCAGGCCGCGTCCGAGGCGCTGGGCCTGGCGGGCGCGACGGCGAGGAGCGGAACGGCGCTCCTGGCGGGAAGCAGCGTGCCGGAGTTCGCGACAGGCGCGGCGGCCGGCACACGCGACCCCGCCACGGTCGCCGCCGGTACCGTGAGCGACCTCGCGGGCGACGAGAGGGCCGAGGCGCCCGCGGCGAGCGGCTTCGTGGCCGACGGAAGCCCGGACGTGCCAAGGGATATCGGCTTCGTCGACGACGGGAGGACCGATGTGCCGGCGGAGATCGGCTTCGCCGCTGACGGAGTGGTGGCCAGGCCGACGGGGAGAGACCTCGCCGGTATGCCGGCCGCCGCCGGGGTGGTCGCGCCGCCGACCGCGCCCGGAACACCACCAGTAGCGCCGCCGACGGCGCCGGGAACACCCGCCGCGCGGCCGGCCGCGCCGGGAACACCGGTCGCGCCACTGACGGCGCCGGGAACACCCGCCGCGCGGCCGCCGCCCGCGCCGGCCGTGCCGGGCACGCGGACCGGCGCGGCTCCGGCGGCCGGTGCGTTTCCGGTCCTCGGCACCAGGCCTGTCAGCGCCCTGGCGGAGGACGTGCCCGGCAGTGCCCGAGGAGCCGTCAGGGCCGGCAGGACGGGCTTGGCCACCCCGGGAACGGCCGGATCCGGGACGGGCCTGCCGGGAAGCGAGCGGTGCCCCTGCCCGGCGGCGGATCCGGCGGCGTCCGCGATGCTCAGCACGCCCGCCGCCGGGGCCAGGGTGGCCGGAACGCCCCTCACGTTCCGGTCCGTGGCCTCGCGCCGCGCGATCTCGTGACGCGTGACGCCCTGGTCCGTGCTGTCATGGCCCGTGGCGTCGCGGCCCGTGGCGTCGCGGCCCGTGACGTCGTGGCCTGTGACGTCGTGGTTTCGGGGACGGCAGGCGTCGGACGACGCGCCGTCCTTCGCCATCGCCGTGCCCCAGGTCAGCCAGCTCACTCCGGCGGTGACCGCCGCGAGCGCCGCGCACCGCCCTCGAATACTTCGTGATGTCCTGGACATCCACGTCCCCCTGATCGCGTACGGTAGTCCGACGAACGCCGAACGTAGCAGCGAGGGAAAAGGGCGGGGCGCGCTTGCCGCAATGGTGGAGAAGACCTTACCGAGCGGGCCCGATCTTCAGCGTGTCTCCCGCCTCGTCGATGTCGACGATTACCTCGTCGCCGTCCCGGATGGCTCCCGACAGCAGTTCCTTGGCGAGCCGGTCGCCGATCGCCGACTGGATCAGGCGGCGCAGCGGACGCGCGCCGTACAGCGGGTCGTAGCCGGTCAGCGCGAGCCAGTCCCGGGCGGCGGGGGTGACCGTCAGCCTCAGTCGCCGGTCGGACAGCCTCTTGGCGAGCCTGGCGACCTGCAGGTCCACGATCTGCGACAGCTCCTCGGTGCCCAGCGCGTCGAACACGATGATGTCGTCGAGCCGGTTGAGGAACTCGGGCTTGAACGAGGCCCGCACCGCGTTCAGCACCGCCTCGCGCTTGCTCTCGCCCTCCATCGTGGGATCGACGAGGAACTGCGAGCCGATGTTCGAGGTGAGGATCAGGATGGTGTTGCGGAAGTCGACCGTGCGGCCCTGCCCGTCGGTGAGCCGGCCGTCGTCGAGCACCTGGAGCAGGATGTCGAAGACCTCGGGGTGGGCCTTCTCGATCTCGTCCAGCAGCACCACCGTGTACGGCCTGCGCCGTACGGCCTCGGTGAGCTGGCCGCCCTCCTCGTACCCGACGTAACCGGGCGGCGCGCCCACCAGCCGGGCGACGCTGTGCTTCTCGCCGTACTCGCTCATGTCGATGCGGGTCATGGCCCGCTCGTCGTCGAACAGGAACTCGGCGAGCGCCTTGGCCAGTTCGGTCTTGCCGACGCCGGTCGGGCCGAGGAACAGGAAGGAGCCGGTCGGCCGGTCGGGGTCGGCGATGCCGGCCCGGGCCCGCCGTACGGCGTCGGAGACGGCCTGCACGGCCTCGCGCTGGCCGATGAGGCGCCTTCCGAGCTCGTCCTCCATCCGCAGCAGCTTGGCGGTCTCGCCCTCCAGCAGCCGCCCGGCGGGGATGCCGGTCCACGAGGAGATGACCTCGGCGATGTCGTCGGGGCCGACCTCCTCCTTCACCATCGGCTCGGCCTCGGCCTCCGCCGACTCGGCGGCCCTGGTGGCCTCGGCGAGCTCCTTCTCCAGGCGGGGCACGTCGCCGTACATGAGCCGGGACGCGGCCTCGAAGTCGCCGTCGCGCTGGGCCCGCTCGGCCGCGCCACGTGCCTCGTCGAGCTGCTTCTTCAGCTCGCCGACCTTGTTGAGGCCGGCCTTCTCCCGCTCCCACCGGCTGACCAGAGCGTTGAGGTCCTCCTGGCGGTTGGCCAGCTCCTCGCGGAGCTTCTCCAGGCGCTGGCGGCTCGCCTCGTCGGTCTCCTTCGCGAGCGCGAGCTCCTCCATCTTCAGGCGGTCCACGCTCCGCTGGAGCTGGTCGATCTCCACCGGCCGCGAGTCGATCTCCATGCGCAGCCGCGACATCGACTCGTCCACCAGGTCGATGGCCTTGTCGGGCAGGTAGCGCGCGGTGATGTAGCGGTCGGAGAGCGTCGCGGCGGCGACCAGCGCGCTGTCGGAGATCTGCACCTGGTGGTGGGCCTCGTAACGGCCCTTGAGCCCGCGCAGGATCGCGATCGTGTCCTCGACGGTCGGCTCGCCGACGTAGACCTGCTGGAAGCGCCGCTCCAGCGCCGGGTCCTTCTCGATGCGCTCGCGGTACTCGTCGAGCGTGGTGGCGCCGATCATCCGCAGCTCGCCGCGGGCCAGCATGGGCTTGAGCATGTTGCCCGCGTCCATCGCGCCCTCGGCCGCGCCCGCGCCGACCATCGTGTGCAGCTCGTCGATGAACGTCACGATCTGGCCGTTGCTCTCCTTGATCTCGGTGAGCACGGCCTTGAGGCGCTCCTCGAACTCGCCGCGGTACTTCGCGCCCGCGACCATCGCGCCGAGGTCGAGCGCCACGAGACGCTTGTTGCGCAGGCTCTCGGGCACGTCACCCGCGACGATCCGCTGGGCGAGGCCCTCCACCACGGCGGTCTTGCCGACGCCGGGCTCGCCGATCAGCACGGGGTTGTTCTTGGTGCGGCGCGACAGCACCTGGACGACCCGGCGGATCTCGCTGTCGCGACCGATGACCGGGTCGAGCTTGCCCGCCCTCGCCGCCTCGGTGAGGTCGACGCCGTACTTCTCCAGCGCCTGGTAGGTGTCCTCCGGCGTCTCGCTGGTCACCCGCGCGTGCCCGCGGACCTTCTCGAACGCCTCCAGCAGCGCGTCGGGGGTCGCGCCCACGCCCTTCAGCAGGTCGGCGACCTGTCCTCCGTCGGTCGCCAGCCCGACCAGCAGGTGCTCGGTCGAGACGTACTCGTCTTCGAGCTGCTTGGCCCGCTGGGCGGCCGTGTTGATCACGGTCAGCAGCTGGCGGGAGCTGGACGGCGCGCTCACGGTGGAGCCCTGCGCCTTGGGCAGCCGGCTCAGCAGTTCCTCGGCCTGGGCGCGCAGCCTCGCCGGGTCCGCGCCGACGGCCTGCAGCAGCGAGGCGGCGATGCCGCCGTTCTGCGCCAGCAGGGTCGTCAGGAGGTGGGCGGGCGCCACCTCGGGATTGCCGTCGGCCGCGGCGCGGCGCACGGCCGCCGACAGGGCCTCCTGGCTTTTCTGGGTGAACTTGTAGTCCATATGACGATGCCTCGATTCCCCGTTAAGGCAGGTGGCAGGTTCAGGCAGGTGGCAGTTCGTAGCGGACCAGGGCCCGCACCATCGTGAGCTCACCCCGCAGCCGCGTGACCTCCTCGCGCAGGCGCAGATTCTCCGTCTCCAGTTCGAGAATGCGCTTGATGCCGGCGAGGTTGATGCCGTGCTCCTGGGAGAGCCGCTGGACCTCGCGCAGCAGCACGATGTCCCGGGTGGAGTACAGCCGTCCCCGCCCCGCCGTACGGCCGGGGCTGACGAGGCCGAGCCGGTCGTACTGGCGGAGCGTCTGCGGATGCAGCCCGGACAGCTGGGCGGCCACGGAGATCACATAGACAGGTGTGTCGTCGGAGATGTCGAAAAACCTGGCATCCATCGGCTCACTCGCTTCTGGCCTGCTTGATCAGCTCTTCGCGGAGGTCCGGCCCCTCGGTCGCGTTCCTGAACTCCTCAAGGGCCGCGCGGGCCTTGTCGTCCAGGTTCTGCGGCACCATCACCTGGACGGTGACCAGCAGATCGGCCTTGGTGCCGTCCTTGCGCGGGGCCCCGCGCCCGCGCACCCGGAAGGTCCGCCCGTTCGGCGTGCCCTCGGGGATTCGGAGGGTCACCGGCATGCCCTTGAGCGTCGGCACCTTGATCTCGGCGCCGAGCGCGGCCTCGGGGAAGGTGACGGGGACCGTGACGGTCAGGTTCTCCCCGCTGCGGCCGAACACCGGGTGCGGCTTCACGTGCACCAGAACGTAGAGGTCGCCCGCCGGGCCGCCGTTCTCACCCGGCGCGCCCTTGCCCTTGATCCTGATGCGCTGGCCGTCGCCGACCCCGGCGGGAATGCGCGCCTGGATCGTGCGGGTGCTCTTGCCGCGCCCGCTGCCCTCACAGACGGGGCAGGGGTCGTCGACCACCAGGCCCCGGCCGCGGCAGTCGCGGCACGGCTCGGAGAAGGCGAAGTTGCCGAGGTTGCGGCTGGCGGCCCCGGTTCCCTCGCAGGTCGGGCAGACCCTCGGCGTGGTGCCGGCCTTCGCCCCCGTGCCGCCGCAGGCCGCGCAGGCGGACGAACTGGTGAGCCGGAGCGACACCGTGGTGCCGTCGACCGCCTCGCCGAAGGCGAGCGTCACCTCGGACTCGACGTCCTGGCCGCGCCGTGGCCGGCCGGTGGTGGTGGTCGTGCGCGGGCCGCCGCCCCGGTTGAACAGCCCGCCGAAGAGGTCCCCGATCCGTTCGCCCGAACCCGAGCCCCCGAACAGGTCGCCGAGGTCGAAGTTGAAGCTGCCGCCGCCTGGCCGCTGGCCACCCGCGCCGGTGAACCCGCCCACGCCGGACCCGAAGAGCGTGCGCGCCTCGTCGTACTCCTTGCGCCGCTTGGCGTCGGAGAGCACGTCGTAGGCCGCGGAGACCTCCTTGAACTTCTCCTCGGTCTGCTTGTTGCCGGGGTTCGCGTCGGGGTGGTACTGCCGGGCGAGCTTGCGGTACGCCTTCTTGATTTCCTCGGCGCTCGCGGTCTTGGGCACACCAAGGACGGCGTAGTAGTCCTTTTCCAAGTAGTCCTTGGTGCTCATCTATCGCTTCCTTCACACGAAAGGGGAGTGACTGAGGTCTCTCCCGATCCTTCCCGATCGGGAGAGACCCCGGGCTGTTCAGTTCTCGTCGGATCCATCGGCGGCGCCGGAGTCGTCCGCCGCGTCGCGCGGCGCCTCCTCCTCGCTCGGCTCGGCGACGGCCACCCGGGCCGGGCGCAGGATCCGGTCGTTGATCCGGTAGCCCGGCTGGAGGATCTCGACGCACGTCGGCTCCGTCACCTCCGCCGAGTAGCTGTGCAGCAGGGCCTCGTGCACGGTCGGGTCGAAGGGGTCGCCCTTCGTGCCGTACGTGGCCAGGCCCAGCTTGCCGACGGCCGCCTCCAGCGACTCGCTCACCTTCGCGAAGCCGCCGGTGAGCTCGCCGTGGTCGCGGGCGCGCCCGATGTCGTCGAGCACCGGCAGCAACTCGGTGAGCACGCTCGCGACGGCCTGCTCCTTGACGGTGATCCGGTCGCGCTCGACCCGCTTGCGGTAGTTGCTGAACTCCGCCTGCAGGCGCTGGAGATCGGCGGTGCGCTCGGCGAGCAGGTCCGCGGCGGACCCGTCGGCCGCCACGGCCTCCGGCTCCTGGGCGACGGAGGAGGACTCCTCCTGCGCCACGCCGTCGTCCGCCGTGGTGGCCTCACGGGCCCTGCCGGTCTCCGGGTCGATCTTGCGGTTGTCGCGGATCACCGGCTCCTCCCCGGAACCGTTCTCACGCGGGCTCACTTGGTGCCGCCCTCCCGCTCGTCGTCGACGATCTCGGCCTCGACGACGTCCTCGTCGGCCTTGGCCTGCTGGCCGCCCGCACCGGCGTCCGCGCCGGGCGCGGCGCCCTCGGCTCCGGCCGCCTGGGACTGGGCGTAGATCGCCGAGCCCATCTTCTGGCTGACGGTCGCGAGCTTCTCGGCGGAGTCGCGGATGACGGCCGTGTCGGTGCCCTCCAGCGCCTTCTTCAGCTCGGCGAGGGAGTCGTTGACCTCGGTCTTCACGTCGGCCGGGACCTTGTCGTCGTTCTCGCGGAGGAACTTCTCCGTCTGGTAGGCCAGCGCGTCCGCGTTGTTGCGGACCTCGGCGTCCTCGCGGCGCTTCCGGTCGTCCTCGGCGTAGGACTCCGCCTCGCGCATCATCCGCTCGATGTCGTCCTTGCCCAGGGCCGAGCCGCCGGTGATGGTCATCGACTGCTCCTTGCCCGTGCCGAGGTCCTTCGCCGACACGTTCACGATGCCGTTGGCGTCGATGTCGAAGGTGACCTCGATCTGCGGGATGCCACGCGGGGCCGGGGCGATGCCGGTCAGCTCGAAGGTGGCTAGCTTCTTGTTGTACGCCGCGATCTCACGCTCGCCCTGGTAGACCTGGATCTGCACCGACGGCTGGTTGTCCTCGGCCGTGGTGAAGACCTCCGAGCGCTTGGTCGGGATCGTCGTGTTGCGCTCGATGATCTTGGTGAAGATCCCGCCCTTGGTCTCGATGCCGAGGCTCAGCGGGGTCACGTCGAGCAGCAGGACGTCCTTGACCTCGCCCTTGAGGACACCGGCCTGGAGCGCGGCGCCGATGGCGACGACCTCGTCCGGGTTCACGCCCTTGTTGGGCTCCTTGCCGCCGGTCAGCTCCTTGACCAGCTCGGAGACGGCCGGCATGCGGGTCGAGCCGCCGACCAGCACGACGTGGGCGATGTCGGAGACCTTGACGCCGGCGTCCTTGATGACCTGGTGGAAGGGGCCCTTGCAGCGTTCGAGCAGGTCGGCGGTGATCCGCTGGAACTCCGCCCGGGTCAGCTTCTCCTCCAGGTGCAGCGGGCCCTCGGAGGAGGCGGTGATGTAGGGCAGGTTGATCGTGGTCTCGGTCTGCGCCGACAGTTCGATCTTCGCCTTCTCGGCCGCCTCGCGCAGGCGCTGGAGGGCCATCTTGTCCTTGGCCAGGTCGACCCCGTGCGCGTTCTTGAAGCGGGTCACCAGTTCGTCGACGACGCGCTGGTCCCAGTCGTCGCCGCCGAGGTGGTTGTCACCGCTGGTCGCCTTGACCTCGACGAACCCGTGCCCGTCCTCCTGGCCGACGTCGAGCAGGGACACGTCGAAGGTGCCGCCGCCGAGGTCGAAGACCAGGATGGTCTGGTCCTTCTCCTTGTCCAGGCCGTAGGCCAGGGCCGCGGAGGTGGGCTCGTTGATGATGCGCAGCACGTTGAGGCCCGCGATCTGGCCGGCCTCCTTGGTGGCCTGCCGCTGCGAGTCGTTGAAGTAGGCGGGAACGGTGATCACCGCGTCGGTGATCTTCTCGCCCAGGTACGCCTCCGCGTCCTGCTTGAGCTTCTGCAGGACGAAAGCGCTGATCTGCTGGGGCGTGAACTTCTTGCCGTCGATCTCGACGGTCCAGTTCGTGCCCATCTCACGCTTGACCGAGCGGATGGTGCGGTCGACGTTGGTCACCGCCTGCCGCTTGGCCACCTCGCCGACGAGGACCTCTCCGTTCTTCGCGAACGCGACCACGGACGGCGTGGTCCGCGACCCCTGCGCGTTCGCGATGACCGTGGGCTCGCCGCCCTCGAGAATCGAGACGACGGAGTTGGTCGTCCCCAGGTCGATACCTACCGCACGTGCCATGAGTACGTCCTTGTAGTCAAAGTTGAGTCGGTCAGACTCAAATGATGGACCCGATCCGGGTTCCTGTCAAACGTCTTGAGTCTACGAGGCTCAACCCCGGGGCGCGCGGATTTAGTCCCCGCATCCGCGATCCCGCACCACGTCCGCGCCTGCCCCATCCAGGGCGAAGCTCACGGCCCGGCTTTGCCTTACTTTGCGCCGTCCACCACCTTCCGGTCGCCCAGAGGGGACTCGAGCCGCACCTGCGTGGTCTTCCGGATGGCGATCGCGATGCAGACGGCGTCGGGGGAGCGCCGGTCCTGCCCCTCGTACACGGTGACCGTCACCTCGCGCACGGTCTCCTTCACGTCGACGTGGTCGAGCACCTGGCAGGGCTCCACACCCGACCACCACACGACGTCGAGAGAGCGGCCGCCGTCCGCGGGTGTGGCGCTCTCCCACGGGACCGCGCGCGTGTTCAGGGTGGGCCCCGCCGGGGTCACGGGGGACGCGGAGGCGCCGGGCGCGACGGTCCCGGCCCCCGGCGGGACGACCGGAGCCGGAGCCGACTGGGGACCCGTCCCGGCGCCGGAGGGCGAGCCCTCCGGCTGCTCGGGGTGGGCCGAGGTGGAGGACGCCCCTCCGCAGGCGACCGCCAGGAACAGGAGGGCCACGAGCCAGAGCTTTCTCATGTCCCTTACACGGCTGTCAAGCGCCGGTGGTTCATTGACGGGCCGGGCTGCGTGGGCTTAATTTCATCACATGATGAATTTATCGGCTCCCGCGGTCGCCGTACGCGGTCTGCGGGTGTCCAGAGGTAGGGCGGAAGTGCTGCACGGGCTGACCTTCGAGGTGCCCCGAGGTCAGGTCACCGGGCTGCTCGGGCCGAGCGGCTGCGGCAAGACGACGCTGATGCGGGCGGTCGTCGGGGTCCAGGTCGTCTCAGGCGGGGAGGTGACCGTGCTCGGCGAGCCCGCCGGGAGCGCGGGCCTGCGGCGCAGGATCGGCTACTCGACCCAGAGCCCGGCCGTCTACCGCGACCTGACGGTGCTGGAGAACCTCCGCTACTTCGCCGCCGTGCTCGGGGCGCCGAAGGACGACCCCGAGCGGGTGCTGGCCGAGGTGGGACTCGCGGACGCCGCCCACCAGCTCGGCGCCACCCTCTCCGGCGGTCAGCTCAACCGGGCCGGGCTCGCGGTGGCCATGCTCGGCCGGCCCGAACTGCTCGTGCTCGACGAGCCGACCGTCGGGCTCGACCCGGTGCTGCGGCAGGAGCTGTGGGCGCTGTTCCACCGCCTCGCCGAGCGCGGCGCGACGCTCCTCGTCTCCAGCCACGTCATGGACGAGGCCGCGCGCTGCGAGCGGCTGGTCGTGCTGCGCCAGGGGGAGATCCTCGCCGACGACACCCCCGACGGGCTGCGGGGGCGCACCCGCACGTCCGATCTGGAGAAGGCGTTCCTGCGCCTGATCGCCGAGAGGGCCGCGGCATGAGCCTCGTGATCACTCTCGCCACCGCGCGCCGCATCCTGACCCAGCTCCGCCACGACAGGCGCACCGTCGCGCTGATGGTGCTCGTGCCGACGCTGGTGATGATCCTGCTCTACTACGTGATCGACGACGAGCGGGCGTTCGGCCGGTTCGCTCCGGTCCTGCTGTGCGTGTTCCCGTTCCTGGTGATGTTCCTCGTCACCTCGATCGCCACCCTGCGCGAGCGTACGTCGGGGACGCTGGAGCGGCTCATGGCGATGCCGCTCGGGCGGCTCGACCTCCTGCTCGGGTACGGCCTCGCCTTCGGCCTGGCGGCCTGCGTCCAGGTGGCGCTGGCGCTGGCGGTCTCCCTCACCTGGCTCGGCCTGGAGATCCCGGGCCCCCTGTGGCCGCTGGTGCTCGTCGCGCTGCTCGACGCCCTGCTCGGCACCGCGCTCGGCCTGCTGTGCAGCGCGTTCGCCCGTACGGAGTTCCAGGCCGTGCAGCTGATGCCGGTCGTCATGATCCCCCAGGTGCTGCTCGGGGGGATCCTCGTGCCCCGCGGCCGGATGACGCCCGTGCTCGAATGGATCTCCGACGTCCTGCCCATGTCGTACGCGATCGAGGCCATGGCGCACGCCTGCGCGGACACCGGCCCGGGCGGCGAGTTCTGGCGCGACGTGGCCCTGGTCGCCGGGTCGGCCGTGCTCGCGCTCCTCCTCGGCGCCGTGACGCTGCGCCGCCGTACGCCGTGAAGCGGCGCCCGGAGACGGACGGGCCCCCGGCCTGTCACAGGCCGGGGGCTCGCCGTGGGGGGTGTATCGGGGGGTGGGCCGGGAGAGGTCAGCGTTCGCCGGGCACCCAGTCGTCGATCTGCGTCGGCGTCGCGTTCAGCGCGGCGGCCCGGGCCGGCGGAACCGGGTCGGCGAACGGCGCGCAGTGCAGGTCCGGCCCCGGACGGCTCGCGGGCAGCGTGCCGTCGGTCAGGTAGGCCTTCCAGGCGTCGTCGACGCAGGCGTTGCCCCGTCCGGTCAGGCCGTGGTTGCCGCCGCCGTCCATGACGACGAGGCGCGAGTTCGGGAAGCGCCTGTGCATCTCGACCCCGCCCTCGTACGGCGTGGCGCCGTCCTTGGTGTCCTGGAAGAACAGCGCGTTCTTGATGAGCCGGCCGTCGATCCGCTGCTCGTGCGCCGCGCGCACCGGCCAGAAGGCGCACTGCGCGTTGAACCAGGCGTTGCCCCAGCTCAGGAAGGGCGCGGCGCGGTACGACTGCCACATGTCGCGGTGCCACCTGGGCCAGTCGCGCGGCCAGCTCGCGTCGGAGCACTCGACCGCGGAGTAGACGGCGAAGGTGTTGTCGTCGCCGCTGGAGTCGCCGTACGTGCCGTAGGCGGCGAGGAGCGGAGCCGCCTCACCGGCGGTCAGGTACCGGGACAGCGCGTCCGCGAGCAGCGGCCAGCGGCTCTTGAGGTAGCCGCCCGCCAGGTAGGTGTCGTCGAACTCGTCCGGCCCGACCCGGCCCTCCGCCGGGGTGTCCTTCAGCTTGGCGCGGGCCGCGTAGAACGCCTTCTCCACCTCGTCGCCGGTGGTGCCGAGGTGGTAGGTCGAGTCGTACTGGGCGATCCAGGCGAAGAAGTCCTTGGCGCGGCCCTCGAACGCGTGGTTCTGGTCGATGTTGGCCTCGTACCACACCCGCGAGGGGTTGACGATGCTGTCCAGCACGAGCCGGCGGACCCTGTTCGGGAACAGCGTCGCGTACGTCGCGCCGAGGTAGGTGCCGTAGGAGTAGCCGACGTAGCTGATCTGCTCCTGGCCGAGGGCCCTGCGGATCTGGTCCATGTCGTTGGCCGCGTCGGCCGTGGTCATGTTCTTGAGCAGGTCGCCGTAGATCCGGCCGCACGCCTCCGCGTAGTTCCGGGAGCGCTGGGCCCAGGCCAGCTCCTCGGTGATGTTCGCGGGCACGTAGTCGGGCCGCACCGGGTCGGCGAAGTGCGGGTCGCAGCTCAGCGAGGGCTCGCTGGAGCCGACGCCGCGCGGGTCGAAGCCGATCAGGTCGTACTGCGCGGCGAGCGTGGGCCCCAGCCGCGTCTGCATGACCGCCGGGTACGCGAGGCCGCTGCCGCCGGGGCCGCCGGGGTTGAACAGGATCACGCCCTGGTAGTGGGCCGTGTCCGTCGCCTTCCTGCGGGAGACCGCGATCTTGATCTTCTCGCCCTTGGGACGGCCGTAGTCCAGGGGGACCTCGATCTTCGTGCACTCGACGCCCGTGGGCAGGCCCTCGCACTGGGTCCACTGCGGCGCGGGAGCCGGCGGCGCGTGCTCGGCGCCCGGGGGTGCGCCGGCCGCGGGCGACGCGGCCAGCACGCCGCTCAGACCCAGGCCAGCGGCGGCCAGCGCAACGAGGATCTTCTTCACGTGCACCCCTTCGGCGCCGGTGGCCCCGTCGATGGAGCCGATTCATGGACACCCTCGGCCGATCATCCGGGCAAAAGAGTAGTAAAGCGACACTTGCCGTCACTTGGATGCAAAACCGCAACATTTGTGGTGGGCATGGGATGACGCGAGGTGTCGGAGGCCGCCGGGCCGCGACACGCTCCTCCGGCGGGATCGGTAAGCTGCGCGCAGATCCCGGCGAGTACAGGAAGGCACAGGGATGATCGCGATCCTCGGGACCGGAAAGATGGGCGAGGCCCTGCTCTCCGGGCTGGTACGCGCCGGTCTGCGGCCGGACGAGATCGTGGCGACGGCCCGCAGGCCCGAGCGGGCCGAGGCGCTGCGCGAGCGGTACGGCGTGCGGGTGGCGGGCAACGCCGAGGCCGCCAAGCTGGCCGAGACGCTCATCCTCGCCGTCAAGCCGCAGGACATGGGCGCGCTGCTGGCCGAGATCGCTCCGCACGTGCCCGCCGACCGGCTGGTGATCTCCGTCGCCGCCGGCATCACGACCGCCTTCGTGGAGACCAGGCTCGGGGACGGCGTGGCGGTCGTCCGCGTCATGTCGAACACGCCCGTCCTGGTCGACGAGGCCATGAGCGTCATCTCGGCCGGGGCGCACGCCTCCGAGGAGCACCTCAGGCGCACCGAGGCGCTGCTCAGCCCGGTGGGCAAGGTGCTGCGCATCCCGGAGGCGCAGCAGGACGCCGCCACCGCGCTGTCCGGCAGCGGCCCGGCGTACTTCTTCTACCTCGTCGAGGCGATGGTCGACGCCGGGATCCTGCTGGGCATGCCGCGCGCCGCCGCCCTCGACATGGTCACCCAGTCGATCGTCGGCGCCGCGATCATGCTGCGCGACTCGGGGGAGCACCCGGTGATCCTGCGCGAGGCCGTGACCTCGCCCGGAGGCACCACGATCGCCGCCATCGCCGAGCTGGAACGGCACAAGGTCAGGGCCGCGTTCCTCGACGCGATCGAGGCCGCCTGCGAGCGCAGCCGCCGTCTCGCCTCCGGCTGAGGGCCGTACGCGCGAGCCGTGACGCACGGGCGAGGCGGGGCCCCGCTGTGACGGTCACGCACGAGGCCCGGACACGAGCCGGAGCGACGGCGTCAAGGTTCGGGTACGGGCGATAACGTTCTGGTATGAGTCACTGCGATGGCGTCGCCGCATGAGCCGGGCGGTGCGGGTCGTCTGGGACGACGCCCTGGTCACGTACGACTTCGGGCCCGGCCACCCCCTCGCGCCCGTGCGCGTCGAGCTCACCATGGCGCTCGCCCGCGAGATGGGCGTGCTCGACACGGTCGAGACGACCGGCTGCGTCCCCGCCACCGACGACGAGATCGCGCTGGTCCACAAGCGGGACTACATCGAGGCGGTCAAGACCGTCTCCCGGGACGGCCGCCCCGACCTGCGGTACGGGCTCGGCACCGAGGACAACCCCGCCTTCGCCGGGGTGCACGAGGCGTCCGCGCTGGTCACCGGGGCCACGCTGGCCGCCGCCAGGGCCGTGTGGGACGGTACGGCCGAGCACGCGGTGAACGTCGCGGGAGGCCTGCACCACGCGATGCCCGGCGCCGCCAGCGGCTTCTGCGTCTACAACGACCCGGCGGTGGCGATCGCGTGGCTGCTGTCGCACGGCGCGTCCCGCGTCGCGTACGTGGACGTGGACGTGCACCACGGCGACGGCGTGCAGGCGGCGTTCCACGACGATCCCCGGGTGCTCACGATCAGCCTGCACGAGAGCCCGCGCACGCTCTTCCCCGGCACCGGGTTCCCGCACGAGACGGGCGCCGAGGGCACCGCGGTCAACGTCGCGCTGCCGGCGGGCTGCGGCGACGCCGGGTGGCTACGGGCCTTCCACGCGGTCGTCCCGCCGTTGCTGCGGCACTTCCGGCCGCAGGTCCTGGTCACCCAGCAGGGATGCGACAGCCACGCACTCGACCCGCTGGCGCACCTCATGCTCAGCCTCGACGGGCAGCGCACGACGTACGCCGCGCTGCACCGGCTGGCCCACGAGACCGCGGGCGGACGCTGGATCGCGCTGGGCGGCGGGGGCTACGAACTCGTCCAGGTCGTGCCGAGAGCCTGGACGCACCTGATCGCCGAGGCCGCCGGGAGTCCCGTCGACCCCGGCACCGCCACGCCGGAGGCCTGGCGGACGTACGTGACGGAACGGACCGGAGAGGTCCCGCCGTTGCGGATGACCGACGGGCGGCACCCACAGTGGCGTGACTTCTCCGAAGGGTACGATCCAGCCGACGCCGTCGACCGGGCCGTCGTAGCGACCAGGAAGGCGGTGTTCCCCTTCCACGGCCTGGATCCCATGCCCTGACATGTCCGGAATTGCGCCGAGCCGAGGAGCGCTGTAGCAGTCGTGACCCGACCGTCCTCCCCGCCGTCCTCCCGATCCTCCTCCCCGCCGTCCCCGGCCTCGCCCTCCCGGGCCGAACTGCGCGAGCACCTCGTACGGACCGCCATCGCCGGCGACGTCGCCACCAGCCGGGAGAACAACCTCGATCACTACCGGTCGCTCGCGCTGCGCGACCCGCACTACCTCTTCGGGCTCACCTTCGAGGGCGAGTGGTCCTACCACGACGTGCTGCGGCTGATGGCCGACCGGGCCGGGGTGGCGGCCGACCCCGGCCACCGCGAGGGCCAGGACACCATCGACCCCGATCGGACCATCGACGCGGTGGAGGAGATGGGGGACCGGGTCGCCAAGGTCCTGCGGCGTGGCTCGGCCCGGATCGTCGTGGCCACCGGCCACCCCACCGGCCTGCTCACCGTCCACCTCGCCCTGGCCAGGTTCGCGGCCGGGAACGGGGCGACCCTGCTGTCCCCCGCGGAGGGGTGGACGTACGTCGGCGGGCTCGGCCGCCGCAGGCGCATCCGCTACCTCGACGGCGTGGCGATGCTGGAGGACCGCGGCACGTTCGTGCACACCCACGACCCGCACCCGATGCGGGCGATGCTGGCCGAGGAGCGCCCCGACCTGGTGATCGCCGATCACGGCTGGGCGGGGGCGGCGGGCGAGGCCGGGGTCGAGACGGTGGGCTTCGCCGACAGCAACGACCCCGCGCTGTTCGTGGGGGAGGCGGAGGGCAAGATCGCCGTCAGCGTCCCGCTCGACGACAACGTGCTTCCCCGGCACTACGCCCCGTTGACCTCGTATCTGATCGCGCGCATCGCCCGTAGCCTCTGACACCCTTACGGACCTCCCAAATCGGGCATTTCGCGCCCGCTTTTGCACCGGTGTGTCGGGCGGTTGCCAACTTTTTTCTGATCCTGGGCGACTCTTATGTGAGAGAAGTTGGTCCGTTCCAAGATTGAGGCGAGGGGCACGGCCCTGCTGCTGCCAGCGACTTTCCCGATTTTGACGGCACACGGCTCCGCTGATGATGGAATGGGGGGTTTGCCTACTCGGAGTCCGGACTTACGCTGACGGCAGTACACGTGCGTGAGCGATGGCACCAGTGGGGATAACCCGGAAACACGTGCGGAAGAGGCGTCCGATGGGTGCAGGCGAAAGACCTCTCAGCGAGGTGAAGTTCTTGACGGTGGCCGAGGTGGCGACCGTCATGCGGGTGTCCAAGATGACGGTGTACCGGCTCGTGCACTCGGGCGAGTTACCGGCCATCCGTGTCGGCCGGTCCTTCAGAGTGCCCGAGCAGGCGGTGCACGACTACTTGCGGGACGCGTTCATCGAAGCGGGTTGAACGCCCTCGGACGACCACGCTTGACGGCGGCGTGGCCGGCCCCCGCCCGACGCGGGGTCCCCCGGGGGAGCGATCTACCGTGGATCGCCGGTAGTCTGTTGAGCCGGTGTGCGCTCGCGCGCCGGTTCGACTGTCACCACCTTCACCTGGGGGTCCCGTGGGCTCTGTGATCAAGAAGCGCCGCAAGCGCATGGCCAAGAAGAAGCACCGCAAGCTGCTGAAGAAGACCCGCATCCAGCGGCGTAACAAGAAGTAGCCGAGACGGAGCGCGCACCGGTCCCGAGGGACCGGGCGACCGTCGAACACGCACACGCACACCCCCGGCGAGGCGTCGATGACTCGTACCGTGCTGGTCACCGGTGTCCGCGGTCACATCGGCGCCCGTGTGGCGGCCGCGCTCGCGGGCGATCCGGAGATCGACCGCGTCATCGGCGTGGACACCGAGCCGCCGCCACCCCTTCGTGGGCGGGACGGCGGGCAGGACTGCCCGGTGCTCGGCCGCGCCGAGTTCGTCCGTGTCGCGCTGCGCGGCCCGGACCTGGCTCGGGTCATCCGGGACGCCGACGTCGACACGGTCGTGCACCTCAGCCTGGTCAGCGGCAGCGGCCGTGGAGACCACCGGGCCGGCGGGACGGGCGGTGGCCGGCCGGCCATGAAGGAGCACAACGTCATCGGCACGATGCAGTTGCTCGCGGCCTGCCAGCGCTCCGCCACGGTGCGCCGCGTGGTCGTGCGCTCCACCACGGCCGTGTACGGCTCCTCGCCGCACGCTCCGGCCGTGTTCACGGAGGACACCGAGCCCGTCGAGGTGGCGCACCACGGGTACGCCAGGGACGCCACGGAGGTCGAGACGTACGTCCGGGGCTTCGCCCGGCGGCGGCCCGACGTGACGACGACCACGCTGCGGTTCGCCAACCTCATGGGGCCCGGCGTCGACTCGCCGCTCACGCGCTACTTCTCGCAGCCCGTGCTGCCCACCGTGCTCGGCTTCGATCCGCGGCTGCAGTTCGTCCACGAGGACGACGCCGTCGAGGCGCTGTGCCGTACGGCCGGGACGGACCACCCCGGCGTGTTCAACGTGGCGGGCGACGGCGTCCTGCTGCTGTCGCAGTGCGCGCGGCGCACGGGCCGGCCGGTGGTCCCGCTGCCGTCCCCGGCCTTCCGCCTGGTCGGCGGGCTGGCCAGGGGCGCCCGGCTGGTCGACTTCTCGCCCGAGCAGCTCACGCTGATGAGCCACGGCCGCGCGGTGGACACCGCCAGGCTCACCGCCGAGCTCGGCTGGCGCCCGAAGTACGGCACGGCGGCGGCGTTCGACGACTTCCTGCGGTCCCGGGGCGGCCCCGGTCACCTGCCGCTCGCCGCGGTCGACTGGCTGGCCGGCCTCGTGACGAAGCGGTGACCCGATGAACGACTTCCAGGACCGGCGCGCGGCCGGGAACGGCCGCCCGGCCGACCCCGGGAGCGGCGACGACTCCGGCGAGCGGCTCGCGGAGCTGTTCGCCTTTCTGCGCCGCAGGATCACCGGCGACTACGAGGTCGACGAGTTCGGCTTCGATCCCGAGCTGAACGACCGGGTGCTGCTGGAGGCGCTGCGCCCGTTGTACCGGCACTGGTTCAGGACCGAGACCCTCGGCCTGGAGAACGTGCCGGCCGACGCCGGGGCCCTGATCGTGGCCAACCACTCCGGCACGCTGCCGGTGGACGCGCTCATGCTCCAGGTCGCGGTGAACGACGAGCTGGGCCGGCCGCTGCGCCTCCTCGGCGCCCACCTGGTCTACCAGCTCCCCGTGCTCGGGCATCTCGCCCGCAAGTCGGGGCACACGCTCGCCTGCCCCGAGGACGCCGACCGCCTGCTGCGCAAGGGTGAGGTCGTCGGCGTCTTCCCCGAGGGCTTCAAGGGCATCGGCAAGCCGTTCTCCGATCGCTACCGGCTGCAGAGGTTCGGCCGGGGCGGGTTCGTCGCCTCGGCGATCAGGGCCGGTGTACCGATCGTCCCATGTGCGATCGTCGGCGCGGAGGAGATCTATCCCAAGATCGGGGACGTCCCCTCGCTCGCGCGCCTGCTCGGCCTGCCGTACCTCCCGATCACGCCGCTGTTCCCCTGGCTCGGGCCGCTCGGCCTGGTCCCGCTGCCGTCGAAGTGGCTCATCGAGTTCGGCGAGCCGGTCCGCACCGACTCCTACGACCCGGAGGAGGCCGACGACCCCGCGGTGGTCTTCGACCTCACCGACCACGTCCGGGAGACCATGCAGCGGCGGCTCGACGCCCTGCGGCTGCGCCGGGGGGCCGCGTTCCCCCCGATCTGACGGCCGGTCTCGCGGTTCCGGCCCGGGCGTCAGAGGGTGGAGCGGTAGTGGCGGCGCAGCGCGATGCCGGCGGCGACGCCGCCCGCTATGGCCCCCGCCGTCGCCGCGATCGGCAGCCCGATCATGGTCGCCTTCCGGCCGGTCCGGAAGTCGCGGGTCTCCCAGCCGTTGTCCCTGGCGTGCTCGCGTAGCTCGCTGTCGGGGTTGATGGCGTACGGGTGACCCACGAGCGAGAGCATCGGCAGGTCGTTGGACGAGTCGCTGTAGGCCGAGCACCGGGCGAGGTCGAGGCCCTCGCGCCGGGCCAGCGCCCGTACGGCCTCGGCCTTGGCCGGGCCGTGCAGCAGGTCGCCGACCAGCCGCCCGGTGTAGGCGCCGTCGGCGGTCTCGGCGACCGTGCCGAGCGCGCCGGTGAGCCCGAGCCGCTGCGCGATGACCCGGGCCAGCTCCACCGGGGTCGCGGTGACCAGCCACACCCGCTGCCCGGCGTCGAGATGCGCCTGGGCCAGCGCGCGGGTGCCCGCCCACACGCGGTCGGCCATCACGTCGTCGTAGATCTCCTCGCCCAGCCGGACGACCTCGTCCACCTTGAGCCCCGCGACGAAGGCGAGGGCCATCTCCTTGGCCCTGGCGATGTGCTCGGGGTTCTCGTTGCCCCGGACGCGAAACCACGCCTGCCCGACCGCGAACTTCGCCAGGTCGCGGGTGGTGAACAGGCCCCGCGAGGCGAGCCCGCGCGCGAAGTGGTAGATGGAGGCGCCGCGCATCATGGTGTTGTCGACGTCGAAGAACGCCGCCGCGGTCAGATCAGGCACGACCTCGGGGGCGGACACCGCCGCGGCGGCGGCCACCTCACCGGCGATCTCCGCCGCTTCCCTCCGTCGCAATAGCCGCCTCATGGCTCATCAGCTTAACCGGCGGACACCGTCCCCAACGTGAGCGGGACATGACGTGTCAGCGTCCGGAAGCCGTGAAAGTGTCGATGTAACGCAGGTACTGCGTGGCCTTGTCGCGATTCTCCCCGTCGAGTTTCGGCAGCAGCGGCTCCACCACCTTGCGCTGCTGACGCGCGAACCGCCGCGCCTCGCCGTCGGCATGGCCCCGCAGCGCCACGCGGGTCAGCGCGGCCCTGGTCTTCGTCTCCATGTCGTCGAGCGTCTGGGCGATCAGCCGGCGGCGGTCGGGGGCGGCCTCGCCGATCAGCGAGGCGGTCTCGGCCGCCCGCAGCCGGGCCGCGGCCATCTCCCGCTCCGCCCGGTCCTTCTCGTCGTAAGCCAGGACGAGCACCGTCGACTCGGCCACCCGCTTCAGCGGGTACAGCACCTCGCCGGGCACCGCGTGGTACGTGCGCACGCCGGTGGCGAACATCCCGCTCAGCGCGACGCCGAAGACGAGGACGGGGCGCAGCCGGACGAGCAGGGACCGGCGGGGACGGGGCCGCCGGCTCCCGGCGGGGGCGGCGGGGGCGGCGGGGGC